>CALHTF010000146.1 GCA_938038815.1 uncultured Acidimicrobiales bacterium | reverse complement strand
GCCGACAGACACTCCTTGGGCATGCGGGCCGAATAGGAATGGATCGTGTTGAGTCCTTGGGCCACCGACTGCGGAAACACGAGCTCGGTGGCCATCTGTTCGATGCGCGGGTCGGTGTCGAAGGTTTCGGGGGTGGGCGCGGGCACGGGCATCAGCAGCTCCCACCCTTGAGGCGCCCGAAGCGTCGGGTCGGCGGCCAGCATCCGGTGCACGACGGTGGTGCCACTACGGGGTAAGCCCACCACGATGATCGGTGCCTCGATCGGGTCGAGGTCGGCCGAGGCATCGTCGAGTTGTAGCCGTACCGACAACAGACGCTCGAGGTAGCGCTGGGTGGCCCATCGGCCAAGCGGTGTGAGGTCGGCTTCGTCCTCGAGCGCCGAACACACGACCTCCAACGGTTCGACCCAATCGGCATCCCCCAAACTGAATCGGGTGTCTGACACCTGATTCAGTTTGGCGAGGAGGGTGTGGGCGTCGAAGGGTTCGGGGGATGGGGCAAACTCCGGCAGTTCGCCTCGGTTGGCTGCCCGAACCCAGTCGGCCTGGGGGCCGGGTCGCCAGGTCATCGGCCGCCCATCAGCTGCGGAAGCGCCAACGCCAATGGGCTTGGCGGGCGGCGAGTTCGGCGGCCCGTTCCTCGGGCGACACCGGGGTGACCAGCTCGACTTCGGCCACCGGCACAACCTGGGTGGTGAACCCAGGGCGGGCTTCGCTGGTCGGCCAAAACCACCGGACCGTGCAGAGTCCGTTGCGGCGCCCGGTCGTATCGAGCCAGTTGGCCTCGCCCGGATCGATAGCCGACACCACGACTCGGACCTTGCCGTCGACCACCTTGGCCTGGCGGTGGTTGCGGCTGGTGATCGCGCCGTAGGGGTCGGTGGGCTCAAACATCTTCATGTTGTACAGATGCGCCGACCAGTAGTCGGCCGCCGGTTCGTCGAAGTCGACGATCAACGCCTGGTCGGGTTCGAGATCCCAGAAGCAGAACTCATACCGAGCGTTCGACAAGCCCTTGCCCGCCTCGTCGTCGACCGCCACGGTGCGCTGATCGAAGGTGTTGTCGACCCGGTCGGCCCGGTTGTTGGCCAAATAGTCGTGCCAGTAGCTGATCGAATCTTCGATCTGGCTCACCGATGCGTCGAGTCGGCTGCCCAGCGTGGCCACATCGATTGGTTCGGCCGGTTCGGGGTCGAGGCATTCGATCGTGAATACCGCAGGCTCTTCGGGTTTCCACTCGTAGTAGTACTGGCGCACCGAAATCATCACCGCGGTGGGTGGCATCTCGATGGCATCGGGGTGCTTGGTTTCGTCGGTGCCGCCGAAGTGCATCTCGAACTCGTCGCCGGGCCCAACGCCGAGGTCCGATGCGCTCATCTGGGCGACCGTTCCCCACTGGGCCTGGTGCATGAACCCGGCCCGAACAGCAAGGATGAACTGGTCGCAGCTGTGCATCTTGCCCCGCACCACGTAGCGCCGGTTGGGGTCGATACGAGCGTGGATATAGATGTTGTCGTTGTTGGGACCGCCCCACTGACTCACGTGGTCGTTATGGCGATGAAACATCGGCCGATTCGGGTCGGCGTGCAAGGTTTCCCAGGCCAGCCACAGTGAGGTCTGGTCGATCAGGTGTTCAAAGACTTCGGGATCGTCGGTGTCGCCGAGCGCCAGCAGCCGGTCGGTAGCGTTGCGGAGGTGGCGGGCGAGTTCGGTCACGGCCTACTTGGTAGCTTCGGCTTCGACGACGTCGTAGAGCAGACCACCGAGTTGGTTACCCAGGGCCGAGCTGGCCTCGATCACCAAGAACGCCCCGTACCCATCTTCGAGGTCGAGCCATGGGTGCGAGCCGTAGGCGCCGCCGTCGGTAAGGCGTCCGGTAGCCCGGTCGACCCACCAGCCCATGCCGTAGCCGGTACCGGCATCGAAGGCTTGGCCGTCATAGACCTCGGCTACTCGGTCGGCGTGTACGAGGTCGAGCGCTTCTTGAGAGAGCACCTGTTCGTCGCCGCACATGCCGCCTCGCAGATGCATCAACATCAGCTTCGCGTAGTCCGATGTGGTGGTGTACATCCCACCTTCCATGTTCGGGTTGGTGGTCTCGGCAAGCTCGGCCGGGTCGCCGGTAAAGTCGGTGGGGTAGTCAAAGCCCGAGGAGCCGAGCTGACCGAAGTGGTTGTTAAACGCCAAGGTTTCGAGTTCGCACGGGTCGGAGTAGATCTCGGTGATCAGGTCGTCCCAGCTCTTACCCGAGGCCACTTCGGCCACCGCTCCGGCGATTTGCCACTGGGCCCCGCCGTAGTCGAAGGCGGTGTCGGGGGCGATGATGTCGGCGTCGTCATCGGGGGTGGTGAAGATCTGTTCGGCGCACTCTTGCAGATCGGACGTGTAGTCGTACTGGCACAGGTACGACGGCACGTTGATGCCCGTGAACAAGCCGAGTAGCCCCGAACTGTTCGAAAGAAGTTGCGCAGTGGTTATTTCCGGGTTCGCTGATCCCCACTCGACCGTTTCGGCGATCGGGGCATCGATATCGAGCAGGCCTTCATCTTGAAGGTGCAGCAACACCCCTGCGGTGACCATCTTTGACGACGATGCGACCAACGAGATTCGGTCTTCGGTGAACTCGCCCCATTGTTCGTGATGGATAACGCCGTGGTCTTTGTGCACCACGATCAGGCCCGCCCCGTTCAGCTCGTTGTCGTCGACAAAGGTTTGCACGATTGGGCCGACGGCCGAGAAGTCATAGTCGGGGGTCGTTCCGGCTGGTTCGGGTGCTGCGGTGGTTGCTGGCGCCTCGGTCACGGGAGGCTCGGTGGCGGCGGGCGCTTCGGTTGCGGGCGGTGTCGTCTCGACCGGCGCCTCGGTGGTGGCAGCCTCTGCAGCAGTGGTCGAAGCGGGTTCAGCTGAGTCGCTGCCGCCGCACGCCACGGCAATGAGGACGAAGGCGAGAACTGCACAAAAGACTCTGAGGAGATCCATGGACCGACGGTAATCGTCGGCCAACCCAACCACCCAAACCTGTACCAGGAGCGATAAGCGCGCCTATAGGCGCGGCCGTCGCTCCCGGTACGGAGGTTTTGGTCGGACTACTAGGTGAGTCGCCGTCTGCGGACTACAGCGACCATCGTCATTCCGAGCAGCACCAGTATCGCTCCTAGTCCGAGCAGTGAGCGGGAGTCGCTACCCGAGAAGGCCAGCGGACCCGATGGGGTCGATGGCGCAGCTACCGGGACGAAACCGGCATCGATCTCGGTCGACGGAGCGCTGGCGGTCACGAGGAACGGCGGCGTGCGTCCGGTGCTTGGATTCGCATCGGAATCAACGCTCGGATCCGAGCCTACGCCTGCTGGCGACCCGGTGTAACCAGACGGTTGCTCAAAGTCGAGCATGTACTCACCGGGCGGAATCGCATCGAAGACGTACGAACCGTCGGTGCCGGTTGTGGTGCTCGTGACAATGTCGCCGTCGGGTGTGAGCAGGTTCACGGTCACGTTTGCCAAGCCAGGCTCACCCGGATCTTGCACACCGTCGCCGTCGGTGTCGCTCCACACCAAGTCACCAACGCTCGTTCCGGTGATGAAGCCGAACACAGCATCGGCCGCTCCTCCGAAAATGTTGGTTGTTGGGCAACCACAAGCGGTCAGGTCAAACGGGTCACTGATCACGGCTTCACCGGGAGTATCGGGGTCGTTTCCAGCGTCGGAACCTTCGCGACCGGTCGTCGAGACATACCCGTCGAGTGCACCACCCGGAGCAAAGTTTTCGGCGACAATCTCGAGTCGGTACGTACCTTCCGGCAATCCTTCAAAGACGATCGTGCCGTCGTCGTTCGATGTGGTGGTGGCCACCACATTGCCGGCTTCGTCGAGAAGGTTGACGATGACGCCTGGAAGCGGTTCTTCATCGAGTCCGGCGACTCCGTCGTTGTTGTCGTCGATCCACAACACGGTGGTGAGTGTTGCGTTGTAGAAGCCGAGGTCGACGGTGAGGTCGCTGTTGGCATCGAAGATGTCCTCGAAGCCAGGTGCCAGGTCGGACTCGACCCCGCTGATGGGTTCGGTGCCGACACTGAGGGTGATCGATTCGGTCCATACCGCAGAGTTGTGGCCGTCGGAAGGTTGACCGTTGTCATCGCTATCTAGGACCGTCTCGTCCGGATCGGGTGCAGTCGGATTGCCCCCGCTATCGACTTCGTCGTTTCCGGTCGACGAGTAGGTCGACGCCAGCGGAGCGCCGTCGACAAAGTTCGATTCGTCGACCACTACCTGATAGTCGCCTTCGGGGAATCCGGAGAACAGGTACATGCCGTCGGCATCGGTCGTCGTCGAGGAAATGACGTTGCCCTCGGCGTCCACCAGATGCAACAAGACATCGGCGATGCCCGGTTCACCCGGATCCATGGTTCCGGAGTTGTCGGTGTCAGCGAAGACTTGGTTACCCAAGCTCAACGGGTAGAAACCAAAGTCGACCGTGAGGTTCGAGTCGATGTCGGCGATCGGATCATCACCAACCGAGCCATGTTCTTCGCTACCCAAGTCGGTTTCGCTCGGCTCGAGGGTCGGATACAGCATGATCGGTAGCGACTGAACATCGTCGCCGAGCACCCCGGGGTCGACACCATCGTCGTCGAGGTCGACATCGTCGTCGGGGTCGGTCGGCGGGGCGGCCGACGAGCTCGAGAATCCGAACAGCGGGTCGGTTTCTTCGTCGAAGTTGCTGGCCGGAACCACCACGACGTACTCGCCAGGTACCAGGTCGGTGAACAGGTAGTACCCGTCGTCGTCGGTCGTCGCGATGGCGACCGGGCTGGTGCCCGACGGCTCGCCCGTTTCATCGGCGGGCCAGAGCTCGACCGTCACGCCGGCGGCGCCGGTCTCGGTCGGGTCGAGGATGCCAGAGTTATCCGTGTCGACCCACACGATATTTCCGAGACTCATCGGCGGCGTCGGCACGAAACCGAAGTCGACGGTGAAGTTGGAAGCATTGGGCGCAAAGCCGGCGGGGTCGGTGCCAGATTCGCCCTCGGGTTCGGTGCCGAAATCGATGGTGACCGGCGCCGATTGAACCCAACCATCTTCGGGAGCCGGATTACCGTCGTCGACCGAGTCGACATCGTCGTCAGGGTCGGGAGCGGTCACCCCGTTGCCGGGCGTCGAGATGACCCCCTCCAGCGGTGCGTCGGGACCAAAGTTGTCCGCCGGAATCCGCACGACATAGTCGCCTGGCTCCAGCCCGACAAAGAGGTAGTTGCCGGTCTCGTCGGTTGTCGTGGTGAACAAGGGTTCATCGCCAACGGGATTGCCGTCGAGGTCGGTCGCCCACAGTTCTACGACGACGCTTTCCACGCCTGGTTCCAGCACACCCTGGCTGCCGTCTTCGTCGAGATCGAGCCAGACGGTGTTACCGATGCTCAGTCCGACAAAGCCGAAGTCGACCGTAAGGTTGCCGTTCTCATCCACGGTTGTGTCCGCGGGCACGGTTGGCGGATTCTCGGCCGCAGGATCTTCGGTGATCGGTTCGTCACCGATCATGAGGGTCACCGGCAACGATGCAACATCGGCGGGTTCATCGCTGGCGGGGTCTGCGCCGTTGTCATCGTTGTCGATGCCATCAGCAGGGAGTTCCTCATCGCCATCGGGATCGGGTGATCCAGTGGCTGGGTCGGGGCTCGAATAGGCGCCGTACAAGGGGCCGCCTTCTGCGAGTTCCTCGGCCGGAATGACCACCACATACTCCGCGCCGTTGGTGAGTCCATCGAAGGAGTAGATGCCGTCGGCGCCATCGACCGAGCCGGTTTGGGTTGTGGCGATCAGTACGAGATCGCCTGCTTCATCGACCTCGTAAAGCTCTACGGTCACGTCGTTGATACCGGTTTCGTCGGGCGACACGAGCCCGTCGCCATCGGCATCGAACCAAACCTGGTTACCCAGGGTGAGTCGATAGAAACCGAAGTCCACCGAGTAGTTGGAGCGGTGATCGGGCCAACCGGTCGGACCATCGAGATCGTCGTCAGTCGGGTCATCGGACCGGACGGTTTCGTCGGTCGGTTCGCCGACCAGGACGCCTTCGCCCACCGTTACGGGGGCAGCGACCCAGTCGCCGACTCCGAGCCCGTTGTCGTTGTTGTCGACATCGTCATCAGGGTCGAGTTCTTCACCGACGTCGGACGACACCATGCCATCGAGGGCACCAGGTTCGGGGACGAGGGTGAGGTCGACAACCGGGGTTTGATCGACGGGGATCTGAACCACATAGTCGCCGGCTTCAAGCGCCTCAAAGGCGTAGTGACCGTCGGCGTCGGTCAGCGTCTCGGCGATGGTTACGCCCTCGCTATCGACGAGCTGAACCAGCACTCCAGCGATCGAGGGTTCGCCAGCTTCGGCGACTCCGTCATCGTCGATATCTTCCCAAACCAGGTTGCCGATTCGATACAGGGGCGACTCAACGAAACCGAAGTCGATGGTCAGGTTGGAGTTCGCATCGCCATAGGTGCCGTCTTCTTCAACCGCACCCGAGGTGCCAGTGGTCGCTTCATCGGCTGGCTGGTCGCCAAAGTTGAGCGTGACCGGGCCAGAGAGAACACCCTGTTCGTCGATCGTGAGCCCGTCGTCGTCGTTATTGGTCGTCTCGTCGGCCGCGCCGTCGGTGGTCGACGTGTGGCCCACCAGCGGACCGTCAGCTTCGAATTCGGATTGGGGGATAAGCACCACGTAGGTGCCGGGGGAGAGGTGCTCGAACTCATAAAGTCCGCCACCGGCTGTTTCGGTCTCGGCGACAAGAGTGTTCTCGCCGGGAGTGACCTGGCCAGAAACCGGACCATCGTCGAGGTACAGCTGAACCGCCACGCCGTCGACACCGAGTTCTGATGGTTCGGCGATGCCGTCTTCATCATCGGTGGTGACATTGCCGTCGTCGATCCAAACCAGGTTGCCCAGTCGGAGTCCGTTGTGGAAGCCAAAGTCGACGGTGAGGTTGCCGTTGGCGTCGGTCGGTTGGTTGTCGTTGGAGGGATCTTCGACGAGTGGTTCGTCGCCGGCCGCAAGAGTGATCGGTGAAGATTGCACCGCGTTACCTTGTGCCGCCGGGTCGGTGCCGTTGTCGTCGCTATCGATTCCGTCGCCGGGGACTGCTTCGTCGCCGTCGGGATCGACCGCTCCGGTCGCTGGGTCGGTTGAGGAGAACAGATTCTCCAACGGCCCATCGGCGTCGAAGTTCGACTCGTCGATCTCGACGACGTACTCAACGTTGGCCGCAAGACTGGAGAAGAGATAGGTGCCGTCAGGACCGGTGGTGGTCGTGTCGACCAGCACCAGCGTCGATGGCTGGTCGGGCAATGGTACCGACGGTTCGTACAGGTTCACCACGACGTTCTCGATACCGACCTCTGTCGGGTCGATCACGCCGTTGTCGTTCTCGTCGAACCAGACCTGGTTGCCGAGGGTCAGGCGGTAGAAACCGAAGTCGACGCTGTAGTTGGACTGCGCGTCGGGGTAGCTTCCGGCAACTCCGGTGTCGGGATCGTCGTCGGATCCGTCACGCGTATCGATTTCGTCGGCCGGTTCAGTGCCAAACGGTGGGGTAAGCGGCAACGATCCAAGGGTCGTCGTGCCCGATACCCAGTCGCCGGTGCCCAGACCGTTGTCGTTGTTGTCGACGTCGAGGTTCGGGTTGGTTTCTTCACCGTTGTCCGAGGACACGAAGCCATCGAGGGCGCCGACTATCGGCGCCAACGCCAGATCGACAACCGGTACCTGGTCGGCGGGGATCTGAACCTGGTAGTCGCCAGCCAAGAGGTTGTCGAAGGAGTATTCGCCGGTGGCGTCGGTCAAGGTCTCGGCGATGACCGTTCCGTCGGCATCGACGAGCTGAACGAGCACACCTTCGATCCCTAGTTCGGTTGGATCGACGATTCCGTCGTCGTTCGTGTCTTCCCACACGAGGTTTCCAATGCGGTACATCGGTACTTCGATGAATCCGAAGTCGACGGTGAGTTCAGAGTTGCCGTCGGGGTAGTAGGTACCTTGATCGTTGGCCTCCACCTCTGCATCGTCGGCCGGTTGGGTGTCGGCTTCGCCGGTCGTTGTATCGCCGATCGTCAACTCGGTGACGTCGCTGACCGCTGCGTAGCTATCGATGGGCGCACCATCGTCATCGTTGTCGGCGTCGACCGGTCCGGTCGACTGGCCGGTGGATGAGTAGCCGGAGGTGACCGATGGGATAGCCACGATGTAGGGCGTTGCTTCATCGAGGCCGGTAAAGAGATAGTTGCCTTCGGTGTCGGTGGTGGTTGTGGCGACCGGGTCGCCGTCGTCGGCTCCGGGTTCAAAGATGCCATCGCCATCATCGACGAACAGCTCAACAGCCACGCCGCCAATGCCACTTTCGCCGACATCGAAGATTCCGTTGTCGTAACCGGCTTCGTCCTGTTCGCCATCGAGGAAGACCTGATTACCGAGGCGAAGTCCTCGCCAGAAACCAAGGTCGACGGTCAGGTTGCTGCGGTCGTCGCGGACGACTCCCGCTTCGTCGGCAGTCGCGTCATCGAAACGCAGCGTCTCTTCGAGAGGCTCGTCGTGGTCGGACCCTTCGCCCAGGGTGACGGTATCGGTAACGTAGTCGTCGGGGTTCGTCACATCGGCGAGGGTGTTGTTGTCGTTGTCGACATCGCTCGGAAGGTCGGGGTCGGCGGCCGAGAGCGGCGAGGGACTGAGACCCTCGAGTGCGTCGTCGACGATGTCGGGTTGCGGATCGGCCAGG
>CALHTF010000145.1 GCA_938038815.1 uncultured Acidimicrobiales bacterium | reverse complement strand
GCGAGCGCCACGTTCCCGTCGGTGCGACCCTGACCCGCGTACCGAACCCACAAGTCCTTCAACAAGAACGGCACACCATCGAACACGCCACCGGGCAGCGGGGCGGCCGCAACCTCGCGAGCATGGTCGAACCACTTCATCGGTACCGCGTTGAGTTCGCCGTCGAGTTGTTCGACCCGCTCGATGGCCGCGTTGGTCATCTCCAAAGCCGAAACTTCGCCCGTGGCGACCAACTCGGCGACCGCCGTCGCATCCAACCATCGTGTTTCTTCGCTTAGACCCATCACCGAGGTCTAGCAGCCTGGGTTTCGCCAGACCAGAAGGCGCTAGGTGCGACGAGCAACCCCCGGCAGGACGCACAACATCTCGTACAGCAGGTTGGCTGCCAGGTGAGCGGTGTTGCCGCTCGTGTCGTACACGGGTGCCACCTCAACCAGGTCGCAGCCGACCAGATCGAGTCCGAAACAACCCCGAATGACCTCCATTCCCTGGATCGAGGTGAGACCACCGATCTCGGGCGTGCCCGTGCCCTGGGCCACCGACGGATCAAGCCCATCGATATCGAAGCTGAGGTACACCGGCCCGCCACTTACCTGCTCACGCACCTCTTCCATCAACGGTGTGAGCGACTTGTGCCAGCACTCCTCCGCCTGCACGACCCGGAACCCTTGGTCGCGCGACCACTCAAAATCGTCGGCCGCGTAACCCGTGGCCCGCACACCGATCTGCACCACCCGCTGCGGGTCGAGTAGACCCTCTTCAACCGCCCGGCGAAACGGCGTGCCGTGGGCGATTGGCTCGCCGAACATCGAGTCGTTGATATCGGTATGGGCATCGACGTGTACCAACCCAACCGGCCCGGTCTTGTTGGTGAGCGCTCGCAGAATCGGCAGGACGATCGTGTGGTCGCCGCCCATCGTCACCGGGATCACATCGTGGCTGAGCAACTCGTCGTAGTGCTGCTCGATCCGGGCCACCGAATCGGCCAGGTTGAAGGTGTTGATGGCCACGTCGCCCGTGTCGTCGATCCGCAGCGAGTCGAACGGCGCCGCTTTGGTGGCCATGTTGTACGGGCGGGTCATGACCGACTCAACCCGGATACCTCGAGGCCCAAACCGGGCGCCAGGACGCCATGAGGTGCCGATATCGAACGGCACCCCAACCACAGCAACATCGAGCTCGGCCGGCGGGGTGGTACCCGGCAGCCGCATAAAGGTGGCGATGCCGCCGAAGCGAGGCATCTCGTTGCCGCCGAGCGGTTGAGGGAAAGCGTTGTCCGACATCCCCTCACCCTAGAACGCGAAAGCAAACCCCTGCAGCGCCAGACCAGAACAGCACAATCTGGCCTGGCGCAGTTTTTGTAGGTTCGATCACTGCCGCCAAACAGTTACCGACGTCCTCCTACAGGTTGGGGGGTATGAGGACAGTCTTCCAAGCGGCGACCACATCGGACATGGGGAGGGGTCCCCATCTGGGTTTCGCACGGCGCAGCGGTGTCGTAATGTCGCGAGCCACGACTACTAGGGGGATATGCCATATGGCCACCGACGACTACCACAAGATCCTGCTCGACGAATCCGAGATGCCGACCCAGTGGTACAACATCGTGCCCGACCTGCCCGAGCCTCCCCCACCGGCCCTTCATCCGGGTACCCATGAGCCCGCCGGGCCTGACGACTTCGCTCCGTTGTTCCCGATGGAACTGATCATGCAAGAGGTTAGCCAGGAGCAGTACATCGACATTCCTGGCGAGGTCCTCGATGTGCTGAAGCTGTGGCGACCATCGCCGCTGTTCCGAGCTCGCCGCCTCGAGAAGTTGCTCGATACGCCGGCCAAGATTTTCTACAAGTACGAAGGGGTCAGCCCGGCCGGCTCGCACAAGCCCAACACCTCGGTTCCGCAGGCGTACTACAACGCCCAGGCCGGCGTGAAGAAGCTCACCACCGAGACCGGAGCCGGCCAGTGGGGTTCGGCGCTCGCCTTTGCTTGCGCCCAGTACGGCATCGAGTGCGAGGTCTGGCAAGTTGCGGCGTCGTACCGCCAGAAGCCCTACCGCAAGACGATGATGGAAGTTTGGGGCGCCACGGTTCACCCCAGCCCGTCCGAGGTCACCGAATTCGGTAAGTCGCTGCTGGCCCAAGACCCGGACCACCCCGGCTCGCTTGGCATCGCCATTTCCGAAGCGGTCGGCGAAGCAGCACCACATGAAGACGTCCGTTACGCCCTCGGCAGCGTGCTCAACCATGTGCTGATGCACCAGACCATCATCGGTGAGGAAGCGCTGCTGCAGCTGGCCAAGGTCGGCGAGACACCCGATGTGCTCGTTGGTTGCACCGGTGGTGGCTCGAACTTCGGCGGCCTGTCGTTCCCGTTCCTTCGCGAGAAGATGAAGGGGAACATGGACCCGACCATCCGTTGCGTCGAGCCCGCAGCGTGTCCGACGCTCACGAAGGGCGAGTATCGCTACGACTTCGGCGACACCGCTGGTATGACCCCGTTGATGAAGATGCACACGCTCGGGCACTCGTTCATTCCCGACGCGATACACGCCGGTGGGCTTCGCTATCACGGCATGGCTCCGCTGGTTTCGCACATCTATGAGCTCGGCCTGGTGGAGGCGATCTCGGTCGGCCAGACCGAGTGCTTCACCAGCGCGCTGCAGTTCGCCCGCAGTGAGGGCATCGTTCCTGCACCCGAACCGACCCACGCCATCGCTGCCGCGATTCGTGAGGCCGAGGCATGTAAGGAGACCGGTGAGGAGAAGGTCATCCTCACCGCGCTCTGTGGGCACGGTCACCTCGACCTCGCGGCGTACGAACAGTTCCTGAGCGGCGAGATGGTCGACTTCGACCTGAGCGAAGACGCCATCGCCGAAGCGATGGCAAGCGTCCCTGTCATTGCGTGATCAGACCGGGTCGCAGGGAGCGAGGGCGGTCGACGCAAGCGCACAGAACGACGCCTCGCTCAGCACCCAGCCGTCCCCGTCAGCAGACCGGAGGAGTTCGGCCGGTCGTGGGGCAAACGCTTCT
>CALHTF010000144.1 GCA_938038815.1 uncultured Acidimicrobiales bacterium | reverse complement strand
GGGCCGAGCGGTGTAGCTCTCGAGGGCGTGACTCAGCACGTCGAATGCACTGGCCGCCACCACGTTGGGCGGCAAGGTGAGGGTGGCGTTGGGGTCGATGAGGGCGCGAGTCGGGCGGATCATCTTTGAGGCGATGCCGGTCTTGGCCTTCATTTCGAGCAGGTCGAAAACCGCTATGCCGGTGCACTCGCTGCCGGTGCCCGAGGTGGTGGGGCACGCGATGTGGGGCTTGAGGGCGCCGGGCACCGAGATGCCCTTGCCGATGGGGGCGTTGACGTAGTCGAGGAAGTCGGCGGGGTAGGTGCTGTAGAGGTTGGCTGCCTTGGCGGTGTCGATGACCGAGCCGCCGCCGACTGAGATGAAGCCATCGACCTTGGCGTCGACCGCAAACTTGGCGCCCGCTTGGAACGACTCGTCGGTCGGTTCGACCCGAACGTTGTCGTACAGCGCAATGTCGACCCCCGCCGCTTTGAGTGAGTCCATCACCTTGGTGACATGTTCGGTCGCCACCAAACCGTCGTCGGTGAAGACCGCGATCCGGCCGATGCCGAGCGACTTGGCGATGTCGCCGGCCTCGGCCAAGCATCCGTCGCCGAACGTAATGTTTGACGCGTCGACGCTGAATGCAGAATCTGCACCTTCGTGTATGTGCTCGTAGTGTTGGCAAAGCATTGATGTTCCCCCTGGACGAAAGTGCTGAGCAAAGAAGCCTTATGATTCTGCCCTAAGTCCAGAAATTTGGAAAGGCCATTCCATGAATTCGTCGATGCATGTGTCCGATCGCTTCTTGCAGACCGACGAGCTGACGCGCACGGTCTACGCCACCGACAACTCGATCTATCAGATCACGCCGGCCGGAGTCGCGCTGCCCGGAAGCCACGATGAAGTGGTCGAACTTGTCGCGGCGAACGCCGGTAGCGAGGCACCTCGGCCCATCGTGGCTCGCGGCGGCGGCACCGGAACCAATGGCCAAAGCCTTACGTCGGGGATCATGGTCGATCTTAAGCGACGGCTAAACCGGATCATCGAAATCGACCCGGTCGGTCGCACTGCGGTGGTCGAACCCGGAGTGGTTACCCGACAACTCAACGACACGCTCGCCGAACATGGATTGTTCTGGGCGCCCCACACCTCGACGCTGAGTCGGGCCACGGTCGGCGGGATGATCGCTACCGACGCGGCCGGCAAAGGTTCGCTCGTGCACGGCCGTGCTCATCGCCATGTGTTGGCGCTCGACGTCGTGCTGGCCGACGGTTCGGTTTTCCGGGCCGAGCCCGTGCCGGTCGCTGAAGCCGAACGCCGGGCGACCGAACCGGGCCGGGTCGGTGAGGTATGGCGTGCATTGCTCGATCTCGACATAACCGAAGGCGACACGTTCGATCTTCCCGAGCTGGCGCGCGGGTTTTCTGGTTACGGACTCGACCGCCTCCGACGCGGCGGCCTGATCGACCCGTTGGCGCTGCTGGTCGGTGCCGAAGGCACGCTCGGCATCACTACCCGGGCCACATTGGCGCTCACGCCGTTGGCCAAACACACCCAGCTGATCGTCGCCGGCTATTCGAGCTTTGCTGAAGCGTTGGCCGACGCCGTGGCGCTCCGCGAAACCTCACCCACGGCTATCGAGTCGTTCGACGAGCGCACGTTGTCGGCGGGCCGGGCCTCGCAAGCGTGGCCGGCGCTTGGCAACGTGGTCGGCGACTTGGATGGATCGGTGTTGCTGATCGAGTACGAGTCCGACCAGCCGATCGACCTGGCTCCTCTCGAGGCTGCTATCGCGGCGAGTGGCCGAGCGCTCACCACCGCAACGCTTGACACCGCCGCCGAGCGGGCTGACGCCTGGAAGGTACGCGCCGATGCGGTTGGCCTGTTGGCCAAGATCGAGGTCGGTGGCCCCCAACGTTCGGCTCGCCCGACCGCAATGGTCGAGGACTGCGCAGTGCCGGTTGCATCGATGGTCGAGTTCATCGCCGACTTCCGGGCCGTGCTCGACGGCTTTGGCCTTGAGTACGCAATGTTTGGTCACGCCGACGTCGGCTGCGTGCACGTACGCCCCGCTCTCGACACCACCGACCCCGAGCACGAAGCTCTGGTGCGGGCCGTCACCGATGGCGTAACTGCTGCGGTAAAGAAGCACGGAGGCGTGTTGTGGGGAGAGCACGGCCGAGGTCTTCGGGGCGATGTCGCGCCCGAGTTCTTGACGCCGGAAACCATCGCGCTAATGCGTCAGGTGAAGTCGATCTTCGATCCGCAAGATCTGATGAACCCGGGCAAGTTGTATCGCCCCGCCGACAACGACGAACCGATCATCGGCATCGACGAAGCGCCGATGCGCGGCCAGATCAACCGGTCGGTACCGGTGGCGATCCGCCGAGAGTTCAGTGATGCCTTTGCCTGTAATGGCAACGGACTCTGCCATCAGTACCAGGCGAGCGATGTGATGTGCCCGTCGTACAAGGCAAGCGGCGACCCTGCCCTGTCGCCCAAGGGCCGAGCCGATCTGCTGCGGTCATTCCTGCTGCGCCGCGAGTCGGGTGGCGATCCCGAATTCGAGCAAGCCGTTGCCGACAACATGCACCAGTGCCTGAGTTGCGCCGCCTGTTCGGGCACGTGTCCGGTCGAGGTCGACATCCCCGAACTGAAGAGCCAGTTTCTCGAGGCGTTCTACGAGACTCGCCGTCGGCCACCCGCCCATGGGCTGCTCAGCAAGTTCGAGTCGCTGGCCGCGTTGGCCGCCCGGGTTCCCAAGCTGGCCGCCATCGGCACCAAGCCGGCCGGCGTTCCGTTAGGGCTGGTCGACCTGCCAGCGCCCCAGGCTGCCACCTTGCCGGTGAATGCGGGCGAGTTCGTGGCTGGAAAGACCGGCCAGTTCGACCTGGTGTTATTGCGCGACGTTTTCACCACTCACCTCGAACCCGACACCTTGCATGCGGCAGCTTCGGTGCTGCAGTCGCTCGGTTTTCGCGTTGGGTTGTCGCCGTTTGTTCCGTCGGGCAAGTTCGATCACGTCAAGGGCAAGCGCAAGGCGTTCGCCAAGGCGGTCGATGCCCAGGGTCGGCTGGTGGAGTCGATCGTGAAGGCTGGGGCGACCCCGGTGGCGATCGAGCCGGCGGTTGGGCTGTTGCACTCGCACGAGTACCCAAACTTCGATCCGAACTACCCATCCGATGTCCGGCATTTGGTCGATGTGTTGCACGACAAGCTCGACCAGCTTGGGGAAGGGCAGGTTGGCCGCGGCGATCCGATCACCCTTCTTGGCCACTGCACCGAACGCGCTACCCGACCGGAGTCGCTCGTGAAATGGCGTGCTGTGCTCGACGCCGCCGGCTACCAAACCGCTGTTCCGTCGTTGGGGTGCTGTGGGATGGCGGGAATATTTGGGCACGAAATCAAAAATCAAGAAATGTCCAAAACCCTTTGGAATCAAGGCTGGGGCGACGCCGTGGCCGGCGGTGGTGAGCCGGTAGCCACCGGATATTCGTGCAGGTCACAGGCCAAACGACTGCAAGATCGGCCGGTTCGGCACCCGATTGAGCTACTTCTGAGGTAACCCAGATTGTCGCTTGACATGACGCACGTCACGCGGCAAGGATGCTTTGTAGAACGGCTCTTCCACATGGTGGAATCGCAATGGAGCGGGTTTTCCATGCGTGGCGAGGATCGTTTTACCAACAAAAACTCCTAGGGGGGACCTATGACGAACGACTCGCAAGAGTCACGGCTGCCTTCGGTACGCCGTTCTCAAACAATGCGCATTCTGGCGTTGTTGCTGACCATCGTGATGGTGGCTGCAGCATGTACCGGCGATGCGGTCTCGAACCAAGATGCTGGTTCGGACTCGGATAGCTCAAGCGAAAGCGGGGGCAGCGACGACGGTGGCTCCGACGGTGGAGGCTCCGATGACGGTGGCTCCGACGACGATGGGGGCAGCGACGACGACGATGTCGAGCTCGCTCAAGGTTCGGAAGTCTTTGAGTTCACCGTCCAGACTGGCGTTCCCGCCTCGTCGGTGTACCACGCCGAGATCATCCGCTGGGGTGAGCGGCTCGAAACCATGTCGGCCGGTCGTCTGAAGGCCGAAGTTGTGCCCTCGGGTGCGGTTGTTGGTGCGCTTGAAATTCTCGACGCCGTCGACACCGACATCGTCCCGGTCGGTATGGCCTGGTCGAACTACTGGGCGGGTAAGAACGACGCCGCGGCGCTGTTCTCGAACCCACCCGTCGGCTCGACCGGTATGGACCAAGCCAGCTCCCTGGCCTGGATGTACGACGGTGGTGGCCTCGAACTCTACGAGCGCCTGTACACCGAAGAAATTGGCGTGAACGTCAAGCCGCTTCCGGTCTGCCCCATGGGCCCAGACCCCTTCGGCTGGTTCGCTGAGCCAATCACCAGCGTGGCCGACGTACAGGGCTTGCCCTTCCGTTCGCCCCCAGGTCTTCCTGGCCTGACCTTCTCCGAGCTCGGTGTTGAAGCCATCTCGATGGGTGGCGGCGACATCGTCCCGTCCGCTCAGAGTGGCATCATCAACGGCGCAGAATGGATCTCGCCGGCCGATGACCGGGCGCTTGGCCTGTCCGATGTTTGGGACAACTACTACCTGCAGGGTCTGCACCAGTCCACCGATATTGGTGAGCTGTTGTTCAACCTCGACTGGTGGGATGCACTTCCGGGCGATCTCAAAGAGATGATCTTGGTCACCACCCAGGCGACCATCGTCCAGTGCGAGAACCTGTCGATCACGGTCAACGCTGATGCGGTTGCTGAGTACCAAGCCAACGGCATCAACATCTACAACACGCCGCCGGAGTTCTACGAAGCATTCATCAACGCATGGAACACCGTGGCTGCCGACCTTGAGCAGGCTGATCCGTTCTTCGCCGAGGTTCGTGCCTCGCAGCAAGAATACGCCGATCGGGTAATGCCGTTCCGCCTGACTATCACCGAGCTGTACCAGCAAATCGGTGAGACCTACTACCCCGAAAAGGTCGGAATTAATCCGTGACCAACACTGATTCCGAGGTCGCCGCTAGATACGGCGTCACGGTTGATGAGGAAGCCGAAGGAATCGCCGAACCGTGGAATACCGACGGTGGCGGGATTCGGTGGATTGGCTCGTTGAGCGAGTGGGTAGGGAAAGCCGCAATGTGGCTGACCCTGCCCCTCGTGGCCATCCTTGCGATTCAACCAGTACGCCTTGAGCTCACCGGTAAATCCTTTGTCTGGTCTCAGGACGTGGCGTACTTCTTGTACGCAACACACTTCCTTCTGGGAGCGGCTTTCACGCTGAAGCGCAGCGGTCATATCCGCACCGACTTCAGCTACCGAAAGTGGAAGAGCCGGACCCAAGCCTGGGTCGATCTGGTGATCTACGGACTCTTGTTTATCCCGGTCATGGTCGTAGCAACGTGGGTTTCGGCCGACTTTGCCAAGCGATCATTCGACCAACGCGAACAGGTAATCCTCAGCACATGGGACGGGCCGCTTTGGCCGTTGAAGATCATGTTGCCGGTTGGACTGTTCCTCTGGACCTTGCAGTCCATTTCCGAATTCGTGAAGTCGTACCGGGTTGTCCGGTCTGGAGAGTGGGAGCCCCCCCTTGGGGATTGAATCTGAAGCGATTGGCTTCTTGATGTTGGGCGCCCTGTTCGGGGCGATCGTGCTCGGATTCCCCATCGCGCAGACCCTGATGGTGGTTAGTTTCGCCTTCGGGTTCTGGGCGGTTGGGGACACCGTGTTCGACCTCTTCACGTTGTCGGCTATCAACAACATGACCAACGTGCAGCTTGCTGCTGTGCCGCTGTTCATCTTTATGGGCTACATGCTCGAGCAAGCGGGCCTCATGGACCGTCTGTTCCGGGCGTTGCAGCTCTCGATGGCGAACCTTCGTGGCTCGCTGTACTTGGCGGTCATCTCGGCCGCCACGATCTTTGCTGCTGCAACCGGCATCGTCGGCGCGTCGGTCACCCTGATTGGTCTGATGGCGATCCCGTCGATGACCCGCAGTGGTTACGACACCCGGCTATCGGCCGGTGCGATTACCGCCGGCGGAACGTTGGGCATCTTGATCCCGCCGTCGATCATGCTGGTGGTTATGGCGCCCGTGTTGGGCGTGAACGTGCTCGACCTGTTTGCCGCTGCGATCTTCCCGGGGCTAATTCTGTCGGGCCTGTACGTGCTGTACGCGATGATCCGCTCGTGGATCAAGCCCGAGCTCGGACCGCCGCTGGCTAAAGAAGAACAGACGATGAGCCGGGGCGAGATCGCCAAGGAGATCTTGCTGGGTATCATCCCGCCCACGGTGCTTATCGGTGCCACGCTGGGTTCGATTCTGTTCGGTGTGGCAACCACCACCGAAGGTTCAGCCCTTGGTGCGGTGGGTGCTCTGGCGCTGGCGATCGGCTCCCGACGGATGGACTTCAAACTCATCCGCGGTGCCCTTGAGTCGACGATGCTCACCACCTCGATGATCATGATCTTGGTGATGGCGTCGGACTTCTTTGGCCGGGTGTTCTCCCTGGTCGGAAGCGCCACCTACATGGCCAACACGTTGGTCGACCTTCAGCTGAACTTCATCGTGATGTTGATTCTGATTCTGTTGCTGATCTTCATCTTGGGCTGGCCGCTCGAGTGGGTACCGATCGTCTTGATCTTCATCCCGATCCTGCTGCCGGTGGTCGAGTCGTACGGCTTTGACAAGGTGTGGTTCGGCATCTTGGTGGCGGTGACGCTCCAAACCGCCTGGTTATCGCCACCCGTGGCGCTGTCGGCGTACTTCCTCAAGGGAGTCGCGCCCCATTGGGACCTCAAAGATATCTACGCCGGCATGTTCCAGTTCATGGGATTGCAGGTTGTGGGCTTGGTCATCGTATTGGCCTTCCCGCCGGTGGCGCTTTGGTTGCCGTCGGTACTCGTGGGCTAGAGCGAGCCCACTCACGGAAACATCGAAAGACGCAAGAAGAAGGAATTCGAAATGACGCGTATGACCCCGAGTGAAGCTTTCGTCGAGACCATGGTTGCTCATGGTGTTGATACCGCCTTTGGCATTATGGGCTCGGCCTTTATGGATGCCATGGATATTTTCGCGCCGGCGGGTATTCGTTTGGTGCCGGTTGTTCATGAGCAGGGTGCTGCTCATATGGCTGATGGGTATTCGCGGGTGTCGGGTCGCCATGGTGTGGTGATTGGTCAGAATGGGCCGGGTATTTCGAATTGTGTGACGGCGATTGCGGCGGCGTTTTGGGCGCATTCGCCGGTGGTGATCATTACGCCCCAGACGGGCACGATGGGTATTGGTTTGGGT
>CALHTF010000143.1 GCA_938038815.1 uncultured Acidimicrobiales bacterium | reverse complement strand
CTGGAACACCTTGCCGGTGGGTCGGTTCCGGATCGCCCGGGCCCGCAAGGATTTCAAGGTCACCGGCTGGGCGTTCGACCCCGAGCTTGGCAAGCCCGCCCGCGTCCGCATCGTGGTCGATGGCAAGGTGGCAAAACGGGTAACCGCCAAACGCAGCCGCGAGTCGATCAGTCGCCGGGTTGGTGCCGCCCACGGGGTGGGTATCGAGACCCGGCTTAAGCTGACACGCGGCGGTCACATCGTGTGTATCGACGTGAGTAACTTCGACGGGTTACGCCCGGTCCGGCTCCAGTGCCGAGCCGTTGTGGTCGGCTAGTCCTTCTCAGTCTTTCTTCAACGACACAATGTTCAACGGGCCGCGCTTCACGCTGGCCTTCGCCGTATTCCGCTTGCCGCACGACCAAACCGCCGCCTCGTCGTCGGCTTCGAGGTTCTTCACCCATTGCGAATTTTCGCGCACGGTCGATACCAGATACTTGTCGCCAAGCCGAAGGGCCAGCACCGGAACCTCTCGCTGTTTGCCGCTCACTCGGCCTTTGCTTTCGAGCACAACCGCGCCAAGGCCCACCGGTAATGGCGACCCGAGCCCGGCCTTTACCAAGGGCTTCACGTACTTGTTGAGCGAACGGAACAGTTCTTGCGACGGGTCGGTCTTGGCCATAGCTAAGTGAACCACGAACTGCCGACCAACCCGCGTCCGGAGCGGGTTAGACCGTGCGGATCAGGGTGAGGCCATCACCGATTGGAGTGAGCGAGCACACCGTCCGGGGGTCGGCCTGCACGTGCGCGTTGAATGCTCGCAGGGCGACGGTGTCGTCGGAGGTGTCATCGGTACCCGCCACCGCACCGCTCCACAGCGTGTTGTCGACGGCGATCACGCCGCGGTCCGAGAGTCGGGGCACGAGCTCCTCGTAGTAGGCGTGGTACCCGGTCTTGTCGGCATCGATGAACGCGAAGTCGACCGGTGTGTCGTCGAGCGCCTTGATGGTTTCGAGCGCCGGGCCGATCCGTAGGTCGATCTTGCCGGCCACGCCGGCGGCCTCCCAATGTTCACGGGCGACCGCCGTCCACTCCTCGCTCACGTCGCAGCAGATGAGTTGGGCATCGTCACCGAGCGCCCGGGCGATGGCTAGCGAGCTGTAGCCGGTAAAGGTACCGATCTCCACCGCCCGTTTGGGTGCGATTGCGCCGATGAGCACCTCGAGGAACGCGCCCTGGTTCGGGCCGATCTGCATGCGCGAGATACCACCCATGGCATTGGTGCGCTCGATTAGTTGTTGCTGCACCGCATCGGGGGTGGTCGAGTGTTGGTCGATGTAGGTGGCGATGTTGTCGGGTACCCAGGCACTGCGTGAGGTCATGATTGGGAATCTACACGCTGGTTCTCTCCGGCGGGCTCGGAGTTGTCGAAGCGGTTCTTACCAAACTCTTACCCGATGTAGATGCTCCCCTTAACGGGCGAACGTACCGTTCCGGTTACACCTCTTCTCAGGAGAACAAACCGTGCACAACCGTCCGACCCCCGATACTCGACCCCACCGGCACGTACTCTTTGGACTGGTAGGTGTTCTGGCGATTATCGCCACGGCGTGCGGCGCAAGTAGCGACGCCGATGTCTCGGCTGGCGTCGCAAGCCTGGAAGATGTGGCGGTTGCCGATGACGCACCAGTGACTACGAATAGCGAAGAAAGCGACGTTGCTCCTGACGAAGCAGCTCTTCAGTTCTCGGCTTGCATGCGCGAGCAAGGACTCGACTTCCCCGATATCGGGCTCGATAGCGACGGCAATCCCGACATTCGGTCGGCTTTCGAAGGCGTCGACCGCCGAGGCGAAGAGTTTCGCGACGCCATGGCCGAGTGCCGCTCGATTCTCGAGGGTGCCGGGTTTGGCGGTGGCGGCCGAGCGGCGATCGCCGACAACGTCGAGGTCCAAGATGCGCTCGTCGAGTTCTCCGACTGTGTTCGCGACGACGGTTGGGACGTGGGAGACCTCGAACTCGGCGGGCGAAACAACGGTGGAGGTGACGCGGCGGCAGATGAGGCCCCACGCGAACGCGGCAATGAGGCCGGTGGCGAGCGCCGCGAAGGCTTCGGAAACCGGAACAACCGCTTCGCGACTGGCCTTGGCCTCGACCCCGAGGACCCCGATGTGCAAGCAACGATGGAGCAGTGCGCTCCCATCATTGAAGAGGCATTCAGCAACGCCGGGGTCGGACCCGGCCGCAACAACTAGGGCTCGCGATGGAAACGATCGTGAGCGAGGAGCCCCATGACTCAACAGCTAGCGCCAAGAACGTACATACGGTGACCGAAGACCATGCCGATGGTGCCATAGACGAGGAAATGAGGAAGGCGCTTGCGTCGCTCGACCTAAATCCTCGTCGTCGGCGGTGGCCGCTCCTGCTCGCCGGACTAGCGGTGGGCGTTGCGGGTACTTTGGCGATGGTCGCCTGGCTCGACCGAAACGACGATGATGGCTCAGTAGCGGTTGAGGACCTGGTCGAGACAGCAACCGCGCCCGTGGAGACCCGAGATCTACTCGAAGAGGTCGACTGGGCCGCCACCCTAGGCTTTGGCGAATCGGTTTCTTTGCTGTCGCCGATCGACGGGACCGTGACCGCAGGCGTGACCATTGGGGATGGCTATACGCGGGGCGACACGATCGCGGTGATCGATGATCAACCCGTCGCGCTGTTCTATGGGGATCAGCCGTTCTTTCGTGATCTCACCATCGGGGACTCCGGCCCCGACGTCGAGCTGCTCGAATCGAACCTGGTGCAGCTGGGATATGACACCGACGTAACCGTGACAGTCGACCAGGACTTTACGGCCAACACGGCGCTGATGATCGAGCGTTGGCAAAGCGATCTAGGTCTTGAGGAAACCGGTGGGTTTTCTGTCGGTGCAGCCGTGGTTGCCCATGGTGCCGTCGTTGTTGCCTCGGGGGCCGAAACGGGAACGGCAATCCGGACTGGCGATGTGATTGCGGCGGTAGATGTGGCGCAGATTGTGCGCACTGTTGTGAATCCGGTCGCCGGAGTCCTCGACAACGTTGCCTCGGCGGGTACACCGGTGGCGTTTGGCTCGATCCTGTTCACGATCGACGAGCAACCAATTGTTGCGTTGGTCGATCCGGACCGAATCGGGTCGCTTCTTTCGACCGTTGGCTCGAGCGCGGAGAGCCTAGAGATCGCCCTCGCTGCTGAAGGGTTCGATCCCGACGGCGAGATGACCATCGACGGAGTAATCACCGACGCGACCCGCGCTGCGGTCGGCCGATGGCAGGCGGCCAACGGGTTGCCGGTTACCGAGGTCGCTGACCCGACGGGGTACATCACCGTTGCACCCGGACTGGTGGTGGAGGGGCCGTTGATCTTGCCCACCACTGCGGTGGTGGCCGGTCGTCCGGTGCTCGGCCTCACTGCGCAAACGATGTCGGTTGCCCTCACCGTAGCGGCCACCGACGCCGACGAGTTTGTCCTCGGAGGGCCGGTCACCGTCGAATCAGCAGATGGATCGTTGCTCGATGCGGTCGTAGGAAACATCGGAACCATCGTGACTCCGGCCGCGACTGCCGACGGTGACGACACTATTGAGATTGTCGTACTACTGACCGAGACCGACGTTGTGCCGGTGGCTGGGCCAGTAACCGTGCGTACCATCAGCAGTCGAATCGACGGCGCGCTCGTAGTGCCGACCCGGGCACTCGTCAGCCTTGTTGAGGGGGGCTTCGCCGTCGAGAAGCTCACCAACGACGACGCAACGGTGCTCGTACAGGTGGAGATCGGCACCTTCGACGACGGCGTCGTCGAAGTCGAGAGCTCTCAACTCGAAGTCGGCGATCTGCTGGTGGTGCCATCGTGACCGCAGCGCTCGAGCTTCGCAACGTCGTAAAGCAGTATCCGGGAAACCCTCCCGTAACGGCTCTTTCCGGAGTCTCCCTTGCGATTAGCGAAGGAGAATTGGCGGCAATCGTTGGCCCATCTGGTTCAGGGAAGTCGACCATGTTGCACGTCATGGGAACGCTCGATCGTCCAACGAGCGGCGAGGTGTACGTCGATGGCAACGAGGTTTCCGGCTTCACCGACCGGAGGCTCTCTGCCGTTCGCTCCCGGCTCATCGGATTCGTGTTCCAACAGTTCTTTCTCATCGACGGGCTCACCGCAGTAGACAATGTCGGTAACGGGCTGCTGTATTCGGGAATCGCCAAGCGCGAACGCCAACTCCGCGCCGCCGAAGCTCTTTTGCGGGTCGGGCTGGGACACCGGTTATTGCACCTGCCAAACCAACTGTCAGGTGGTGAGCGTCAACGGGTCGCTATCGCCCGGGCTCTTGTACACCGACCAGCGATCGTGCTCGCCGACGAACCGACGGGCAACCTCGACTCCAGGTCCAGCCACGCGATTCTCGAACTGCTTCGTGGGCTCAACAGCGACGGGACAACGATGGTGGTCATCACTCACGACCGCGAACTCGCAAACGCCTTACCGCGCCAGATCGCTTTCCGCGACGGCGTCATCGAACACGACTCTGCTGGCCGGTCCGCCAGCGCGCTGCTGCCATGAGCCCGGTAAAGCGTGCAGTCTCGCCCAGTAAGTTCCGCCTTGGCGACGTCTTGTCGGTCGCGGGGAGCGGGTTTCGTACCCGCAAGATGCGAACTGCGCTCTCGGCTCTCGGCATTACGATCGGTATCGCAGCCCTTGTCTCCATTCTTGGATTGTCCGAGTCGAGCCGAGCCGAGCTCAAGGCGCAGATCGCAGCGCTCGGTACCAACTTGCTCACCCTGGAACCAGGCGGTGGATTCGGAGGTGGTGACGGGGTGCTCCCAGCCGAGACCGTCGGTAAGGTCGCCCGGATCGGACCGGTCGAGCAGGTCGCCGATGCCATCTCGCTCGATCTCGCGGTGCTGCGTAACGACTTCGTCAACGAGAACGAAACTGGCGGCATCGCTGCGCTGGCGGTCGACCTCGACCTTCTCGATACGCTCAACGGCAACATCGCGGCCGGGCGTTGGCACGATCAGGCAAGCGCGGCGGTTCCAACGGTCGTTCTTGGTGCGGTCAGTGCCGAGCGCCTCGGTGTCGAACAGGTCAGCCAAGGCATGCAGATCCTTATCGGCGGTAGTTGGTTCAGCGTGATCGGCGTTCTCGAACCGTTTCCTCTGGCCCCCGATCTCGATCGTTCGGCGATTGTTGGCAAACCCATCGCCGCCACCGAGTTCGACAACGAGCTCAACCCGAGCGTGCTGTACATCCGCACGGCTCCCGATCAACTCGACCAGGTCCGCAGCGTGCTTCCGAGCACCGCCGACCCAGAGAGCCCCGAGGAGGTCGACGTTTCTCGGCCATCGGAACTGCTGACCGCTGAGGAAGAGATCGAAGACACCACCGCGCGACTGTTTCTTGGTCTGGGTGTAGTTTCGCTGCTCGTAGGCGGCATCGGCATCGCCAACGTGATGGTGATCGCCGTGATCGAACGCCGCAACGAAATTGGTCTGCGGAGGGCGCTTGGCGCTACGCGGTCCCATGTGATGCGCCAGTTCCTTGCCGAATCCCTCCTGCTTTCGGCACTCGGTGGTCTGTGCGGGGTCGGACTCGGCGCAGCGGTCACCGCGGTGTATGCGTCGAGCCAGGGGTGGCAGATCGTTTTGCCTCCGGCCGCCATGGTCGGCGGGTTCTTCGCCGCGCTGGCTATCGGTGTGGGCGCCGGACTGTATCCCGCCATGCGAGCCGCTCGACTCGCTCCGACCGAAGCACTCCGGGCGGCCTGATGAGCGTTCGACGACTTGGCCGACTCGGTGCCCTTTGCGTGGTTGCCATCGCGGTAGTGATCCTTGGCGTGTGGCTCGACTTTGCCAAACTGCTGGAGGCCGAACCCGAAGCGGTTGCGACACCGCGAGAGACCACAGAAATACGAACCCAACAACTCGCCCGGTCGATCGAATTCGCCGGCGACATGGAGTATGCCTCGCCTTTGGTCGTACGAAACCTGCTTGGTGGTTCCGTGCACGGCATCGCACCGTCAGAAGCACTCGTTGAGGCCGGCGATCTGCTTTTCCTATCCGACGATCAACCCGTGATCTTGTTGACCGGCGAAACTCCTGCGTTTCGCACCATGGCGGTCGATGTCGTCGGGTCAGATGTAGAACAACTCGAAGCGAGCTTGGTCTCCATGGGTTATGACCCGAGCGCCACGGTCACCGTCGACGACACGTACACCTCAAACACCGCTGCGATGGTTTCGCGATGGCAACAGGCGACCGGACAAACAGCGACGGGCGAAGTCGAGTTGGGCGCCGTCGTCTTTGGCCAAGCCACCATGCGAGTTGGATCCGCCGGCGACGGCGACGACGTTGTCACGCTCACATCGACACACCGCGAGGTGACCTTCGAAGCACCCTTCGAGGAGTTAACCGACCTGCCGGCCACGGTCGAGGTGCGATTGCCCGATCGTTCGTCGTTCGAGACACCGGTGTCCGATCGGCGGCCCCTCGGCGATGGGCAGTGGCTTGTCTCGGTCGCGGTTCCCGATGCGGTCGACGTGCCCGCACTCGACATCGTCCCGGTAACGGCGTCGTGGCAGGTCGTCGAAACCGATGAGCTGTTGACCGTTCCGGCGGGCGCCGTCATCCGGCTCGACTCGGGCCGCTACGTGGTTGAGGTCGTCGAACCCGATGGCGCGACCAACTTTATCGAGATCGGGGTAACGGCGAACAGCGGCGGAGTGGTTGGCTTCGCCGCCGACGATTTAGCAGCGGGAACGACAATCATCTCGCCGTAGTCGGAGCTGAAGGGAAACCGTGTTGGTCCGGATCAGCTCATTCGGCCGGTTTCATACGCCCAGATGGCGATCTCGACCCGGTTCCGGGCACCGAGCTTTTGCATCAGGCTGGCCAAGTGAAACTTCACCGTGCTGAGACTGATGAACAACTCGTCGGCGATCTCGGCGTTCGTCTTGCCCGCCGCCACGGTGAGCAACACTTCTTCTTCTCGTTCGGTGAGCGGCTCGATCGGTTGGACGGGTTCTTCCCCCGACGGTGCTTCGGAGAACTCGGCGAGCAGTCGGGCCGTGATGCTCGGCGCAATGAGGGCATCGCCCGATGCCGCCGCCTGAATGGCTTGCACGAGAAGCGCCGGGCCGGCGTCTTTCAACAGGAACCCTCGGGCACCCGCTTTGAGTGCACCGTGCACGTACTCGTCGCTATCGAACGTGGTGATCACCACGACCGCCATCGGGTCCTCGACATCGGGGCCGGCGAGCCGGCGGGTTGCTTCGACGCCATCGAGGTTGGGCATGCGGATATCGAACAGGCACACATCGGGCCGGAGTTGTTTGGCCATCTCGACCGCCTCGCGGCCGTCGGCTGCCTGGCCCACGACATCCATATCGGGTTGCCCATCGAGGATCGTCGACAACCCGGCTCGGATGATCTGCTGATCGTCGGCGATTAGAACTCGGATGGTCATGGCTGGGGCTCCCGGGGGAGTAGGGCTCGCACCTGCCACCCTCGTTGAGGAGCGGGGCCGGCGTCGAGCGTTCCTCCGAGGAGTGTTGCACGTTCGGTCATGCCGATCAGGCCAAAGCCTTGGGTTGAAGCTGGCGCCGGGCGATCGCCGTCGTCGGTCACGGTGAGTTGAACGTCGTCGCCGACCGGAAGAACTACCACGTCGATGCGAGTTGGCTTGCGGGCGTGCCGCCGTGCGTTGGTGACCGACTCTTGGGTAATGCGGTACAGGGCTGCGCCGACCGCGGGGCCCACATCGGTTAGCCCTTCAGCGATCGACACGTCGACGATTGGTGTTTCGGCGCTCGCCAGTTCGCCGATGTCGGCCAGCGAATGCAGCGGTGCCATCTCGAGTGGACTCTCGTCGTCTCGGAGCGAGCCCACGATCGCCCGCATCTCGGTGAGGGTTCGCGACGCCTCTTCTTCGATGACGGCAAGGGCGTCGACGGCGCCATCGAGCGACCCTGACTCGCCCACGAACCGCCCGGCTTGGGCTTGGATGGCGATGGCCGACACATGGTGAGCGACCGTGTCGTGCAGCTCACGAGCCAAACTTTCCCGCTCGTTGGTACGAATCTGTTCCTGGGCTTGGCGACGGGTCTTCACCTGCTCTCGCACCGCCACGCCAAGAGCCGCCGGGAAGACCAGAACGATAAACCCCGAGATCGACTCGCCAATCCCAGTCCACGCCGTTGCCTCAGAAACGATGAAGATCGCCACCGATAGCGCCGACACGATCTTGATGTCTTGGCCGCTACCCCAACGGAAGGTGGCGTAGACGATGAGCAAAAGCGGTGCCGCGCTATAGAGGTTGAGCGGTCCGTATCCGGCCAATATCGAGACCAGATCGAACAACATGATCCCGCCCATCACGCAACCAGCGACCGCCGCGGGGTAAGTCCGACGCCAGAGAAGGCCAATTGCCATCAGGGCCACAACCAGCACCGCTACGGGTCGGGCATTGATGTCGTCTCGCAGCGCAACCTCAACAACCAGGCCGATCAGTACGGCGGCGGTCACGAACCAGTCTCGCCACACCCGACGAGGTGGGTTTTCGATCCGTGGCTCGGCAAGCAAGCTCTGGAGAAAGTCGTTCATAGCTTCAATGTACGGGGCGGGCGCCACAGACGTAATGGGCGAAAGCACGGTCCTTGGCCTGACCTTTTGGTTAGGAGAGGATTAGCCGTTTCGCCGGTGTGCCAGATGGGTGGGTTGCTTCACGATGAGAAGGAGTTCAAACCCGGGGCCGGAGCGCCCCACTACCAGGGAGCAAACCCATGTCGAATCTGTTGTACCGGTTAGGTCGATTCTCCGCCGAAAAGCCATGGCGAGTCATCGGCGCCTGGTTTCTCTGCGCAGCCGTTGTCATCGCCGCATCGTCGGCCTTTGGTCGCGACCTCGACGACTCGTTCAGTGTCCCCGGCGTCGACTCCGACGATGCCTTCCAGCTTCTCTCGGCCGCCCAGTCCGACCAGGCCGGGGTAACCGCTCGGGTCGTCGCGGCGCCTCGCGATGCAGAGGCTACGTTCGCCGATGCGGCTGAGGCGGAACAGCTCGCCGCAGTGACCGATTCGGTCCGCAACCTCGACAAGGTCGTGGCTGTTTCCGAGGCGATTTCGCCCAACGGCCGGGTCGCGCTGCTGCAGGTGCAGTATCCATTACTCGACGAGCTCGACAGCTCCGACCTTGAGCGTCTCAAAGGGATTGTTGAAGCCAACGCCCCCAACCCGACCGTGCAGGTTGAGGCCGGTGGCGAGCTGTTCTTCACCTTTGAGGAGCCCGAAACCGGCGTAGGCGAAATGCTTGGCCTTATCGCTGCGGTGATCATCTTGTTGTTGGCGTTCGGCTCGGTGATCGCCATGGGTCTGCCGATCGGCATGGCGTTGTTCGGCTTGGCACTCGGCGTGAGCTCGATGGCGCTGGTGACCTACCTGTACGACATCCCAGCTTGGGCGCCCGAGATCGGGGCCATGGTCGGCCTCGGCGTGGGCATCGACTACGCCCTCTTTCTTGTTACCCGCCACCGCGAGTTCCTCGGCCAGGGCATGACCGTGGTCGAGTCCGCAGGCCGGGCGGTTGCAACCTCAGGTCAAGCGGTTGTGTTTGCTGGCGGCACCGTGGTGATCGCCATCCTCGGACTCGCCGTTGCCGGTGTGCCGATCATGACGGGTGCCGGTATCGCTATCTCGCTGTTGGTGTTGATCATGGTGCTCGCCTCGATCTCGCTCCTGCCCGCCTTCCTCGGTGTGGCCGGCCACTGGATCAACCGGTTCGGCATTCACCGCAAAGGCATCGATGCCGGCGACCGGGCAGCGGTTAGCCCCGGCTGGCAGCGGTGGGGAACCCACGTGTCGAACAACGCGTGGCCCTACGCCATTGGGGTCACCGTGCTATTGCTCGCACTTACGGCGCCGGTGCTTGGTCTGCGTCTCGGGTTTCCCGACGATGGCACCCAAGCCGAAACCGCCACCCCCCGCCGGGCCTACGACCTGGTGGCCGAAGGCTTTGGCCCGGGGCTGAACGGTCCGCTGTTGATTGCGGTCGATATCTCGGCTGACGATTCGGTTGTCGAACCGCTCGCCAGCGCGATCGAAGCCGATCGAGGCATCGTGTTTGTTGAGCCGCCGTTCCTCTCGCCCGAGGCTGGGGTAGCGACCATCGTCGCCATCCCCGATTCGGCACCCCAAGACGCCGAAACCGTCGACACGATCGAGCGGCTCCGAGCCGTGGTCATCCCCGCTGCCCTCGGCGATAGCGAAGCCACCGCCCACGTGGGTGGAGCATCGGCAAGCTTCGCCGACATCGCTCAGCGAATCAGCGACCGCCTGGCCATCTTCATTGTCGCCGTCGTGCTGTTGTCGTTCCTGTTGCTGACGATGGTGTTCCGCTCGATCCTCGTGCCACTGAAGGCCGCGATCCTCAACCTGCTCAGCATCGGCGCGGCCTATGGCGTGCTGGTGATGGTGTTCCAGTGGGGTTGGGGCAAAGAGATCTTCGGCCTCGAATCTACGGTGCCGATCGTGTCGTTCATTCCCATGTTCATGTTCGCCATCCTCTTCGGCCTCTCGATGGACTACGAGGTGTTCCTGCTGTCTCGGGTGCGAGAGGAGTACCTGGCCACCGGCGACAACGACGCCTCGGTGATCCACGGCATCGCCAGCACCGCACGGGTCATTACCTCGGCGGCGCTCATCATGATCTCGGTGTTCACTGGCTTTGTGCTGAGCGACGACCCGGTTACCAAGATGTTCGGCCTCGGGTTGGCCACGGCGATCTTCGTCGACGCAACAGTCGTGCGAATCGTGTTAGTGCCGGCCACGATGAAGCTGATGGGCAACGCCAACTGGTGGCTGCCAGCGTGGCTCGACAAGTTGTTGCCCACGGTTGACATCGAGGGCGAAACGGCGCTGCCGGCCCCCGAGTACGTACCCGCAGCGTGACCGGTCGGCTTAGTTGACGGCCCGGAGGTCGACCACGAACACGAGGGTTTCGTTCTCGGCGATCACGCCGGGGATGCCACCCGCCCCGTACGCGAAGTCGGGCGGGATCCTCAGTTCGCGGCGGCCTCCAACCTTCATACCCTCAACCCCTTGGTCCCAACCGGAGATGACCTGGCCAGCACCGAGCGCAAAGGCAAAGGTTTCCCGACCCCACGAAGCGTCGAACTCTTCACCCGTCGACCAGGACACGCCGACGTAGTCGACCTCGACCGTGCTGCCGAGCACCGCCTCATCGCCGTCGCCAACCACAAGATCGGTGGTGACCAACGCGGCTGGTGGTTCCTCGGCAGGGATGGTGATCACGGGTTTGGAGTCGATATCGATCGAAACCGCAGGCGCTTCGTCGGGCGCAGTGCCGACCTCCACCTCGGCACTGCCACAGGCGGTGGCGAGCAGTGCGGCAGCAACGAAAATGAGAAACGGACGGAGCAGATGCATCCGCGCAGTGTATTGGAGGCGATGTTCATTGTTGGTTGCACCGCCCGCTCCGCACCAAGGCCTCTAGACGTTTCCGCAGGCCCTGGCTACATTTCAGCTATGAGCCTTGGTCGAAAGCTTGTTCCGGTGGTGGCCTTGCTCTCGATGGTCGCGACAGGCTGCGAGTTCGATCCAACGGCGGCGACCACGCCCGAAGCATCGGGCTGCGACGGGCTCGCCGGTACCCTCGGGTTCGGGTTCCACGAGGATCTCGACCCTCATGGCGGGTCAACCTACGTCGGAACCGAGGGCGACGATGTGATCGTGATATCGGGTGGACCGGTCACCGTGAACGCGCTTGGTGGCGACGATGTCATCTGTGTCAACGACGTCTTTGCGACCGCACCGGACGCAAAAGTGGTGATCGACGGCGGCGAGGGAAACGACACCATCATCGGCAGCGTGACCACTCACGAAGTCTGCACTGGCGAGTCGACGAGCAACTGCGACGAGGGAACCATCGCCGGCGATGAACTGTGCGAGAAGGTCGTCGACTACGAAGCCACGATGGTCGTTACCCTCACCGCCGACGTGCACTGTCCTAGCAAGGGTCTCGAGACCATAAACAGCTCGGCTCAGCCACTCGACATCGACATCACGATCGACCTCAACGGTCATAGCTTCACCGCAGCGTTCGGCGATGCGGTGACGACCGCCGGTCCTCGGCTGGGAACAAAGGTCGGGATCGCGAACGGAACCCTCGACCGAGTAGACCAAAGTAGATCCGAACTCACGTTGACCGACGTGACCATCGACTACGTGTACAGCATCGACGCCGACCTGTTGATCCTCGACACGACGGTGAACGGAAGAGTCGACTCTCGGAGCAGCGGCACCGCCCGAATCGAGCGAAGCACCATTGGGTCGGCCAATGGCATTACTCAAGGTGATCCGTTGGTACTGATCGACACCGACGTCGTGAGCGATGGAGTGATCGGAGCCATCGAAATGACCGGTGGGAGTGTGTCGGGAGCTCAGTACGGGTATCGGGGAGTAGGCAATCAGTTCGGTACCGTCGGTCGGTTCACCGACGTTGAGTTCTTCGACAACGATTGGGCGTTGTATTCAGTTGGAGACTCTTCGGGCCTCACCCTTGCGGACTCGCTGGTACGCAACAACCGCATCGGCGTTGAGGTGGGGTCGATTACCCATGGCGACGTCGTAATCACCAACACAACGATCGAACACAACTCTGAGGCGGGCGTTGCGTCTCAGTTCACCCAGTCGGTGACCTTCGATGGGTCATGGATTCGTCACAACGGTTTCGGTACCGATGGGACGGCCCAGAACGACGCAATTTTCGTGTGGTCGCCGAGGACCTTCACCATCATCGACTCGATCATCAGCGATAACGCCGGACGCGCGATCAACTTTGTCCTGTCGAGTCACCCGAACCCTCCGGACTACACCGTGACGAGTTCGTTGATCGGGAACAATGGATTACCCGGATGCGGCGAACTTCCCTGTTACCCGTAGCCCCTAGCTCGCCCGTGGCACCGAGCGCTCGAATCCCTGAGGGAGGAACAGTTCTCGATGGGGCATCTCGACAAAGCGAACCACCAGTGCCCCGGGGAACGTCGTGCCCCGATCGCGCATGAGGGTCACCGAATCGTTGTAGAAGGTTCGAGCGCCGGCGATGCGGTTCTCGGTATCGGAGATTTGTTCTTGCAGGCGTACGAAGCCTGCTCCGGCCCGTAGGTTCGGCAGTGCCTCTGCTCGGGTCCACAGCGACGACAGCTCCGAAGTTTGGGCTTGCGCATCGGCGGTGGCTTCAGCCAACTCGCCCGCTTCGGGCAGGCGCGCCCTGGCTGCGGTAACTGCCGCAATCGTGGTTTCCTCATGGAGTTGCTGGGCCTCCACCGCGGCACGCAGGGCTGGAATCAGATTGGCCCGGCGGCGCAACTGCACCTCGATCAGACTCCACGCGCGCTCAGCGTTCTGGCCGACGATCTTCAACCGGTTGTAGGTAATGATGCCGCTCATCACCGTGAGGACAATCACCGCAAGCACGATCGCTGGCCCGATTCGCAGCCACGTTGGGTTGCCCACCGCTGCCGCGTTTGCACCGACCAGCAGGCCGATCGAAACGATCGCCAGAGCGAGAACCCCGAACCCGAGTTGCCCGGTGTGGCTCGACTCAGGCTCGGTCGAGACGAGGAAATTTCCCTTGTCGCCCTTCGCGATGAACGGGGTTGCGGTCGCCTCGTCGAGATGGGCCTCGCCGACCACAAATAGCTCTTCGCCGACCTGAATCGCTTCCTCGGTTTCGCGGTAGCGGCCGGTGCTGCTGTTGCCCAGGTTGGAGAAGAAGCCGCCTTCACGGGGTTTCTTGAACGTTTCGTGCAGGATCGTCGAGGGTTGCAGTTTCGCCCCGGTGGGCCGTACCTCGACCGAGCCGGTCTCGTCGACCACCTCAAAGCTCGGCAGTGCCTGGCGTTTGCTATCGATCTTGTGCCACTGGGTGTAGTTCTCGGTGCGGGTCGATCGGTTGCCGTTGGCATCGGTGTGACTCACCTGGCGGGTGTGGTTGCGCTCTTCTTCCAACACGTAGTCCCACCAAACACAGCTGACTTGTCGGCGGTAAGAAACCAGTGGATGCGCCGCCCAGGCGGTACCCGCAACCTCGTTACGCCCGGCGAACACGGCGGCCGCTGGCGTGGTTGGTTGGTCGGAGTACTGGCGCCGCCGGCGGTCGATCAGCCACGCGGTAACCGCCGCCGCCAAACTCAATCCCGCAAGTACAAGTACCAACCCCACCGATCCAGATTCGCACTATTTCCAGGCGAATACCGGTTGCTCGAGGTGATCGACTCGTTCGTTGAGCTTTCCGTTGAGGCAAACCTCGGCAAATTGCAGCAAAACGGCGCCCGTCGGGGCATGGATCAGGGCGCCCCCGAGCGGCACTTGGACAACCGGCCGGTCGCTCTCAGGGATCTCGATAAAGCGGGGCGAATCCTCTCGGTCCAGCTCGTGCAAACCGACCCGATAGGTGGCGTACACCTCAGCAGGTTCGGGTTGCAGGTCGAGACGTCCGCCACCCCACACCACGATGGGTGTCATCACGTACCCCGAACGAGTGGGGTAGTCGTCGAGCACGCCCAAGACCGACGACTCGTCGAACCGGATGCCGACTTCTTCGTGGACCTCCCGCAACGCGGCCTCGATCATCGTCTCGCCTTCGTCGACCCGACCTCCCGGCAGTCCCCACTGGCGCGAATGGCTGCGTCCCGCGGTGCGGCGGATCAGCAGGAATGCCGCGCCGCCCGACACGCCATCCATCCGTTCGGCATCGAGCATGCGCCGATCGTCGGGGGAGATGTCGGCGTCGTGTTCGAGAGGCTCAAGATGGTCCGACCCGGGTTCGGAGTCCACCACCACGATGGCGACCGCTGCATGTCGCCGACCCTCGAGCAGGGCGGTCGTTCGGTCGTGTCCGCCCAGGTTCGAGGCAATGCGTTCCCGCAACGAAGCATCGTAAGAAATGGTCATCGGGGCGAGGCTACCGGCCGCCCTAAGATCGGCCTTCATGATCGACCGAATTTGGTACGCCGCTTACGGCTCGAATCTGAACCGTCACCGGTTCTCGAAGTACCTCAACATCGCGGTCGATGACGCGAAATATCCGGTCGACGAATGGATGGTTTCGGTCGGGTCGGTTCGCGTGGCCGGCTATTCGGAACGGTGGGGCGGGGGAGTTGCGTTCTTCGATCCCTCATCCGGAGTGGCGATCATGCGTCGCTACCTGCTCAGCCTCGAGCAATTCGCATCGTTGTGGTCGGGCGAAAATCGTGGCGAACAACTGCCGCCCGTCGGGCAACGGCTCGCCGAGGCCACTCCAGAAAGTCCCGACGTCTGCCTCGATATTGAGGGTGCCTACAACTGCAGTCGGCTACTCGATTTGATTGATCAAGTCCCGGTTTTCACGATTACCACGGACCGCGAGATCGCGCAGTCGCCGGCTAGCGAAAGCTACCTCACGGTCATCGCCGACGGACTTGCCGAATCACCATCGACGACAGCCTTTCGCGAGTCCTACATCTCGGGAATACAGCGCACGCCCTAGGCATGTGGTCGACACGACCGAGCAAGCGTAGTGAAATTGCGTTTGAAAGGCGGGCGCCTGGGTTGAAACGGCAACGCTAGTGGGAGGATGCCAAGGGCAAGGTTCTTAGTTCTGACCAGCCAATACCGATGGAATGCGGCATGTTTAGCTTCGCGCGGGCTACCGCTACCGTCCTTGTGCTGGCCAGCCTTTTCTTCCTAGCCGCACTGGTATCAACTCCCGCGGGCGCGCAATCTCCCGGGCATCAAGGTAAGCCGAGATCGGTGGTCGCGACACCGGTCTCGACAACCGAAATCTCGCTCAACTGGCGGACGAGCACGTGGGAGCAAACCAGCCCGCACGGCTTCGCCGTTTCGGTCCGCAAGGTGTGGCCGTTTCCCGCCCAACCGAGCTCGACCCCCGCCTGCGAAGCGCTAAACCGTTCTGGTTCGCAGGACGATCTGAGCCGAGTGGCAACCGAATGTGTAATTCGCGGGCTTGAGCCAGGAGCGAACTACGAGATCCAGATCGTCGAGCAGTTTCGGTCGGGCGACTCCGAACCCGCAACCGCCTGGTCGGGTACTTTCGTCCATCGACCCACCGACCTCACGATTCGTGCCGACTGGTCCCCCGATGGATCGGCTGTACTAGTCGGATGGTTGTTACCCGCCAACCGCAAAAACATCAGCCATCACGGGGCCCGACTGTACGATCAACATGACCGACGAGTGGGCTCATGTTTTCGCACTATCTCCCAACGCCCGAGCTGTGAGTTCGCCAGGTTGGCCGATGGCGGGTACCGGGTCGAGGCGTTTACCTACGGTGGTTTCGGCGTCGTCGAACCGCTGCACGGTGCGATCGAACTTCGTCGCCCGGCGCCGACCCTAACCGAACTCGACCTCGAGGCAACCTGGCGTTCGTCGGCCGCCGGCGAGTTGTTCATCAACGTTTCGTGGAACCACATCGACGGCGCATCGAGCGCTGAGTATGAGGTCGAGATCCGAGACGAGGAATGCGAGGCCACCGCTACTGAAACGCCGCAGCGAATCACGTGTGAAGTCCCGATCGCCAACTACGGCGTGTCGTACCCGGTTGAGGCTGAACTAAGCGGCGGCAACATCGAGCAGACGCTTCTGATCGACGCTCCGCCCCCACACCCGGCGCATCCGGCCAACGTTTCGGTCACGGCGGTGGCCCCGTTCAGCGCCGACGTGGCGTGGGATCACCCCGAGGGCAGTAACGCCACGAGCTACACCGTGTGGATGTCGAATGCCGCTCCGTGTTCGGTCGAGGGGCCGTTTGTTGGGCGCCAGACGTGCCGCCTTGACGGCCTGCAACCAGGAACCAGCTACGTAGCCAACGTGTATGCCGATAGTGCGATTGGCCGTCGCTCGATCGAAACGATCCGGGTCCGGTTCACTACTGCGGCCGCCCCGCAGTTTGTTGTGGAGAATCTGTGCACCGATGACACCAAGGCTGCCAAGCGCCGCGACCGAGTGGTCAACAGCGCCAACACCCGGTTCGAAGCCGGAGTCAAGAAAGCCCACGTCAAGCTGCAAGACAAACCCAAGAAGCTCGAACGCAAGATCGCCAAGCTAAAGAAGACCAGAAACCAAAGAATCCAAAAGGCCAACCAAACCTTCAACACCACCTGCGCAAACTGAATCAGGTGTCAGACACCTGATTCAGTTTGACTGTCATATCTCGCCTCTACGGTCGTGAAAATGACCAGAGAAATACGCAATGACGACCGCACCGGCTGGTTTCACGTCACCAACCGTGGCGCACGGAAGTACGACGTCTTTATCGACGACACCGATCGTCGGAAGTTCGTGAACTTGCTTGCGGAGGCCACCACCGAAGGCGAAATCGAGGTGGTTGGATTCGCACTGATGGCTACGCACTATCACTTGGTGCTTCATTGCCCGGTCGGGAACCTGTCGTCTTCTATGCAGTGGCTCGGTTCGACCTACACCCGGTGGTTCAATCGGGTTCATGGGTTTTCGGGTGGGCTCTTTGAAAGTCGGTTTCACTCGGTCGAGATCACGTCGGACGAGTACTTGCTGACTGCAACTAGGTATGTACATCGAAATCCTCTTGAGGTAGGTCTCGACATCAACCGCTATCGATGGTCGAGTTATCACTGCTACATCGGTTCGTGCCACCAACTTTTCGATCTCGAAATTGTTGCTCACATCCCAATCCAATTAGCTGGGGGTAGCGACCGATATCGCTTGTTCGTGGAACAGGACCTACCTGCGGACAAAGTCCCGTTCTCCAACGGGGTTCGCGCGTTAACCGGAGGAAGAAACTCCAGAACTGCCCCGTCACTCTGCGAAATCGACAATGCGTTGTTCGTCGTCGATTCTTCAAACACGTCGCGGCGAGTCGCCCAGCGCAAACAACTTGCTGTACTCATTGCCGCCGATGGTGGCGCTCACTCGATTGGTGAGATGGCTCGCCATCACGGATTCGGGTCAGAGAGCAGTGTTCGCAGCGCTCTTCGACGTGCCAGGCAGCGGGTCGGAGCCGAACCGAACATTGCGCGTCGTCTAGAAGCGGCAAAAGACCACCTCAAACTGAATCAGGTGTCTGACACCTGATTCAGTTTGAGGTCCCGTTAGGGTCGGGCGGTGGCTCTACCTTCCGATGATGCTGAACGGCGTGAGCAGTTGTTGGCGGCGTCGGCGTTGCTGCGAGAGGTCGCGGGCGACAAGAGTTTGCTGACCGGGCTTTCGGTCGAGGAGCGCACCGAGTTCTTGAACGCGGCGGGCGACGTGTTTATCGCCGACCCCGAAGAGCGCCGCTTGCGGGTGAAGGCAAAACGCCGCAAACAACGCGCCGAGAAGTTGGCCCGCGACGAAGAGGTCCTCAATAGCACCGGCATCCGGACGCTGCGGGCCAAGCCGGTGTACACGACACCAAACGCGTTTCCGCCCGAAGGCTTCGAGCAGACCGACGTCGCCGACGACCCCGAGGCCCCGCCGTTTCGCGAGACGGTAGAGAAACAGCATTGTTACGTGTGTAAGGCCAAGTACACCCAGATCCATCACTTCTACGACCAGCTGTGCCCGTCGTGCGCCGACGTCAACTTCGCCAAGCGGTCCGAATTGGCCGACCTCAGCGGACAGGTCGTGCTCCTTACCGGTGGCCGGGTGAAGATTGGTTACCAGGCGGGCATCAAGTTGTTGCGATGCGGCGCCGACCTGATCGTGGCGACAAGGTTTCCTCGCGACGCAGCCGCCCGGTATGCGGCCGAGGCCGACTTCGACGAGTGGGGCGATCGCTTAGAGGTTTTTGGTCTCGACCTGCGCCACACGCCGAGCGTCGAAGCGTTCTGCCAGCACCTGCTCAACACTCGAACCCGGCTCGACCACATCATCAACAATGCGTGTCAGACCGTGCGTCGTCCGCCCGATTTCTATCGCCACATGATGGAGCAGGAATCGGCCCAGCTCCATCAGCTTCCGGCCGAAATTCTGCAACTGGTTGGCGGCTACGAAGGGCTGCGGGGCTACCACATGCTCCCGGCTAGCTCGACCGAACAACCGGCACCGTTGGCGATCGATGCGGCGGAGGTGCCCGGGCTCACCCACGCCGCCGAGCTTTCCCAAACCCCGCTGCTCCCGGAGGAAGCATCGGCCCAGGCCGACCTGTTCCCCGATGGCGAACTCGACAAAGATCTCCAGCAGGTCGATCTTCGCGATCGCAACTCGTGGCGGCTGATGCTCGACGAGGTGTCGTCGGTCGAGTTGCTCGAAACCCAATTGGTGAACGCCGTCGCGCCGTTTGTGCTCAACGCCCGCCTGAAGCCACTCATGGTTCGGACTCCGGGTGCCCACAAACACATCGTCAACGTGTCGGCGGTTGAGGGCCAGTTCTATCGCCGCTACAAGACCACCCGGCACCCGCACACCAACATGGCCAAGGCGGCGCTCAATATGATGACCCGCACGTCGGCTACCGATTACCACGGCGACGGCATTCACATGAACAGTGTCGACACCGGTTGGGTGAGCGACGAAGACCCAGTGGCGATCGCCGAACAGAAAACCGCCGAGCATCGGTTCCACCCGCCGCTTGACATCGTCGATGGAGCGGCCCGGATCGTCGACCCGATCATCGACGGCATCAACACCGGCGAACACCTTTGGGGTCAGTTCCTGAAGGACTACCAGCCGACCGACTGGTAGTCCTGCACATCAAGGGTCTGGGTTCCTGCCAGGTGGGCGACGACCGTGACGGGCGCCGCCCACCGAACAAGACCACACTCGCTTGGCTTACAGGTCAGCGCAGATGACGTAGCCAATGATTACCGCGCCGCTCGATTCTCCCTGCCCTCGAACACTCCAAGCTGACGTTCCATTCGGTTCGCTTACCAAGGGGCGCATGTCGGTCGCGGAGACTCGGAAGCCGCCACCGGTTGCGAGATCACCCTCATCGCAGCTTGCCGTTGCCCCGACCTGTTTCGTTGACGAGGTGGTCTTCGCGCTGGAGGATTCCACGGTGTAGTACGAGGCCGGCCCGCCCTGGGGTCCGGTTTTGCCGGTATCGCCTTTGGGTCCTACGGGTCCGGTTTTACCCATGTCGCCTTTGGGTCCTGCGGGTCCGGTTTTGCCGGTGTCGCCTTTGCTTCCCTTTGCGCCGTCGGCTCCGTCAGCTCCCGCGGCACCCTTTGCACCACGCGCTCCGTCGGCGCCGTCGGCGCCATCGGCACCGCGTACCCCGCTCAGCGCCACCTTGGTTTGCTTCTTCTTGCACTTGAGGCCTTCGTCGCCCGCCTTGATGACCTTGCTCTTGGCGTTTAGACAAACGTGGCTCACCGTGGTGCTTTGGGCAATCGCCACACCCCCGGCGAGTACTCCACCCACCAGCATCGCTGCCAGCAGCATTGCGAAGGTTCGCATTTTTCGATTCATGATATTTCCCGTCCGTGTCCCAAGGACACAAATATGTTTGTGAATGACCGCCGGAGCCTAGACGTTGACGTAGAACTAAACGATTGGTGTCGAAACACACCAAATGAAAGACCACCTGGGCAATTAGTCAACCGGTTCTTGGCCTACATAGCGACCGTCCATCGACGATCGTTACTTGGGTTGCGGCCCGAGTTCATCGTGGCGAACTTTGTCGGATCGCCGATGATGGCCCGACCATCTTCGATCGGGCAGCACACCAATAACGTCCAGTTGCGGTAGTCGAGGGTCGCCTCGATATGTGAGGTGACGTGGCTGGTTTCGGTTCGCCAGTCGTAGACCAGGTACTCGCCGCCGAGATCGAATCGGCCGCTCACCGGTTGGCCGGACTCAGCCATGTGAAGGCCAACGATGTATCGCCACGGGTCGTCGCCAGCTTCGGCCCACGAGACCACAGCGTCTTGGGGAGTGTCGAAGAGTGATTGGTCGCAGAGCGTGAGGCCGCGGGCCGGTTTCACCAGCGTGCCATCCGGCATGCAAACCCGACGCAGTAGCGTAGCATCGGTACGACCGATTCGGTCGCCGATCCCCACCACGCCGCCGCCCAAGGCCGACAGCAGCGCCTCCACCTCGGCATGAGGATCGCCATCGATCGAATCCGAACCGATGGCTGGGCTCGAGAAAAAGCAGTCCTTAAACACCGGAAGACCAACTACCTCGGCGAGTCGGTTTACGCCCAGAAACCAGCGCCAGAGAAACGCCGGGTCATCGGCGAACCGGTAGTCGTCAGACGTGCGTGCCGCAACCACGTTGTCGAGCCGACAGGCGGCCATGAAGTCGCCCGGCGTCGACATGCAGAACATAAGGGAGACCTCGGCCTTCGAAGCTGCGGCGTCGAGCCCCGCCAACCAGGCCGCCGCTCGACCCGGTGCCTCGCGGAGTTGCCGCACGCCGAACCAGTTGGCCGACATCCAGTCCTGTTCTATGCACGTGGCACCCCAGCGTCGGGCATCGTCGAACCATCGTTGAAAGAACGCCGGGTCTTGCGGATGGGCGTACTTGTCGACCCACCAGTCACCCTCGGCGAGGTAGTCGGACTTTGGCGAGATGTGGCGACTGTGCAGGACGAGCGGCCGGTCGGCGAGCCGTCGGCGAAGACCGTCGACCCCGTCGGGCAAGACATCGGGCCGAGCCGTCCACTCGATCATCCCGGTTGGCGGAACCTCATCGAAGTAGCCGGTTTCAGAAACGTCGCGGCTCACCTCGTGACGGTAGAACCACGAGTCGAGTTCGACCGCACCAACCCCGATCCCCGCCGAGACGACACTGTCGATCGTGCGCTCCAGGGTGGTCGAGATGTCGAGGCCTGGCTCGGTCCGGTACCAGTAGGCCGCACCGTTGTCGGTCCAGTACGAGAGGTGGGTGAGCAGGGGAGTATCGGCGCCTCGGCGGTTGGGGGTGGGCTCCAACTCGGCTTTCCATGCGGCGAAAACCTCGCTTGCCGTCGCCCCTTCGTACACACCGACGGTGCTGGTGGTCCCGGCCGGCACCTGGTCGAGGTCGCCGTGCCAGCCCCACCGGAACCCGGTGATTCCAGCGTTCGTCTGGGCAACCGAAATCACTTGTTCGTGAAACGAGTCGAGTGGAGCGACGAGCACCACACGGTCGGCGCACCGCACCAGCAACGGAATCACGACGGTTGGGGAATCGAGGTTGGCCGCCGGACTCCAGTCGAACGGTTGGGTCAGGCTGCCTCGAACCGGCAGGGAAAACTGGGTGAACGAGTAGCCCATGAACGCCGGAGCGTCGCCAAAGATCGCCAGGTCGATATCGAG
>CALHTF010000142.1 GCA_938038815.1 uncultured Acidimicrobiales bacterium | reverse complement strand
CATAGGGGTTGGGAACGCACCATGTTCGATGCCGGGTGGGCGGTGCCGAATTGGCCGACCGAGTATGGCGGTCGGGCCTGCAGCATCATCGAGTGGTTGATCTTTGAAGAGCAGTACTACCTCTCGGGCGCTCCCGGTCGGGTAAACACCAACGGCATCACCCTGCTTGGCCCGACGCTCTTTGAGTTTGGCACTCAAGAACAGAAGGACTACTTCTTTCCGAAGATGGCCTCGGGTGAACACATCTGGGCCCAGGGGTGGAGCGAACCGAACTCTGGCAGCGACCTTGCCAGCCTGGCCACCACAGCGGTCCTCGACGGTGACCACTACGTGCTTAATGGCCAAAAGACCTGGTGCTCACGCGGCGCGTGGGCCGATTGGATCTTCTGCATCGTGCGCACCGACCCGGAGTCGCAACGCCACGCCGGGTTGTCGTACTTGCTGGTTCCCGCCGATGCTCCCGGACTCGAACGACGGCCGGTCGGACGCCTCGACGGCGAACCGGCCTTCGCCGAACTGTTCTTCGATGATTGCCGGGTCGAAGCCAAGCACTTGCTGGGTGAAGCGGGCCAAGGTTGGGCGGTCGCCATGGCCACCGCCAGCAGCGAACGGGGTCTCAACCTGCGAGCGCCCGGCCGGTTCTTGGCCGCCGCCGAACGATTGGCCGAGCTGTACAAAACCCTTGGCGACCCGAGCGATTCGGCGTTGGCCGAGGAGGTTGCCGAGGCGTGGATCCGCGCCCAGGCGTATCGCTGGCGCACCTATCAGAAAGCCGCCGAGCTGATGGCTGGTGGCGCCATGGGTTCTGAAGCCAGCTACATGAAAGTGTTCTGGTCGGAGCTCGATGTCGAACTGCATGCCACGGCACTGCGGTTGCTGGGGACCGAAGCCGAACTCGTGTCGGTGTGGATGAGCGGCTACCTGTTTGCGCTGTCGGGACCGATCTACGCCGGCACCAACGAAGTGCAACGCAACATCATCGCCGAGCGGGTCCTCGGCCTGCCGAGAAAGTAACGAGCGATGGACTTCTCTTTCACCGACGATCAACTGTTGTTCCGCGACGCGGTCCGTGACCTGTTGAGTAACGAGTGCCCGCCCGATGCGGTGCGCGCCGCATGGGAGTCTGACGACGGACGAGTGGCTGGCCTGTGGACCCGACTCGCCGAGATGGGAGTGGTTGGTCTGACCGCTCCCGAAGCGAGCGGTGGCCTCGGGATGAACGATCTCGACCTCGTGTTGCTACTCGAGGAGGCGGGGCGGGTCGCCCTGCCCGAACCGCTGGTCGATCACACCGCCGTCGCCTTGGCCACCATCGCCGAGGTTGCGCCTGACCACGAGCTGGTCGCCGCCGCAGCAGCGGGGGAGGCGGTCATCGCCGTTGGCCTTGGCGAGTGGCGTCATGTGCTCGGGGCGGCTAGCGCCGATGCCTTGCTCCTGCAGTCGGGCGACGAACTTCATGTCGTCACCGAACCGTCGTCGGTCAGTGCGTTGTCGTCGATCGACGAGTCTCGCCGGTTGGCATCGGTCGAGTGGAGCCCGTCGGCCGACACGTTGATCTCGTCGGACCCGGCGGATGCCCAACGAGCCTTCGACCGCGGAGCGCTCGGCTCAGCCGCCATGTGTGTGGGTATCGCTCAGCAGTTGCTCGACATGACCGTCGAGTATGTGGCCGAACGCGAACAGTTCGGGAAACCGGTTGGGGTGAACCAGGCCGTGAAGCACCACTGTTCAAACATGGGTTTAGCGATCGAGTTCGCTCGACCGCTTGTGTACCAAGCCGCGTGGTCGTTGGCTGCCGGAACCCCCGATGCCAGTCGCGACGTGAGCGCCGCCAAAGCGTTGGCCTCCGATGCTGCCGATACCGCCGCCCGGTTGGCGCTGCAGTGCCACGGCGCCATTGGCTACACGGTCGAGTACGACCTACAACTCTGGCTCAAACGAGCCTGGGCCCTCTCCGCAAGCTGGGGAAGCGCCAGCCACCACCGTCGAGCAGTAGCGGCAGCGCTCTAGTCGGTCTCGGTCCTGGCGGACCTTCGAGCCTTACGGAGTTTCTGGTTCCGCTCCGCTCCACCAAAAACGTCCCTGTATGAGAGCCGGCAAGAAATGCTGTGGTGCCCCGAGTTGCGCAGCAACTCGCTAAGGATCGTAGGTCCGCCAGGACCGAAGACCTGACCGGGTGAACCCTTCGGCCCTTGGGGGCCTCTGGGGTTCCTGGAGTTTCCGGTTCCGCTGCGCGTCGGTCTCAGCCCTGACGGGCTTCGATCCTTACGGAGTTTCGGCCTCCGCTTCGCTCCAACCAAAACGTCCCTGCGCGTCGGTCTCAGCCCTGACGGGCTTCGATCCTTACGGAGTTTCGGCCTCCGCTTCGCTCCAACCAAAACGTCCCTGAATGTGAGTGCGCAGAGGTCCCGAGTTGCGCAGCAACTCGCTAAGGATCGTAGGTCCGCCAGGACCGAAGACCGACTGGCACTGGAGCCTGGCACCGAACGCTTAGCGTGGGATTCTAGGGCAAATCTGGCTTGCGGACGCGCGAATCGCGCTCTGTGTGGGATTTGGGGTCTGGCCCTGAAATGCACGTTTGGACACTCGTCGGTGTCGCGGTGGCTCTAGCTGGCTTGGGCTAGTTGGGGGTCTGCTATTCCTTCGCAGGTATCGCAGGTCATGGCGTAACGTCCGAGGCGACCTTCGCGGGGTTCGCCGTCTTGCACGTTGCAGAGGCCACACTTGCCCTCGGCGCTTGCCGAGCGGGCAATACGGGCGAGGTAAGGGTTGGTCCGAGTGTCTCGTTGGCGGCTCATGGCCATGGGGGGTTGGTCTTTCAGAAATCCCGGTTCCCGGCGAGAACATCGTTGTCCCCGTCAGTCCCCGGTGCTTGCGCTCTATAGACGCTTATGATCGACAGAAAGTCGCGTCGAATTGAGAGATTTGTCACATTGCGTGAGAAAACTCGGCCAAAAAGTTGCACCGAGCGTGTGTTTTCAACGATCTCAGCTCGAATGAGCATTCTCGGGTTCGTCGAGTTCGGTGCCGATCGCCCGCACAAGTCGCCGAGCCGAAACCGAGGTGATGAGGGCAAAGCCGGTCGTGACCGCCAGGCTGGTGAGGTACCCCTGATGTAAGGCGTCGAACGTGTCGGGCGACACCACCACCTCGCCGTCGCCGAGCAACTTCCGTACGATTTCGAGGTCGTCGATTCGGCGTTCGACCACCACGAACAACACCAGCCCAGCGATCGCTGCGCCGTACGCGAACCCGAGCGACCGTAGGAACTGATGAGCCGACGAAACCCGGCCCATCTCGCTTGCTCGGGCGCGGCCTTGCATAAGCGACAGGCCAGCGGTCGAGACCGTACCGACGCCACCGCCGACCAGAACAAAGCAGCCGAGCAGTAGCGGGACGGGCAAGCGAAACAACACCAGGAGCGTGGCGGCGATCATCGAGGCGATCAACATGGTCGATCCGATCCGCACGACGGTTGCCGCATGCATTCGACGTTGCATACGGCTGCTAGTCCACGCCGCAATCGACCAACCGGTCACCATAAACAGCACCGAGAACGCGGCCTGGCTTTGGGTGGCCAACCCCGAACCCTTCAGGTACACGGGCAGGAAGGCGCTCGCCCCCGAGGTGCACGCCACCGCGAACGACGAGGTGATGTGTACATTGCGCCACCGGCGACCGGTCAGGTGATGCAGATGCACGACAGGGGCGTCGATCCGTTTGCTGTGCGCCACATACATCGCCCCAACGCCGACGGCGACCGCTAGTCCGGCAACCGCCCAAACCGACCTGGTCGATGCGGCGGCGAGCAAGGCGGTGGCGACCACGGCGACCAAGCCGAGGCCGGTCCGGTCGAAGTCTCGTTGTTCGGTGTCGGGGCGTTGGCCCGGCAACCGGTTCCAGCCGATGGCCGCCGCGACCCCACCGATCGGGATGGCGATCAGGAAGATCGAGCGCCAGTCAAAGAGGGTGACCAGCCCGGCGGCGATGGCCGGCCCGGCGACCCCCATGATCCCCCAGATCGCCGAGTTGGCTGCGAACACCGCTGGTCGCACCGATGCCACGTAGGCCAGTCCGATGCAGGCGATGGTTGCCCCCATAACGCCGCCGGCCGTCACGCCTTGTACGGCCCGAAAGATGATGAGCACGACCATCGATGGAGCGAAGGCGCAGGCCACCGAGGCCACGACGAACCCGGTCAGTGAGATCCGAAACACCTGTTGCACGCCGAACGAGTCGACCAGTGGACCGATCGCCAGAACGGCCACGGCCGAGGTCAGCAGTTCGATGGTGATGATCCAGGGGAGCAGGCCGACCGACCCGAGGCTGTCGCCGATGTTGGGCAACGCGGCGGTTACCGACAGGTTGTTGTACGACACCAAGGCCATGGCGGCCATGAGCGAGATGGTGATCGGGCGGTACTCGCCCTGCATGGGGCCCGCCGGAGCAGGCTCGGTTGTCGCGCTGTTCGTCGGGTCGTTAGTTGGGGTCATGCATCGATCGCTTGGCGACCTCTTCGAGCATCACCTCGGTCGCTCCACCACCGATCGGCAAAATGCGGGCGTCGCGGTACATCCGCTCGATCGCCGACTCGCGCATGTATCCCATGCCGCCGTGAAACTGTACGCAGTCATACATCACCTGGTTGACCACTTCGCAGCCCCAGGCCTTCACGCCCGACATCTCTTTCACGTTGTCGTGACCTTCGTCGTGGATCCACGCTGCGTGGTACATCGACGCCCGAACCGCGTCGACTTTGGCTTGGTTCATCGCCATGCGCTGGCGGATGGCGCCGAGGTCGTACAGGTGGCCGCCGAACGCCGGGCGCTGTTGGGTATAGGCGTTGGTCATGTCGATCGCCGCCTGCGCGGCGCCGATCCCCATGCCAACCAGAACCATGCGCTCGTTCTGGAAGTTCTTCATCGTTTCGTAGAACCCGCGGTGCGGGGTGCCGAGCAGTTGCGAGTCGGGCACCCACACATCGTCGAGCACCAGTTCGGCGGTGTCGGAGCAAAGCCAGCCGTGTTTGTTGAGCTTGGTGGCAACACTGAACCCTTCGGTTCCGGGCGGTACGAGGAACATGGAGATTCCGTACTTGTTCTCGGGGTCGGTTCGGGCAGCCACGATCGTCAAGTTGCCGTACACGGCGTTGGTGATGAACATCTTGCGACCGTTGATGCGCCACCCATCGCCATCTTTCACCGCCGAGGTTCGGATACCCGCAACGTCGGAACCGGCGTCGGGTTCGCTCACGCCGATCGAGGTGATCAGTTCGCCGCTCATCATCTTGGGGAGGTACTCGGCCAACTGCTCGTCGCTGCCCGAGTTGATCAGGTGGGGTCCGGCCATGTCGGTGTGGACCAAAACGGTCACGTCGAAACCGGCGAAGGTCGACGATCCAAGAGCTTCGGAGAACACGGCGGAAGCGACCATGCCCATCCCGAGTCCGCCGTGTTCGGTCGGCACTCGCAGGCTCAACATGCCGAGCCCGCCCATCTTGGTCAAGACCTCGCGGGGTACCTTGCCCGCTTCTTCCCAGGCGTCGCCGTTGGGGGTCACTTCTTTCGAAACGAACTCGACCGTCTGGTCGTAGATCGCTTCGAGTTCGTCGGTCATGTAGGCGTTGCGGAGCATGGGTCTCGGTTTCGGGAGCGGGTCGGACGGTGGGTAGAGGCGACTAGTCGAGCAGCGGCCAGACCTGCTCGCCGAAGGCGGTGATCTGGTCGATGAGTTCGGCCTTGGACTCATTGGCGAAGCGGATGTGCAGGGTATTGGCGCCCTTCTGTTGGCCTGCGGCGATGATCTCGGCCAGCTTTTCGGGACTGCCCGTGGTGGCCCACGGTCCGGCGTCGAACGACGGCTCGCCCACGTAGAACACCCCGGGCATCCAGCCAACGTCGAAGGTGGCGTCGCCGCGGCCAGCTTCAGCGGCCGCCGCCTGAATGGTGTCGATGATCTCGGGGTAGGTGTCGATCGGGTTCCCCATCGGGATGTAGCCGTCGCCTTGCCGGCCGGTTCGTTTCCACGAGGCCTTGCCGCTTCCGCCCACCCAGATTGGCAGCTCGGCCGCCGGTTGGGGGCCGACGCCCACATCGTCGTAGGAGTAGGTCGGGCCGTCGAAGCTGACGTAGGTGTCGTCGAAGGCGCCCCGCACCGCGTCGAGGGTTTCGTTGAGCAGCTTGCCTCGCGTGGCGAAGTCGACGCCGAGCGCCTTGAACTCGTTCTCGACGTGGCCGGCGCCTACGCCCAAGATCGCTCGACCGCCCGACAGGTGGTCGAGGGTGCCGAAGGCGCTGGCGGTGGCCAGCGGATGGCGGTAGGCGGCGACGAGCACGACCGACAACAGGTTGATGTTCTCGGTCGCGGCCGCGAGGTAGCCGAGGGTGGCGACGGTGTCGTACCAGGTGGTGGTCATGTGGGCGCAGTAGTCGTCGTTGGGGATGGCGATGTGGTCGCACACACCGATGAACGACATGGGGCTGTTGTCGCAGGCGACGGCGATGTCGCGAAGGTCAGCGACCGTGGCGTTATCTTCCCAGGGCACCCGCAACGACTGGGTCAGGGTTTGGATAGGCAACTGCATGCCATAGATGAGTCCGGTGCCGTCGGTGAGTGATGCCATGGTTCCCCCAATGAAACGCGCTAAACGGCGAGCGTAGTAAGCGGTGCGCGCTCCTGCCTAAGAAGACCAGGAAAGAACCGCACGGCATGCTCGCCCGAGCTTTCGACAAAATTGAGAGATATTTCAATTGTTTCAATTCTGCTGACTCGTTCTAGGGTCTGGTTATGTTGACCAACGCCGAGCCAGAGCACGTCGATGTCTTGATCGTCGGGGCCGGACTCTCAGGCATCGCCGCCGCCCATCATCTGCAAGACACCTCACCGTGGGCGACCTACACGATCATTGAGGCTCGCGGCGCCCTCGGCGGCACGTGGGACCTGTTTCGGTACCCGGGGATTCGCTCGGACTCCGATATGTACACGATGGGGTATTCGTTCCGTCCGTGGAAGGGCGAGAAGTCGCTCGCCGATGGCCAAGACATCCTCGACTACATCACCGAGACCGCGGTGGAAGCCGGCATCGACCACCACATCCGGTACCACCAGCGCATCGTCGCCGCCGAGTGGCGTAGCGCCGATGCTCGGTGGACGGTCACCATCGAACACGCCGACCAGACCACCACCACGATGACCTGTGGATTCTTGTTTTCCTGCACGGGCTACTACCGCTACGACAAAGGCCACACCCCAGAGTTTCCGGGCGCCGACACCTTCGGTGGCGAGTTGATCCATCCGCAGTTCTGGCCCGAAGAGCTCGAGGTGGCCGACACGTCGATCGTGATCATTGGCAGTGGTGCAACGGCGGTCACCTTGCTTCCCTCGCTCGCCGACGCGGGAGCGAAGGTCACGATGCTGCAACGCTCGCCGACCTATATCGCCGCCGTACCCCAGCGCGACCCGGTGGCGATGGTGCTCGAAAAGCTGTTGCCCGACAAGTGGTCGGGCGGGGCCATCCGATGGTTCCACGCGCTGTCGGCCCAAGCGTTCTACGAGTTCTCCCAACGCCAGCCCAAGATCATGAGGAGGGTGCTACGCCGCGGGGTCGAGGCCGAACTACCCGACAGTTACGACATCGACACCCACTTCACCCCGCACTATGACCCGTGGGATCAACGGCTGTGCGCGGCCCCCGGTGGCGACTTCTTTGCGGCGATCCGAGCGGGTAACGCCGAGGTGGTGACCGACCACGTCGAGACCTTCACCGAAACCGGAATCCAACTTCGCTCCGGTGAGCATCTCGAGGCCGACATCGTAGTGAGTGCCACCGGACTCGAGCTGTTGTTCCTCGGTGGGATGGACCTAAGCGTCGATGGCGAGGCGGTCGATATCACCGAGCGGTTGGTCTACAAGGGGATGATGCTCGAAGGTGTGCCGAACATGGCGATGGCCGTTGGGTACACCAATGCGTCGTGGACCCTTAAGTGTGACCTGACCGCCGACTACGTAGCTCGGTTGCTCAATGGCATGCGCGAGCGGGGAGTCCGGCAGGCCACGCCCACCAACCACGACCCGTCGATGGCGCCCGAGCCGATCATCGAGCTCACCTCGGGATACTTCGAACGCTCGAAGCATCTCATGCCCAAGCAGGGGAGCCGGGCACCGTGGAAGAACTACCAGAGCTACATCGCCGACTATCGGTCGATGAAGCGGGGCGCGATGTTCGACGAAGCGTTGGCGTTATCGAACCCCACCGATGCGACAGAGCTCAACAGCCAAGCAACGCCTTTGCCGGCGTAGTTCGGAGGAACCGATGGAATTTCGAGACAGTGTGGTGGCGATTACCGGTGCCGGGTCAGGTATCGGCCGAGCGTTGGCGATCGAACTCGCCCAGCGGGGAGCGCACCTCGCGTTGAGCGATGTCGACGAGGTCGGCCTGACCGAAACGGTTGCTCGGTGCGAAGGTCGGTCGGTAAAGGTCACCTCCGACCGGGTCGACGTGGCCGATCGCGATGCGGTGTTTGGGTGGGCCGACGCCGTCGTCGAGGCCCATGGTGCCGTGCATATGATCGTCAACAACGCCGGCGTGGCGTTGAGCGCGACCGCCGAGGCGGCGACACCCGAAGACTTCGAGTGGCTGATGGGGATCAACTTTTGGGGTGTGGTGCACGGCACGCAGGCGTTCCTGCCTCACCTCAAAGCAGCCGGACGAGGACACGTGGTGAACATCTCGAGTGTGTTTGGGTTGGTGTCGATCCCGACCCAGTCGGCATACAACGCGGCGAAGTTCGGCGTGCGGGGCTACACCGACGCGCTGCGGATCGAACTCGATCTGCAGGACTGCGGGGTGTCATCGACCACGATTCATCCCGGTGGCATCAAGACCAACATCGCTCGTTCGGGTCGAACCGACGCCAGTGTGGCCACCATCGGCGCCGGCACCGACGACGATGGCGAGGAGTTCGAGAAGCTGGCTCGAACCACCCCAGAGAAGGCAGCGGCCAAGATCCTCCGGTCGGTGGAGAAGAACCGACGCCGAGCACTCATTGGGCCCGATGCGGTGGTGTTCGACCTCGTGTCGAGATTGCCGCTTGTGGTTTCCCAGCGGATCCTGGCCGCGGCGATCCGCCGAGAGGGTCAGGAGGCGAAACCGGGAATCTCGCACGACTGACCGACCTCGATCTCGACGGTGACCGCCCGGTTCTTGTGCGGGCCAGCGCACCAACTCGGAAAGCCAACCGAGTACAAACCGCCGCCTCCGGCGACGAGTACGAGAAGGTCGTCGGGCTGTTCGAAGCATCGGTACGCCTTGTCGGGCCGGGGTGCCTTGCCCATGTATCCGGCTGACCTCGCGAACTCCTCGCCCATCACGTAGGCCTCGTCGACCACCCGGTCGCGTATGGCGGTCCGGTCGAGACCAGCGTCGGCCAAGAAGGCCGCATGGTCGGGGTTGAGGGCCATCACGGCCTGCCCGCCGGCGAGCGCCACGTTGTTGGTGGCCACGTTGGCGAACGCCGTGGCAAACGACCGGATCATGCGGTCGGCACAGGTCGGGTCGTCGGCGTTCGGGCTCGCCATGATCGAATGAGGGGCGTCGGTTCCGACGACGGTCACCGTCGACTGGTCGGCCGTAAACCCTCGATCGACGTGCAGCGGGTCGAACGGGCTGTGCTCTTCGTCTTCAGCCAGACACATTGTGAATTTGCCCGGGTGGCCGAGCAGCGCCATGTCTGAGGTTCCCGACCGTCCGCCCCCGATATTGATCATCGCCAGTCGAAGGGCCCGGCCGATGGTTGCGTTGGCCCGGTAACCCGGGCCGAGGGCGCCGAACCCCCCATGCACGCCACACGACGTTCGTGCCGGACCGTTGACGATGATGAGCGGGGCGATCGAGTGGGTCGTGGCCTGCATTTCGGTCAGGTCGAATCGGGGGTCCATCACCGCTCGCGCGGCGGCGACCACCACCGGTGCGTGATCGGGCAGGCAGCCGGCCATGACCGCGCATGCGGCGAGCTTGGTGACCGTGCACTGTCCGAGGTTGGGTCCCATTTCGCCGAGCGAGAGATCGCCCGGGTACCCGGTGGCGAGGGTCATTCGTTCGACCCGTTCGGGGGTTGGCACGATCACCGGTAGCCCATCGGTGCAGCCCAGTTCGTGGAGTTGTTCTACCGCTGCTGCTTCGTCGGAGGCGGTCAGGGTCTCGCTCACTCGGCACCACCATCGGCACCAGTCCATGCGGCCAGAATGCTCGGAACCATCGCCGTGGCGATCTCGGCCATGTTCTCGGCGCCGCTGCCCGCTACCGGGTGCGGGAGCTGTACCCGCGGAATGTCGGGCATGCCGACCGAGCGGGCGATAAAGTCACCCTGGGCCCAGAACTCGGCGGTAACCAACGCAATCGCCGGAACTCCTCGGCGGGCAACCCTCACTCCGTCACGCACGGTGCCGGTGGTGCAGCTGCCTCAATGACCATAGGCGGCCACGACCGCCCCACACTCGGCGACCACCTCGGCGAGCATATCGTCAGAGATCACCGCCGAGGCGTTGTGTTTGTTCCACCGCCGAAAGGTTGCGGTTGGCAAGGTGGCGGCGAGTGCCTGTTCGACGTGGTCGAGGAATTCTTCGGAATCGGGAAACCCGTTGGCGACGAGTCCAATGGTTGTCGGCGCGGCGCTGATGTCGATCGAGAGCTCATAGGGCTCGACCGGTGCGCCGGGTGCAGAACGGGGGTCGATGAAGGTAACCATCGGTGCCTTTCGGGGTCGATGCGGTCCTTCGCAGTTCATCACGAGGGGTCGCCTGAACGGAAATCTCACCCAGAGTGGCCGAATTCGCCCGGTGCGTGCGACGAAGTCCGGTCCAAGATCGAGGTTCATTGGCCTTTTGTTCACTCTGGGTAGCAACCTATAGTGGTGTAACTCTGGCCATTTCGGTATGTCTTGTGCATTGGTGGGTTCTTTTGATGCACATGCTTCATTGAGAAGATATTGCGAAGATTGAGAAATAGGTTTGTTGATGTCACGTGTTGTTCCACGCTTTAGCGCCGCAGTAGCGGTTGGCGCTCTTTTACTCAGCGTGCTGGCGCCCGCTCCGGCGGCGACCGCCCACCACGACCCGAACGTCACCGAACCGGTGGTTGCGTTCGACACCGCATGGGAACTTGGCGCCCGGGCAACCCGAGCCGAGATGATCACCTACCTCGATCACATCGACCAGGTTGGCTTCACCGGCTTTTGGTTCTCGTACCTTTCGAGCACCGGTCTGGCACTGACGATGCCCAACCCCAACGGCAACAAGGCGGCCCAGTTCGATGAGGCCACCGGGCAGTGGACCCTGCTCCAGCCCTACGCCGACGACATCGAGTGGATGCTCGACCAAGCCCACCAACGAGGCCTCAAGGTCGGGTTCGTTGTTGCGTGGGGCGTGCGGTACCTGCACGGCGACTGGCCGGGCGGAACTCCATGCCAGAACGAAAACCAAGGTCCGCTGCGGGTCGGCAACTCCTCGGACTACGGTCAACAGTTGGCGGAAGACTTCGCGACCCACCCAGCGATTGCCTACTGGGTGCTCGGCGGCGACAACTTCTGCGCCAAGGAAGATCCCCAGATCTGGACCAACCTGGCGGCCGGTCTTCGAGCAGGCGGCGCAACCCAGCAGATCACCTTCCACAGTTCGCCCCTCGGCGACCGCTACACCGAGTTCGCTCACCTGCCCTGGATGGACTTCTTGTCGGTCGAGACTGGTCACTGCATGACCTCGGAGCGACTCGAAGAATTGCTCACCGACATCATCAACGATCCGGAGCAGTCCCACGGCAAGCCCGTGTTCGCCGCCGAGATGCGCTACGAAGGCTTCGAACCAGACTGGGAGGGCTGTGCCGAACACGGCCCGGGTCGTCCGGTCAATGCCACCCACGTCGACTCCGATATTCGAGCAGCGTTGCGTTCAGGTGTGGCCGGTGTGATGTTCGGAAACCACACCCGTTGGTTGTGGGAGCCGGGCGAGGACTACATGGGAACCTTGGGTTCGCCCGGTGAACAGGCGTTCCTCGCCGTGGTTGGCCCGCACCTCGGCCAGCCGGCAATCCCGAGCACGACCACCACATCGACAACCACCACAACGACAACGACGACGACCACCACGACCACGAGCACGACCACCATCCCGGCCAAGGTCTACAAGTGTCGTGGTGAAGTGGCGACCATCATCGGCACCAGTGGCGACGACGTCATCGTTGGTACCGCCAAGCGCGACGTCATCGTTGCGCTCGGCGGCAACGACACCGTCGACGGTAAGGGCGGCAACGACCTGATCTGTGCCGGACACGGTAACGATGTCGTGCTCGGCGGCCCAGGCGCCGACGTGGTCTATGGAAACAAAGGTCGCGACAAGCTCACCGGCGGTGGCGGCAACGATCGCCTGGTCGGCGAAGCTGGCCGCGACAAGTTGATCGGCTCGGGCGGCGCCGACCTGCTCGACGCAGGAGCGGGTAACGACCGGCTAAAGGGCGGCAAGGGTGACGATCGACTTCGGGGTGGAAGTGGGTCCGACAACCTCATTGGCGGACCCGGCACCGATATCTGTGTGGGCGGTGCCGGAAACAATCGAACGAAGTCCTGTCCATAATCCGTCGTGACATTCGATAGATTCTCATGGTCGATGGTCTCGTAGGCGGCGAGCGAGGCTAACCCCCACCACAGGAGCATTCCTCCAACCATGGCAACCATCACCAAAGCAACAGCGTTTCACCGCAGCGCCGAAGGGCACGCAGTACGAAGTGCCGTGCTGCGACCGGTTGTTCTGGTGGGGCTCACGGTTGCGGTCGTGGCGGCGCTGCTCACCCCAGCATTTACTCCTGCCGCGTCGGCCCATCACGGATCCGGCGATCACCAATCCACCGTGTTGTTGTACGACACCGCGTGGGATCTTCCGACCCGTGGCGAACCCGACGACATCATCGAGTACTTCGACTACCTTGCCGCCGCCGGATTCGATGGCGTGTGGTTGTCGTTTCTCCCCATCGACGGCTGGGGACTCGAAAATACCTACGGACGCGACAACCGGCCGGCATCGCTCAACGACAACAACCATTTCGTGTTTCATCCCGACCATGTTGCTCGGGTCCGAAAGGTGCTCGACGAAGCCCACGAACGAGGGTTAACGATCACCATGGCGTCGGCGTGGGGCGTCGCCTACATCCACGGACACTGGCCCGATTTCGCCTGCCAAAACCTCGACAAAGGGCCGCTGAAGGCGACCAATGCTCGGGCGTATGGTCAGGCAATCGTCGAAGCGATCGGCGACCATCCGGCGCTCGAACGGTGGCTCTTGGGCGGCGACAACTTCTGCAACCTTGAAGACGTTGACATCTGGACCAACATGGCGGGCGGCATTCGCGCATCGGGGTCGAAGCTGCCGATTGGCTACCACACGCCGTCGAGCGAAGAGCGCCATCGCCGCTTCTCGGACCAGCCGTGGCATCAGTTCTTTGCCGCCCAAACCTCGCACTGCAACAAACCCGAGCATTCGGGCCGGGAGCTTCGCAAGCTGGTTCGAAAGGCCAAGGGCAAACCAGTGATCGCCGCTGAACTCCGGTACGAAGCGATCGAACCCGAATGGGAAGACTGCCCAATCCATGGCGTCGGTGAACCCGTGTTGCCCCAAGACGTGCTCGACGATGTCCGCAACGCCACCGAAGCGGGCGTGTCGGCGATCGTGTACGGCCACAACGACCGGTGGCAGTGGGGCCAAACCACTAACGGCTCAAACGGCGACCCGATGGGTTCGCTCGACTCGCCGGGCGAGCGACTTATGCTTCAGTATCTGCGGAACCAGGGCGTGCTCGCCGGCCAGGCGCCCCAACAAGCGTCGTGTAACGGTCTCCCCGCAACCCTGATCGGGACCGACGGCGACGATGTTCTCGTGGGAACCAAAGGACCCGATGTCATCGTTGGCCTCGGCGGCGACGACCTGCTCATCGGACGCGGCGGCAACGATGTCATCTGTGGGCTTTCGGGCTCGGACAAAATCAAGGGCGGCCCGGGTCGCGATATTGTCTTGGGCGGAAGCGGGCCCGACACGTTGCTCGGCAACGGGGGCCGCGACACCCTGCTCGGTGGGGGCGGTATCGATTCGTGTAATGGCGGCGGCTCGAAAGACACCGGCAGCAATTGCGAGTCTGCGAAGTCGATCCCGTAGCGTTCCATCCTTGATGACCGCACAACCTCCCCCCAGCGACTCAGGCGATCCTGCCGTGGTGTTGGCCGACGAACTCCGGGCGTTACACCTGGTGTTGCAATCGACGGTGATCGATGACGCCCAGCTCACCAAGGCGGCGGCTCAGGTGGCCGAGTTGCGGGCAAAGCTGACCGGCGAGCGCCGGCTGCGGTGGTACGAAGACGAGTCGTCGGGCGGCTACCACGAGAGCGACTACGCCGAGCACACTCTGTTTCAAGGAACCAAGAACGCCATGGCGGCGCCGATGCGGTTGGAACAAGACGATCGCGTCGATGGTCGGCCCGCCATGCGCGCCAGCGTTGTGCTCAACCGGCTGTACGAAGGTCCGCCCGGCAGCGCGCACGGCGGCTACCTGGCCGGATTGTTCGACTCGTTGTTCGGTGGAACCATGCGGCTGGTCGAAGCCAACGCGGTCACGGGACTACTCGAGGTGAAATACCGCAACCGGACCCCTCTCGACGAACCGCTCGAGTTTCGCTCGTGGGTCGAGTCCGAAAGTGGTCGGCGTTTACAGCTGTTGGCCACCTGTCACCATGGCGACGTGCTCACCGCTGAAGCCTCGGCGCTCTTTGTTCGGGTTGGGCCGTCGCGTTCGGCCAACCGCGGTAAGTAGGGTTGCGTGGTGAATTCTCGGATCGTCTTTTTGTGTACCGGTAACGCTGCCCGGTCGGTGATGGCAGCCACGATGTTCGCCCACCGAACCGAGGGCTTCGACATCGTGAGCGCTGGCACCCACGTGATCGAGGGTCTGCCGATGAGCATCCGCACGCGTCGGGCGCTCGCCATGGTGGGCCACGAGAACAAATCGCACCTCTCCCACCAGTTGGTGGCGGCCGACGTGGCCGGTGCGGACCTGATCGTGGCGATGGAGCCAGGTCACCTCACCTACTTGGAACGCGAGTTCCCCGAGGCTCGTCGACGGGCTGGCATGTTCCCGCGGATTGTGGCGTTGCTCGAAGCGGCCGAGATCACCACCGACGAACCACTGGGTTCGTTGATCGACCGGGTGGGTCTTGGCGACGCCGCGCACGTCGATGCCGATGAAGTCATCGACCCGGCCGGCGGCGAACAACCCGAGTTCGACGCATCGGCCATCGAGCTCGACGCGTTGGTCGACCGGTTGGTCGGCGTGCTTGGCGTGGCCCGCAAGCCCTCGGTGGTCAGCCTGGTCCCAGCGGCGACCGATCTGGTCTTCGCGCTGGGTCATGGGGCGGGCGTGTTGGCCGTGTCACACGAATGTGACCACCCCAAGGTCGGCGAGCTACCGAGGGCCACCTCGAGTTCGATCGACGCGGCGGGAACCATCGGCGGCGCTGACCCCGGCGAGGTCGACCGCGCCGTGGCTGAAGCACTGGCCGCAGGCGATGCGTTGTACATCACCGATCGAGAGCTGCTCGCCCGCCTGGCGCCCAAGGTTGTGGTCGCCCAGGAGATCTGCGACGTGTGTGCCGTGTCGGGTCCGGCCGTCGCCGGCATCTTGCCCGACGGCACCGAATTGGTGAACCTCACCGCGACCTCCATCAACGGATTGTTCGCCGACATCGATGTCATGGCGCAGGCACTCGATCGGTTACCGGAAGCCGAGCGGCTAAAGGCGACGATCACCGAACGACTCGCGGCGGCCCAAAAAGCGGGCGACAAGGCGGCAGCCGAGCACGGCGGCCGGCCTCAGATCCTCACCCTCGAATGGGCCGACCCGCCGTTTCTTGGTGGTCATTGGGTCCCGGAACTGGTGCAGCGAGCCGGTGGCGAAAACGTGTTGAGTGAACTCGGTCAACCCTCGCGTCGATCGAGCTGGGACGAGATCCGCGACGCCAGGGTCGACATCGTGGTCGGTATGCAGTGCGGATACGAGATCGACGTGGCCGGAGCGGAGCTGCGGGCGGCGATCGACCAAGGCGTCCTCGACGTGCCGTCCGGCGGTGTATGGGCTACCGACGCGACCCGATTATTCTCGCGATGTACCACCAACGTGACCGAGGCGGTCGAGGTCCTTCTTTCCCTCTCCGGCGGAACCGAAATCCCGGGCGTCGCCCATCGAATCGCATGACCCTTACCACCGAAGAACTCCAGCAATACTCGCCCTCGGTGCGACGGACCCTCGGGTTACCCCGCCCAAAGTGGCGCGGCGTCATGCACCGGTGGGCCTTTTGGATTTCGATCCCGATAGGTATTGTCGCCACCGTGCTGGCCACGAGTTGGCCCGACCGACTCGGCGTCGGTGCCTTTGCGATCGGCATCACCACCATGTTTGGCGTCAGCATGCGAGCCCACCGCGACATCGCCGACCCGAAGTATCTGGAACGGCTCTTCGCCTATGACCATTCTGCCATCTACCTGTGCATCGCAACCGGCGCGACCGCCGTCGGAATGCTGGGGCTCGAAGGGCAGAACCGCCTGATTCTGATCGGTGCCTACTGGGCGGGATGCTTGTTCGGCCTCGCCACCGTCTGGGCACCGTTTCATCCACCTCGTGGCATGACCAACCTGCTGTACCTGGCGATTGGGTGGACCGCGATTCCCATGTGGGGTCCGCTGCGCGAAGGAATGGGCGACTTGGGTCTTGGCCTGTTGTTGTTTGGGGCGGCCTGGTATTCGATCGGGGCGCTGATCGTCGGATCGCAGCGACCCAACCCAAACCCGCATGTATTCGGCTATCACGAGATCTGGCACGTGTTTGTGATCATCGGGGCCAGCGTCCACTGGGTCATGGTCGGGATCGTGCTCGCCCACTAGGAATTCCTCGACCGAACTAGTCGCTCAACGCACCGGCCGCCGAGCCTCGCGAGGCGTTACAACACGCTCATTCGTTCGAGCATCGTGAGCAAGCCCTCGAATCCGGGGATCTTGTCGAGTCGTCGTTGGGCGTAGAAGAACGCGCCCACGAACACGACCACCCCAAGCACCGTGCCGACGAGGAAGCGGATCACCACGAACCCCTCGATCGACGAGTTGGTCAGTAGCCAGGTATCCCAGAGCGACGAGAACAGTAGGTACCCGCCGGCGATCATCGTGAGGCGCACCATCGTCGACTGGTAGATCGGGTGAGCCTTGGTCGGCTCGTCGAACGGAAAAACGATCGGTAGCAGGCGGCTCATCGCCGGTTGATTGATCACGATCGACGCCAAAAGTCCGAGGCCGATCAGCGCCTTCCCGGCGATGCCGATGCCGAAGTACACGTCTTCGGAGTCGAAGTAGATGCCGAGTCCGCCTCGAATCAACAAGTAGAGAAGCAGTAGGGGTAAGAACTTGCCGATCGGCGAGCCGCGTCGCTTGCGGGCGACCATCGACCGGATTCCCCACGCCGATGCGGCAACAATCGCCCACCGCAGCCCAAAGAAGCGGTTGACGATGAGAAAGACCGCTAAGAGTCCGAGGGTTTCCCAGGTCTGGTTCGGGTCGAACGATGGCGGTTGGGAGCTCGGGGTGGATCGCGGTGAGTCGGGTGACGGCACCGAGCCAGGATACTTAGTTCAGTTTCACTTCGGTTCGACGGGCTGTTCGACAAACTCGAAGTGGGTCGCATGCTCGCTATCCCAGACGAAACCAAAGTTGGCCAGCACCTTGCGGACCCGACGATCGAGCGGTCGGATGACGCCGTCGTCGTCGACATAGATATCGAGGGCGGTACCGGTGCGGTGATCGCCGTGGCCGATGGTCATCAACGTGACCTCGGGTTCAAAGCAGGTGACGATCGTTTCGGGGTCGATCAGCTCGGCCAAGCCTCGGGTTTCGAGGCGGGTCATCGCCGCCGAGAGGCTGCGGGTGGCCTTCTTGTCGCACCGGATCTCACCCAACAGCGGCACGGTCGAGCGCTTGATGCGTCGGGCGGGTGCGGCTCGGGGCGTGGTCGACTCGGCGAGGGATGCTTCGA
>CALHTF010000141.1 GCA_938038815.1 uncultured Acidimicrobiales bacterium | reverse complement strand
GATGGACAAATAGCCTCGTTCCCTTCATGCTGGACAGGTGACCGACCACCGGTTTGTACCGCCGATCAACGAAGCGCTGCGGTTCGTGCAGATGAGCGGCATCTTCTATTGCCCGTCGAACCTCACCGAGCCGTGGGGCCTCACCCTGCCAGCCATGGACAACTGCATGTGGTTCCACGTCGTGACCGAAGGCGAGTGCACGGTCGAGGTCGACGGAAGCGAACCCCGTACCGTCGGTACCGGCGACCTCATTCTCGTCCCCCACGGCCTCGGGCACCGAGCATGGGGCAAAGAGGAAGCACCCACCCCGCTGGTGTTCGACCTGCCCCACGAGTATTTCGGCGAGCACTACGCGGTGATGACCCACGGGGGCGGCGGCGACCCGGCCCACATCGTGTGCGGCGGGATTCGCTTCGAACATCCGGCGGCCCGCCATCTGATCGACTCGTTACCGTCGCTGATCCATATCGAAGCCAACCGGTCGGTCCGGTCGGACTGGATCCGGTCGACCCTCGAACTTCTGGCCGAAGAAACCCGCAACCCCCGCCCCGGGTCCGAGGCCGTCATCAGCCGGCTCTGCGACATCGTGATCATCCAGGCCATCCGAAGCTGGATCGACACCAACCGTGCCGCCCAGACCGGTTGGCTCGGCGCATTACAAGACGAACAGGTCGGGGCGGCGATCGGTCGCATCCATGCCGACCCCAGCCACCCGTGGACGGTGGCGTTGCTCGCCGACGAGGCGGCGATGTCGCGCTCGGCGTTTGCGGCTCGATTCACCGACCTGGTGGGCGAGTCGGCGATGAAGTACGTGACCCGGTGGCGCATGCACCTGGCCCTCGACATCTTGCGCGAAACCGACCGGACGATTGCCTCGGTGGCGAAAGAGGTGGGCTACGACTCTGAGGCCGCCTTTAGTCGGGCGTTCAAGCGGGTGATCGGCAGCACGCCACGAGCGGCGCGGCACCAGCCCGAGCGGGCAACGTTCTAACGCTGACTCGCCAACCAGCCTCTGTGAAACGACGCCAGCTTGTCGGCATTGCGGACGGTAAACGATGCCGCTACCTTCCCGTCGACCCAATTGGTGGTGGTGAGCATGTACGGTTCGTCGGCCTGGGTCACGTACATCGCCAGCTGACCGTTGGCCCGTACGAGATGGGCCTCCATATCGGGCTCCCACCGCTTGGCGAGGTTAAGGAAGAAGCGCCCTACCCGCGCAGCGCCAACAACCGGCGCCCGAGCGGCACGGTAGTTCGGACCTCCGTCAGAGATGTGCACCACGTCGTCGGCCAGGAACGACTCGAGGGTCTCGACATCGCCGTTGATCGCCGCAGCCAGCATCAGCTCGGTGAGCTTTTCGATGTCGGCGGGGTCGGGGGCAAACCTCGGCCTGCCTTCTTCTACGTGGTCGCGAGCCCGCTTCGCCAGTTGACGGGTTGCGTCGGGCGTTCGCTCGATGATTTCGGCCACCTCGGCCAGCGGATAGGCGAACACGTCGTGGAGTATGAACACCGCCCGCTCCAGCGGCGAGACCCGTTCGAGCACCGCCATGAAACCGAGGGTTAACGACTCGGCCAGCAACACTGCGTCGTCGGGGCCGGCCATGAGTGATGGCTCAGCTTCGATGGGATCGGGTAACCACGGGCCGACATAGGCTTCTCGTCGCGCGCTCGAAGCCCGCAGCCGATCGATCGCCAGCCGACTCGTGACCGTGGTGAGCCAGGCGGCGGGATTGTCGAGCGAGTCGAGATCAGCGTCGGCGAACCGCAGCCAGGCATCCTGCACCACGTCGTCGGCGTCGTCGGGAGTACCCACAATCCGGTAGGCGATCGACCGCAGACGAGCTCGTTCGGCTTCAAACAACTCGACGCCGACGTCGGTCATACCGAGACCCGTTGTTCGAGCACCGCCAGCGCAGCCTTGGCCGCCGCATCGGCGCTCGCAACCGCAGCATCGGCCAAGTGACCCTCCGGCCCGACCCAGTCGCCGGCAAGAAAGACATTGTCGTGGCCCGTGTCGGTGACCTTCGGGCGACTAGCCAGACCGCCGCGGCTCGCCGTAGGGATCGCCGACACCGTGGTCATCTTGTGCAGGCGACGCGACACCATCACGTCGGCGTCGCGCACACCGGCTTTGCGGGCAAAGTTCATGATGGCGTCGGCATCGGGTTCGTCGCCTTCGGCCAAGTACTGAATCGCGCCGGCCTGAAACTGGCCGGTGGGCGCAAGCGCCGCGACCGACGAATGATTCGAGAAGTAGAACGGCTCGTCACCACCGATGATGAAGTCCATCTCTGGCCGGCGGCTCAGGCCAAGGTCGAGACAGCTCGCGCCTGCTGGCGGCCCAACGTCGAAGGTCTTGTCCAAGAGCCGGGCGGCGGTCGATGCGCCACCGGCGGCGATGATCACGGCCGGGGCATCGGGCAACTCGGCTATCGCTTCTCCGGCCACCACATGAACACCTGCCGTGGTCGCAAGTTGATCGACCAACGACTGCCAACCACCGTCGAGATACAAGACGCCCGGACCCAACGCACTCTGAAGCTGGGTGATTGCCACGTCGGCGCTGAGCTGGTCGGGCTGGTTGGCATAGGTTGCCAGGCGCACCAACGACCGCAGCATCTCGGCCGGTCGCTCACCCGATACCAGGTCGCCGATCCAGTCGGCCACCGTCACGTCGTTGTACTTGTCGGCCTTGAGCCTGGGCAGCAGCGCCAAGTTCTTGCCGATTTCGACCTTGCCTTTTAGATCGAGCGCCTTGGTTCGCAACAGGGTCGGCGCGCCTGCCGGAGCGATTTCGACCTTGCCGTCAAAGACAAGACCACCCTTGATGGGAGGTTGCCCGCCCTTTACCGTTACGCCGAGGTCGGCGAGCACCTGCTCGGCCCGGCCGCCCTTGTACAACGCGTGCGGACCCTGGTTGAAGATGAACCCGTCCTTGTCGACGCTGCGAGCGTCGCCGCCCAACACCGACAACTTCTCGTGCACCACGACCGACCTGCCGGCCTTGGCCACAACCGCGGCTGCGGTGAGTCCGGCCAGCCCTCCGCCGATAACGACGACGTCGGGTTGGGATGGAACGTTTTGGGTTTCTGCTGTGTCGTTCATACCTACTCGACGGGTCGGCCCGCCGAAATGTGACATGGCGAGGAAAATTTCTATTGCGCGCTGCTAGGACGATACGCCGAACGAGCCACCAGCGGCCCGGAACTTCGCTGGGGTGCTGTTGGTGAGACGGGCGAATCGCCGGGTAAAATCGGGCTGGTCATAGAACCCGCACATCGTTGCGACTTCGGCGATCGAATGATCGGTTTCGGTGAGCAGCCTCGTTGCCGCTTCGACCCGCACCCGCAACACATGTTGGGTTGCGCTCACGCCCAACACTTTGCGCATCCGGCGTTCGAGCTGATCTTCAGAACACCCGGCGACGGCCGCCAGGTCAGCGACGCGAATCTGTTCGGCGTAGTTCGCCTTGATGTGGGCCACCACCTCGGAGAGTTGCTCAAACTTCAGACTTGCATCCGATGCCGACTGAAGATCACGGCTGACCGAGACCAACCCGACAACCGTGGTCGGATCGTCGTTGGCGCCTACCGGCAGTTTCGTGGTGAGGTACCACCCGAGATCGCCGTTCGACCGACGGATGAGTTCAAGGTGATCGTGCATTGGCTCGCGGTTGGCGAACACCTCTTGGTCTTGTTCGGTGTACAGGTCGGCGAGCTCAGTACGAAAATGGTCGTGGGCAGTGGTCCCAATGACATCTCGTTTGGATTTCGCGCCGGTGCGCCGAACGAACGCCGAGTTTGCCTCCACATAACGACCGTCGAGGTCCTTGGCACAAAACAGCACGTTGACCAGTGATTCAAGCAGGGCGATCAACTCCCGCTGACACGGGAAGAACCCGGCCGAACCGTTTTTGGTCGAAACATCGTCCATTCCCGCCGGATCGTACAAGACCACCCGGCATCGCTCCCGCCATTATGAAGAAATGGCTGATCTTCCTGCGTCCTCAACGCCAACCTCGCCGGCCAGGTTCGACGAGCTGACGAACCAAACCATCGAGCTCGTGAGCCAGTGGCTCGAACGGGCTGACCAGCTCGAGACCGACGCCGATCGTGAGACCCTCGAACAACTCGAAGGCGTAGTTACCGACCCGGATTCGGTGCGGTTCGTGATGGGCTTTGTCGATCGGGTTGTGCGCCCCGACGACAACCGGGTCGCCGCTGCGCAGCTCGCGTCGATCGTCAATGGTCAACCGCTCCCAAATTTCTTGTCGGCCATCGACAAGGCGATGCTGCGGGCCGGGTCGGTCCTCGGGCCGAAACTTCCGTTTGTGGTGATGCCGCTCGCTCGGCGTCGCATGCGGGCTATCGTCGGCCACCTTGTTGCGCCGGCCGAGCCGGACCGCTTGGCCGACCACCTCGCCCACCAACGTTCTGGCGGCTGGGCTCTCAACGTCAACCTGCTCGGCGAGGCGGTGCTTGGAGAACGCGAAGCCAAACGACGGATGGACGAACTGTTGGGCCTGCTCGAACAGCCCGATGTCGACTACGTATCGGCCAAGATCTCCTCGGTGGCGTCGCAGCTCAACCACTGGGCGCATGCCGACAGTCTTCGCCGCGTCACCGAGCGACTGGCCGAACTGATGGACAAGGCCGGGTCGGTGCAGCCGCCGACGTTCATCAACGTCGATATGGAGGAGTATCACGACCTCGAACTCACCCTCGACGCGTTTATCGACGTATTGGGTGAGCCAAGCCGTCGCCACCTCGACGCCGGCATCGTCCTACAGGCCTACCTTCCCGATGCCCTTCCCGCTCTGCAACGACTTACCGAGTGGGCCAACGAACGCCACCAAGCGGGGGGCGGAACAATCAAGGTCCGGATCGTCAAGGGCGCAAACCTGGCGATGGAAAAGGTCGACGCGGCGATGCACGGTTGGGAGCAGGCACCGTACGAAACCAAGGTCGAGGCCGACGCCAACTACAAGCGCTGTGTCGAGTGGCTGCTGCACGACAACCGCATGCAAGGCGTACGCCTCGGCCTGGCCAGCCATAACCTGTTCGACGTGGCGTGGACCCATCTGCTCGCCGAGCGACGCGGCGTTAGCGACCGGGTGCAGTTCGAAATGCTCCAGGGCATGGCACCCGCCCAGGCTGCCACCGTTGCCGAAGCGGCGAACGATCACGGCCCGGTGCTGCTGTACACGCCGGCCGTTCGGTCCGAGGACTTCGACGTGGCGATCAGCTACCTGTTCCGCCGGCTGGAAGAAAACGCATCCGACGACAACTTCTTGCGGCACCTGTTCGACCTGCAACCCGGCTCAGCAACCTTCGATGCCCAGGCCGCGATCTTCACCGAGTCGCTCGCGTTGGCGGCCACGCTGCCGGCGGGTCGTCGGCGGACCCAGAATCGACTCGCGACCACCCCTGCTGCGTACTCGGTCGGCGAGCGATTTCTCAACGACCCAGAAACCGACCCGACAGGCCCGGGCAACATCGAGTGGATCGACCAAGTGCTAGCTCAGGTACCCGGCCCGGTTGTCGCACCAGTCACCGCCTCACTCGACAAGATCGATGCCAAAGTCGCTACCGCCCGGGCGGCCGCTGGCCAGTGGCGACAGACGTCTCTCGCCGAGCGCCAAGCGTTACTGCATCGAGTGGGCGACGAACTTTCGGCCCGCCGGGGCGACCTGATCGCTGCCATGTTGCACGAGGCACACAAAACGTTCGCCCAAGCCGACGGAGAAGTGGTCGAGGCGATCGACTTTGCGCGCTGGTACGGCGACCGGGCCCTTGACCTTGGGCGGGACGGCCAAACCTTCACCCCGCTGGGGGTTGTTGCGGTCATCCCGCCGTGGAACTTTCCGGTGGCGATCCCGGCCGGCGGTGTGCTGTCGGCCCTCGCGGCGGGCAACTCGGTCATCTTTAAGCCCGCCCCCGAGACCCCCCGCTGCGCCGAGTTAGTGGCCGAAGCGTGTTGGGCCGCAGGGGTCAGCCCCGAGGTGCTGCAGTTTGTGCGCACCCCCGACAACGAGGTGGGCCAACGGCTCGTTACCGAAACCGACGCCGTCATACTCACCGGAGCGTCCGACACCGCCGATCTGTTTCGGTCGTGGAAACCCGATCTCCGACTCTTCGCCGAGACCTCGGGCAAGAACGCCCTGATCGTTACTCCGAACGCCGACATCGACCTCGCCGTTGCCGACCTCGTGCAGTCGGCCTTTGGCCACAGCGGGCAGAAATGTTCGGCAGCGAGCCTGGCCATTTTGGTCGGCGATGTCGGCACCTCCGACCGATTCCGCCGTCAGCTCATCGATGCGGTCGAGAGTCTCGAACTCGGCGCGTCGACCGCGATCGAAACCAACATGGGTCCGCTGATCGGCGAAGCCAACCCGCGCTTGGCCCGAGCGTTCTCTCAGCTCGACCCGGGCGAAACCTGGCTGGTCGAACCTCGACAAATCGACGGCAACCTGTGGAGCCCCGGCGTGCGAACGGGCGTGACCCCGGGCTCGTGGTTTCACCAGACCGAGTGCTTCGGACCGGTGCTCGGCCTGATGCACGTCGCCACGCTCGGCGAAGCGATCGAGCTAGCGAACTCGAGCCAGTTCGGTCTCACCGGTGGAATCCACACCCTCGACCCGGCCGAAATCGACACCTGGTGCGACCGCATTGAAGTCGGCAACGCCTATGTCAACCGACCGATCACCGGAGCAATCGTGCAGCGCCAACCGTTCGGCGGTTGGAAACGGTCGTCGATCGGGCCAGGCGCCAAAGCGGGTGGCCCGAACTACGTGCAGCAACTCGGCGACTGGACCGACAACGATCTGACTCGATCCAACGACTACGCCAGTGCGTGGGCCTCGCACTTTGCCGTCGAGCATGACCCAACCGGGTTGTTTTGCGAAGCAAACATCTTCCGCTACCGGCCGCTTACCCGAGTCGGCGTGTGGTTTGGCCCCGGCACCACCGACCGGGATCGCGAACTGGTTGGCCACGCGGTGCTGACCACCGGAACCGTTGCGGTAGATCCCGTCCACGACGAGTCGCTTGGCCGCTTTGCCCAGCGGGTCGGCGGAATGGGCATCGAGCGGATCCGGGTAATCGGCGACCAGCCAACCTCGAACGACTGGTCCGAAGCGGTCCACGCCGGGGTCCATTTGAGCGTCGCACCTGTCTCGTCGTCCGGCCGCATCGAACTGTTGCATTACGTCCGCGAGCAGGCAATTAGCCGCACGCTGCATCGCTTCGGCAACCTGATGAGTTAGTGCGAGGGCGCTCACCGGTTCACCCGATGGCGCCAAAGCAGCCCCCACTGGATAACCTGAACCTCTTATGTCGAAGCGCACTCAGAAAAAGAAGGCCAAGGCTCGCCGCAGTAAGGCCAACCACGGCCGCAAGCCAAACATGGGCCGCAATAGCTAAGCAACGTGCCAGTTCGCCTGGCACACTGTTTTCCATGCTGATCTACGACGGCGACTGCGGGTTTTGAACCTCGTCAGCTGCGTGGATCCGTGCGATCCTCCCCGACGATGCCCAGGTCGAGCCCTGGCATTCGCTCGACCTTGACGCGCTCGGTCTTACGATCGACGACGTCACCACCGCCGCCTACTGGGTTGGCCCTGACGGCGAATTGTTCCGAGGCCACCTCGGCATCGGCGAGTCGCTCAAGACCTGCGCGGCGCCGTATTCGTTGCTCGGTCACGCCATCGTGACGCCCCCGGTGTCGTGGCTCGCAAAGCCGATCTACGCCCTGGTGGCCAACAACCGGCACCGGCTCCCCGGCTCGACCGACGCCTGCAAACTTCCGCAGTAGACGGCCCTACAACTTTCGCCACACCGACACATGTTTGGGCGATTCGCCGGTGAAGGGCGACTTGTCCCAGTCGGCCCAGCGATGCACCAGCTCGAGGCCAGCGAGTTGGGCCATAAGGTCGAGCTCGGACGGCCACACGTACCGGAACGCCGCCGAAACGGTGTGCGCCTTGCCGTCTCGGATCACATAGTGGTGCGACACCGAGAGCTGGTGGGCGAAGTCGATGTACTCCTCGAACCCCAGATGCTCGGGGGTCACGGCGAACGGCCGAATCGTTTCTCCCGGGGGCAGGCTTCGTAGCTCGGGCACCATGGTTTCGATAAGTGCGTACCCGCCAGCGGTTAGGTGGTTAGCCATATTGGCGAGGCACGCGACCTGTTGCTGCTGGGTCCGCAGATTCATGATGGTGTTGAACACGAGGTACACCAGCGAGGCATCCGAGCACACCGACGCGGTGGTCATGTCGCCGGTGGCGAGACGGAGCTGGTCGCTGCCGGCCTTCGCTCGAAGCTGGTCGAGCATCGGGTCGGAAAGATCGATGCCGTACACCTCGACGCCGGTCTGCGAAAGTGGCAGACCAATACGGCCGGTGCCGATGGCGAACTCGACGGCCGGGCCTGCTCCAGCGAGTTCGGCCAGCACCGAAACGGCAGCCGCGATGTTGTGCGGCTCGAAGTTGTCGTGGGTCGACTGGTCGTACGTTGCGGCTACCCGTGGGGTGAAGTGCTCGTCGGGCGCCGCCAGATAGGCGTCGATGTCCATGCGTAACCCTCCCATCGCCAACGGCCGATCGAAACCGAATTTGACGCCGACGCCTCTGTTCTTAGTACTTTTCCGAGTGTGTCATACCCCCTCGGTACGGTTTGGTTTATGACGTTTACCGATGATCGGCTCCGGTTTGATGACCTGAGTTTCGACACTGTTTCTTCTTGTGAGGCTGGCCCGCGTGCCTATGTGGGGATGTTGTCGCCTGGCGATTTGTGGTCGACGTTCGGGCTGATCGAGGACACGTTGTTGGTGATGCCACCGGCCGAGGCGATAGCGATGGTGGGCCGGTTAGGGAGCCGCTTGTCGGCGGTCGAGACCCAGATCCTGGCCGCCAACCTGGCCGACACCGGCTCGGATCGCGACACCGAGAACCTGGCGGCGAAGGCCGGTAAGACATCGAAGAAGCAACGCAAAAAAGCCACGAAACGGGCCAAAGCGGCCAGAAACAACCCTGAGCTAACTGATGAGCTGGCCAATGGCGACATCTCTGAGGAACAACTCGATCAGCTGGCTGATGCTGATGAGAAAACCGACGGCGCCGCATCACGAGATGAGGGTTTGCGGGAGAAGGTTCGGGGATCGAACCCGGACCAGTCCGGCCCGATCGTCAAAGACTTCGTCAACAACCACAACAGCGGTCGCGCCGAGACCGAGCACGAACGCCAACGACGCCTCCGGTCGGTGTCGACGTTCCGAACCAAAGACGGACTCCACGCGGTGATGGCCCAAGGCGATCAGCCGACCATCGAAGCCATCTGGAAACTCCTCGGCCAAGACGCGGATTCTCTCTACAACAAAGACGGCGGACGCGACGTCCCCAACCACAAACACCCCCGCACGACGGCTCAACGACTGTTCGACGCCTTCGCTGCTCGTATGACTGGCAGCAAGGGTTCCGGAACATCGGGATCGGGTTCGGAGATCGTGCTGACCGCTACCGCGCAACCTGATGGGACCATCACCGACCCGCAGATGCTCGGCGTCGGCCCCGTCCCCCAGGGCGTCTTCGACCGCTACCTGTGCACCTCCACACTCGTGGGTGCGGTGTTTGATGGCGACGGGCAGAACCTGTGGTTGGGCCGCACCAAACGGCTCGCCACCCGCGCCCAGCTCACCGGCCTACGCGCCCGCGACAAAGGCTGCGTCCTGTGCGCCGCCTCCTACGCCAAATGCCAAGCGCATCACCTGCGCCCCTACAACGCACCGGTCGGCGGGCACACCAACATCGACGAACTCGCACTCGTGTGCACCGACTGCCACCACCTCATCCACGACACCAAACAAACCCTCTACAAAAACGACGCAGGCGTGTGGGCCCTGCGGCCCGCCACCCCCGACGAAATCGCCCCCACCCGACCCAAAGACACACCCCGACCAAAGCGAGAGTGAAGACGTCGGCCCGGATCCCCGGAGCACTCATCACACTCGCCTGGCATCACGAAAAAGATAGAAACCTCACCCGGAACCACAACCGAGTGAGGGCACAGCCGCGCCCGCAGATCCCGGGTGGCCGGGCCACGTCAATCCATGACGTAAGGACGGGCTTATTCTTCGATGAAGGCGTTTTCGGCTTCGCCCGAAAGCACGTGTTTCATGATTTTGCCCGAGGCGTTTCGAGGCATGGGTTCGGTACGAACTTCGATGAATTCCGGCACCTTGAAATACGCCAGACCATCGGCCACGTGGGCTTTGAGGGCTTCGACATCGATGATCTGACCGTCTTTGGCCACCACCACAGCCTTGACCTTTTGGCCAAGCTCTCGGTCGTCGACCCCAAAGACCGCAACCTCGGCGACGGTCCGGTGTTCTTCAAGCCGAAGCTCGATTTCGGCCGGGTACACATTTTCGCCGCCGCGAATGATGAGGTCGCGTTTACGAGACGCCATCCGAAGCTCGCCGTCGCGCAACATGCCAACATCGCCCGTCTTGACCCACCGGCCCGGCAAAAAGGTCTCGGCGTTGGCCTCGTCGTTCTTCCAATACCCGAGCATCACCAGCGCCGACCGCACGACGATGTTGCCGTCGACCCCTTCGCCCAAGTCGTTGCCGTCGTCGTCGACGATCTTGACCGCAATACCCGGCAGCGGCGGCCCAACCGACGTCGGGTCGGCAGCCAGTGTGGGGCCTGTGGCGTGCGAAACGAGCGAACCGGTTTCGGTACTGCCGTAACCGCTACCAAAGGTGCCCTTGAGGTGAGGAAACTTCTCTTCGGTGGCCCGCACAAGCTCGGGGGTAGTAGCCGAGCCACCCATCGAAACCGCGCCGAGTTGGGCCGGATCGACCTTGTGAAGATCGGGGTGTTCGAGCAGTCGCCAGATGTGGGTCGAGGCACCACTCCACGACGAAATGTTCTCGGCGACGGTTAGCTCGATGACCTTGCCGGCATCGAACCGACCGGTGGTCCACACCGTCGTGCCGCCGGCCACCAATTGCGTGGTGGCCATGGAGAACATGCCCGAAACATGGAACATGGGAAACACGGCCAGGGTCGCGCCGTCGCTACCCCGCGGCGTCGGGTCGATCATCCGGACCCGTGCACCGAGCACGAACGCAGTCATAACGAACCCGATCAGGTTGCGATGGCTGAGCAACGCACCCTTAGGTTTGCCGGTGGTGCCGCTGGTGAACAGCAGCACGGCTGGATCGTCCTCAGCGAGCTCGACGGTGGGCAACTCGGTGGTGTCGTTGTCGAGCAGCGGTGCGAAATCGGTCTCGATCACGATCGTGTCGAGGTCGCCCAAGTCGACCCCCGCAAGTCGTTCGGCCCGCCGTTGGTCGACAAGGAGCACTTTGGGTTCGGCCACGTCGAGGCCGTACTTGATCTCGTCGGCCGCCCACCAGCCGTTCATGGCCACCACGACGGCGCCCAGGCTTACCACTGCCCAGTACGAGGTGATCCATGCCGGATTGTTGGCGCTGAGAATGGCGACCCGGTCACCCTTGCCGATGCCTCGATCGGTCAACGAGGCAGCCACTGCCGCAACGTTCAATAGGTTCTGCGCGTAGGTACAACGTTCGCCGGTATCGAAGATGTAGTACTCCTTGTCGCCGTGCCCGGCCGACATTTGCAGAAACGCCCGCAACGACGGCGCCCGCTGAGCGAACACCGGAAGCTCTTCACCGAGGACATCTTCGGTAGTCAATTCGAACATGCCGCCCGGCCCGGTGAGGGCCTGGGTTGCTTCGTCGAAGGTCATGCTCATGCGATTGTTGCTCCGTCTACCACGATGGTGTCGCCGCTGATATGGCTGGCGTCGTCGGACGCAAGGAAGGCTACGGTCCCGGCGATGACCGATGGCGGTTGCATACCGAATTGCGACATGCCCTTCATCAACAGGTCCCAGTTAACGCCCTCGGGGAAGGTGATTTCGGTAGTCATCGGCGTGTCGATACCGCCGGGCGCCACGGCATTCACCCGCACCCCCTTGCTGGCGTACTCGACGGCTAACGACCGGGTCAGCTGCAACACCGCACCCTTGCTGGCCGCATAGGCCACCGAATAGGTGATGCCTCGCAGCGCGTTGATCGACGCAGCATTGATGATCGAGCCTTTGGTCTCGAACAGGCTGGGCAACGCAGCCCGACAAAACAAGAATGTGCCGAGCACGTTGACATCGAGGGTGAGGCGAAAGTCGTCGACCGGGTGTTCGTGGCTGTGATGCCACTTCTGCACGCCCGCAATGTTGGCCAGTGTGTCGATCCGACCAAAGGTTTCGAGGTGGCCGGCCACACACGCCTCGACCTGGTCTTCGTCGCGCACATCGACCGCCCGGGCCTCGACCTGCACGCCGTGGCCCTCGCACTCGGCGACCACGGGGGCCAACGCATCGGCGCTGAGGTCGACCAAGGTGAGGTCCATGCCCTCTTCGGCCAACCGCACCGCGGTAGCGCTACCGATGCCACCCGATGCGCCGGTGATCAGCGCTTTGTTGCCCTTTAGTCCTCGCACGATGTGCCCCCACGAACGTTCATGCCCCAGTGATCTGGAGCGCTTTCGCCCCGACGATAGGGCGTGGCCACCAAAGATCAGAAACTGCTGGTTTGCGCTACTCGCCGGGGTCGCCCTAGCAACAAGGGGTGCCAACCCTTTCTGAAGCTGACTCACGAACCTTGGTCGCCGACGCGGGAGTCCCCGTTTCGGCGTTTCTCACGGTGACCTCACCCGACGACCTAATCGATCTCGACTTCCCGGTCGTGGCCAAACTTTGTGGCGCCTCGATCGCCCACAAGTCCGAACGAGGGCTCGTGCGACTCGGCATCACCAACGCCGACGAGCTCCGCCATGCCGTCACCGACCTGCTCGCCGCGGCAACGCCCGACGACGGCGAGGTCAGCGTGTTGATCTCGACCATGATCGAAGGACGCCGCGAGCTGATCGCCGGTCTCACCACCGACCCGCAGTTCGGTCCGACCGTCATGCTCGGCTTTGGTGGGATTCTCGCCGAGGCAGTGGCTGACGTGACATTCCGCCTCGCTCCGGTGTCGGCGATCGACGCCGCCGACATGATCGACGAGCTCAGCGCGCAGAAACTGCTCGGCGAGTTCCGCGGCGAAGACGCCATCGATCGCGAGTCACTCATCGCGGTACTGGTTGGTCTCGGCGAGCTCGGCGCAACCCGCTCCGACATCGCAGCGATCGACCTCAACCCGCTCATCATCGCCGACGGGAAACCGGTGGCGGTCGACGCACTCGTGGAGATGCACTGATGCCCGATTTACGTCCGCTCTTTGCGCCTAAAGGTGTGGTGGTGGCGGGAGTCAGCACCCACCCGGGCAAGTTTGGGTTTGTGTCGCTCCACAACATCTTGGCGTGCGGCTTCGACGGTCCGATCTATGGCCTGGCCCGTGAAGCTGGCGAAGTGCTCGGTGTCGAGATCCTCGACTCGGCCACCAAGATTCCTCAAGACTCCGCCGAGCTGCTCTTCATTTGCACGCCCCCTGCCCTGAACGAGCAACTGCTTCGAGACTGCGCAGCCCGAGGCGTGAAGGCCGCGTTCTGCGCCGCCGGTGGTTACAGCGAAGCAGGCCCCGAAGGCATCGAGGCCGAAGCGCGCCTGGTCGCGCTGGCCGACGAACTCGGCATCGTGCTCGCCGGCCCGAACGGCCAAGGCGTCGTCTCGCCGCCCGCCAAGCTCTGTGCCCAGATCGTTGCCCCGTATCCACCGGCTGGCTCGATCGCCATCGCCAGCCAGTCGGGCAACTTCGTGTCGTCGTTTAACAACTACGCCCGCCAGTCCGGGATCGGGGTGAGTCGTTCGGTTTCGGCCGGCAATGCGGCGGCCACCGGGCTTATCGACTACCTCGAGTGGTTCGCCACCGACGACGAAACCAGCGTCAGTCTGATCTACGTCGAGGGCATCGAGGACGGCCGCGAGTTCTACGACCGGGTCAGCGCCATCTCAAAGATCAAACCCATCGTGGTGCTCAAGGGCGGCGCGACCAGCGGCGGCCAGGCCGCAGCGGCATCGCACACCGGCGCGCTCGCCACCGACGACGCGGTGTTCGACGGCATGGCCCGCCAGGCCGGACTCATCCGAGCCGCCACGGTCGAGGAGGCATTTGAAACGGCGGCCACCTTCGCTACCCAACCACTTCCCCAAGGACGCAACGTTGCCGTGCTCACCACCGCTGGCGGTTGGGGCGTGGTGACCGCCGACGCGCTGACCTCGGCAACCAACGTCGACCTCGCCCCGCTGCCCGACGACCTGAAGGCGGCCCTCGACGAGAAGCTGCCGCCCCGCTGGAGCAAGAACAACCCGATCGACTTGGCCGGCGGCGAAACCCGCGACACCATCCCCGAAGTCATGGAGCTCATCGCCGAGCACCCCGACATCGACGCCATCGTGTACCTCGGTTTAGGCATCCAGTCGAATACGGCGGACCTGCTGCGCACCGGCGGTTATTACCCCGACCACGGCATCGAGCGGATCGTTGACTACCACGAGCGCCAAGACACCCGGTTCGCCGAGGCCGCCGCCGACCTCAGCCAACGCACCGCCAAACCAATCCTCACCGCAACCGAGCTCGCCGTCGCCCAACCCGAGAACCCGGGTGTGGCAGCGGTGCGCAACAGTGGGCGGCTGTGCTACCCGACCTCGAACCGGGCGGTTACCGCGCTCGACCACCTGGCCTGGTACGCCGAATACCGCGCCAAACGCGGATAGATTCGCAGCCATGTCGGTAACCGTCGTTGATCACCCGCTCGCCCTCGAACGCCTGACCCGGCTGCGCAACAAACTCACCGATCGGCCGGACTTTCGACGGGCGCTGCGCGACGTTTCGGCGTTTCTCGCCTACGAAGCGTTGCGTGACATGGCGGTCGCCACCGTCGATATCGACACACCCCTCGCTCCCACCACCGGCGTCCGGATCACCGATCCGCCGATGCTGGTGCCCGTCATGCGAGCCGGCCTCGGCATGCTCGACGCAGTGCACGACGTACTGCCCGAAGCGCGGGTCGGGTTCATTGGTCTGCGCCGCGACGAAGAGACCCTGCTCCCCCACGCCTACGTCAACACGGTTCCCGACGATCTCAACGGTCGCCGGGTGATCGTCCTCGACCCGATGCTCGCCACGGGCGGATCGCTCATTCACACGTGCGAGATGCTCAAAGCCGCCAACGTCGGCCAGATGACCGTGCTGTGCGTGCTCGCCTCGCCCGAAGGCATCGCCAACTTTGAGGCCAGCGACTTCAACGCCGATCTGTACACCGCCTCGATCGACGAAAAGCTCAACGACGTCGGCTTTATCGTTCCCGGCCTAGGCGATGCGGGCGACCGGCAGTTCGGCCTGAACTAGATCCCGGCAGGAAGCTCACCGAACGTACCGTCGTCGTCGGGCACGAACGCGACCGCGTCGTCCACCGCGTCGATGTTGAGCGGTCCGTAGAGGTGCGGGAACAGCACGTCGGTGCCGGTTCCCGGTTCGCGCACCAACTCGGAGGTGAGTTTGGCCTCGTCGATCACCAACAAGACCAGGTCGGTGCGCCCTACGTACCAAAGGTTGGCCGGGGTGAGCACCTGGTGGCGGCCCGATAGGTGGATAAACCCGTCCTGGGCGAGTCCAACGTCGTACACCCCTGCCTGTTGCGCGTGCTCCCAGTCGGCGATCCCGGCGATGTGGAACAGGCCTGCTTCGGGTGATGAGTCGTCCATCGTCGCAGTGTGTCACAGCCCCTCTACCAACCAACGCTTCGAACGGTATTTCGACGATTTTCTGCCATCGCTACCCAACCATTGGCCCCGGCGCGTCGTCTCGGACTACAACGGGGTAACGAATTCCCCGAAATACAGCGGCCCGAGGGGGCCAAGTAAGGGTTGTAGCGGTGCGAGCAGGGCGAACGGTAGGTAGTAGCCGGGTGATCCGGTCATGAACGAACCTGATCCACGCGTCATCCGCGCCGCCGCAAAGGGCGACAACGAAGCCTTTTCCGAACTCGTGCGGTTGTACCAAGAGCCGGTGTGGCGATTCCTGACCCGCTACACCGGCGATCAACACCTGGCCGAAGACCTGACCCAAGACACCTTCCTGAAGCTGCACCGCCGACTCGGCACCTACCGGTTTCGGTCGAAGTTCTCGACGTGGATCTTCTCGATCGCCCGCAACGCCGCCATCGACGCTCACCGCAGCAACGTGCGACGCGAGCGGCTGCCCGATGTCGCGCCCCGGCCCGCTCCGCTCGGCCAACCAGGCCTCGGGGTCGAACTCGACGAAGCACTCGCTTCGCTGAGTCCCAAACTTCGCGAATCGCTGCTGTTGGTTGAAGTCCTCGGACTTCGCTACCGCGAGGTCGCCGAAGTACTCGAACTTCCGATCGGTACCGTCAAGAGCCGGGTCTTTCACGCCCGCCAAGAGATCACCGATTTCCTCAACGCCGAAACCGGACTCGGCACCGACGATGAAGAGAACGAATCCGGCTTCGGCGGCTCGGTTCTCGGAGGCGTCTCATGATCTGTCACGCAGTCCAAGAAGCGGTATCGATCCGCGCCGACGACGAGCTCCAACTCGATCCAGTGCTCACCGAGAACGAAGTCGATCAGCACCTCGAGACCTGTGACGAATGCATTGCCTTTGAGGCATCGGCTCGCCAGATCCGACAAGCGCTTCGCATCGAGATGGTCGCCGGGATGCCAGACTTCTCGACCTCGGTCATCGAAGCACTTCCCCAGACGCATGGTCGGCGACGCCGACTAGGCAAAACAGCGCTTGTAGCGGCATCGGTGGGGGCCGTAGCCGCTATGAGCGCTGTTCTTCCGACCCAATCCGGCGACCTCGTCGCCAGCTCCGGCGACGCGCCTGCCCCGACCACGGTCGATGCGCCGGTATTCGACATCGACGCGACCGACCGACCCCCAACCGAACTCAACCCCACGCGGGTGATCTGGTCACCCACCGCATTCGACGACGCCACCGCCCAACAGGTCGCGGGCAACGTGGCGTTCCACGGGGCCTCGATCGTCGGGCTGAGCGAAATCGATGTCGCTATCGACAACTCGACCACAACGGCCTTTGAGGTGTTGTCGTTCGACCCCAACACCTACCCGGACTTCGTCGATGACTCCGACAAGGCGTCGTTCGCATCGCTCGACATCGACCAAGTTGTCGTCAGCATTGCCGCCGCCGAAGTTCACGACCTCGTCTCGGGCGACACCCTCTCGCTCGGCAACGGACTCGAGGTCGAGGTAGCAGCGATCGTGCCCGACGAAGCGATCGCCGACGCGGAGATCGCCGTGGTAACGGCGGCCATCGCCGATATTGGCGGCGCCGAACGGTTCAACTTTGTGTTGGTCAACTCCGACAGCGACACCCAAAGCATCGAGGCGGCGCTCGAGGAAGAGATCGGCGATCGACCGATCGTGGCCAAGAACGGCACCGGCTCATCGAACCGCCCGGTGCCCAAAGACCTGCCCGACGACGAAGTAGCGATTATGGCGGCACCGCCGGTCGACGAAACCCTCGAAGCATCCCTCGCCGAGTCGACCACGCCCCGAGCCGCACCCGCCCGACGCATCAAGCGCTCGACCGTGCCGCTGTTGGGTGAGATCCGGTGCGACAAGAAGGCCACCCGCAGCCTCTCGGCGGCGATGACCCGCCTCG
>CALHTF010000140.1 GCA_938038815.1 uncultured Acidimicrobiales bacterium | reverse complement strand
GCCCACATCGAGTGGTGCTGTTCGTTGCGGTTGGGCGCCAGGGTGAGCCCGACGGTTGCCCCTTCGTCCACCAGTGCGGGATACACCTCGATCGAACTGCCAGCGGCGGTGGCCGACGACACCTTGGGGATCGTGTCGAACACCCACGACGTAGCGCCCGTTTGCTCGAGTTCGTGACCAGCTGAGGCGAGATCGGTCGAGACCTGCTCGGTCACCTCGGCCGCCACCTCGGCCAAGTCGTGGCCTTCGGCGAGGGTGTTGTCGTCTTCGTCGAACACCCGGAATGTCGGACGCAGGTGCAACGGCAGGGCACCCAGGTCGAACTGTTCGGGCCCAACCACCACGCCTCGGTGGGCGGCGAGGGCCTTGCGCACTTCGTCGACCAACGTGCCGCGCTGAGGGTCGAGGTCGGCCAGGATCTCGGCCACCGTGTCGGGCACGGGAACGAACTCTTTGCGGGTGTTCTTCGGCAGGGTGCGGATGAGTTCGGTTACCAGTTCGGTACGCACGCCGGGGACGTTCCAGGCGAACCGCTGCGGATCGACACGAGAAACCTCGGCGACGGGGATGTTGACCACCACGCCATCTCGGTCGGTGCCGGGCGCGAACTCGTAGTCGAGCGGCAACGTGAGCCCGTCGAACTCCCAGCGGTCGGGGTACTCGCCGTCGGCATCGCGGATCCGTTCGAGCTCTTCACGGTCGACCAGATCGTCGACGGTAAGGTTCAACAGGTCGGGCGACTTCTTGCGCTTGTCTCGCCACCACCGGTTAAAGGTGCCGCCCGAGGTGACTTTTGCCGGCAACGCTTCGTTGTAGAAGGTGAACAGTCGCTGGTAGTCGACGGCGACATCGTTCGACCGCGAGCGGGCGCCGAGTTCCTTCACATGGTCGAGGACCTCGGCGTTGTACTCGATAAATCGATGCTCGGGTTTGGAAACGTCGAAGTTCCACTCGCCCTCGATCAGGGCGTTGTGGATGAACCACTCGCGAGCGAGTTCGCGATCGACCGAACCAACCTGCACCCGGCGTTGGTTGACGACCGGCAGCCCATACAGCGTGACCTTCTCGTGGGCGAGGGCAGCGGCCTGTTCGGTATCCCACCACGGGTCGCTGTAACTGTGGCGCACCAGGTGAACACCGGCCTGTTCGACCCATTCGGGGCGGATGCGCGCAACCCGTCGAGCCCACAGCTTGTTGGTCTCGACCATCTCGGCCGCCATGACCCACCGAGGGGTCGCACCCTTCAGCGCCGATCCTCGGGCGATGGCGAACCGGGTGTTGCGAGCACCCTTGTAGTCGAGGTTGTCGCGACGGTCGCGGCGCCCCTGGTTCTTGCCTTGATTCTTGTTCTTTGCATCATTGGGCTCTTTGACCAACGTGCCGACCTGCGACAACAGTCCGGCGAGCAACGACCGGTGGATCGCTTCGGGTTCGGCCGGAGCATCGTTGCTGGTAAGGCCCATCTCGCGGACAACGCGGTGCACTTGGCGGTAGATGTCCTGCCACTCGCGGATGCGGTTGAAGTTCAAGAACTCGCGCTTGCAGAGTTTTCGGAACTGGTTGCGGCTGAGCTTGTCCTGTTCTTCTTCGATGTACGCCCAAAGTTGCAGGAGGCTAAGAAAGTCGGACTCTTCGTTGGCGTATCGAGCGTGGGATTCGTCGGCCGCCGCCTGGTTGTTCTGCGGACGCTCCCGCACATCTTGCACCGACAGGCCCGAGGTGATGATCACGACCTCGTTCACGCACCCCCAGTCCGACGCTTCGAGCACCATGCGGCCAAAGCGGGGGTCGACCGGCAAGCGAGACAGCTGCTTTCCGAGCGGCGTCAGCCAGCCTTTGGTGCCCGCCTTCTCCTCGTTTACCGCGTCGAGTTCTTCGAGCAGCAACACGCCGTCGCGGATCGTGCGAACTTCGGGCGGATCGACAAACGGGAAGTCTTCGGCCGATCCGAGGCCAAGCGATGCCATCTGCAAGATGACCGACGCCAGGTTGGTCCGTTGGATCTCAGGGTCGGTGAACTCAGGACGAGCCTCGTAGTCATCCTCTTCGTATAAACGGATGGCGATGCCGGGGCCGAGCCGACCGCAACGGCCCGAGCGTTGGTTCGCCGACGCTTGCGAGATGGCTTCGATCGGTAGGCGCTGCACCTTGGTGCGGTTGCTGTACCGACTGATCCGGGCCGTGCCGGTGTCGATCACAAACCGCACCCCCGGAACGGTGAGCGAGGTTTCGGCCACGTTGGTGGCCAGCACCACTCGGCGCTTGCTGTGCTTCTCGAACACCCGGTGCTGTTCGGCCGCCGACAGCCGGCCGTACAGCGGCAGCACCTCCAGGTTCGGGACCTTCATCCCGCTCACCGCATCGGCCGCTTCACGAATGTCGCGCTCGCCGCTGAAGAACGCCAGGATGTCGCCCGGCCCCTCGCGCAGGAGCTCCTCAACGGCGTCGGCCACCCCTTCGGCCATGTCGCGGTTGCGGCCTTCGGGTCCGTCGGCCACCAACGGGCGATACCGAACCTCGACGGGGTAGTTACGGCCCGACACCTCGATGATCGGCGCATCGTCGAAGTGCTCGGAGAACTTCTCGGTGTCGATGGTGGCCGAGGTGATGATCACCAACAGGTCGGGTCGTTTCGGCAACAGCGTTTTGAGGTAACCGAGCAGGAAGTCGATGTTGAGGCTGCGTTCGTGAGCCTCGTCGATGATGATCGTGTCGTAGCGAGAGAGCAGACGGTCGCGTTGGAGTTCAGCCAACAAGATGCCGTCGGTCATGCACTTGATCAGGGTGTTGGGCCCCACATGGTCGGTGAACCGCACCGTGTAACCAACCAGCTCGCCCACCGTCGACTCGAGTTCGTCGGCCACTCGCTCGGCGATGCTTCGCGCCGCCAAACGTCGCGGCTGGGTGTGGCCAATGAAGCCATTGACTCCGCGACCCAGCTCGAGGCAAAGCTTTGGGAGCTGGGTGCTTTTACCCGAACCGGTCTCACCCGCAACCACGACGACCTGGTTGGAGCCCAGCGCTTCGAGCAGTTCGTCGCGACGTTCGCTGATCGGTAGGTCGGGGTACTGGACGCGGGGCACCGACGCGGCGCGACGCTCGCGCTCAGACTCGGTGAATCGCTTGGGTTTTGCCACGACCCACCATTGCACCACACGCGCCACCACACTGCGCCCCACACTGCGCCCCACACTCGGCGTAGTTCGCAGAGCGCCGAAGTAAAGCCACCGAAGTAAGTTGGCGAACTCCGAAATTCACCTCTACTGTGGCGAACGTCACAAATAGGCAAGGCTTACGACTAGGGGGACGCCATGCCGGTTGAATCTTCGGGCAAAAGCGCGGGAAATCCACGCCTGTATGAACTTATTGAGGACACGCCAAAGGAGGGACCAAGTCCCACCGTGTGGGCGTGGCCCCATCTCATCGATCATCTCAAAGTCGCAGGTCAGCCCGTGCAAGGGCCGTGGCCACCGCATCAGGAGAAGCGTCCGGACCCGGACCCCGATGCCCTGCCGCGAGCCGTCCCCGATCCCGGCGAATAGCGCAGACGAGAAGAACCACCAGACCATCCGTTACTGAAGAGATCGAGCACAAACTATGTACCCTTCCCGCTTTCGTTATGAAGCGCCGACGAGCATTGGGGAGGCCATCGCGCTCCTCGGCTCGGACCCAGAATCCAAAGTCCTCGCCGGCGGCCAAAGCCTTATCCCGATGATGAAGCTGCGGTTCGCGAACCCTGGCCTGTTGGTCGACATCAACAACATTGCCGACCTCGACTATCACCGGGCCGACGCCGACGGCACCTACCGCATTGGTGCGCTGTGTCGACACGCTCACCTCGAGAAGTCGACAACCCTCGGCGACCATCAACCGGTTCTGGCTGCGGCCGCACCGCTGGTCGCCGACCCAATCGTGCGGACTCGGGGCACCTTTGTTGGCTCGGTCTGCCACGCCGACCCCCAAGGCGACTGGGCTTCGTGCATGGTCGCCCTCGACGGGTCGATCGTGGCCCAAGGACCTAACGGAAAACGATCGGTGATGGTGAAGGACTTTGTGTCGGGGCCGTTCCAAACAGTGCTCGCCCACGACGAAATCGCCATCGAAGCGACGATTCCGGCCGCTAAGGGCACCCGAACCGGTGGTTACCTCAAACTCGAACGGCGGGTCGGCGACTTCGCCACCGCGGGGGTTGCGGTAGCGCTCGACATTTCGGGCGGCACGGTCAACCAGGCCGGCATCGGCCTGACCGGCGTCGGGTCGTCGACGATTCACGCCACCGAAGCTGCCCAAGCTCTGGTCGGCTCCAAGCTCGAGCCGGCAGCGGTCGAGAAGGCCGCTGAGCTCGCAGCCGCCGCATCGTCTCCACGCTCGGACCACCGAGGGAGCGCTGACTACAAGCGCCACATCATCTCGACCTTTGTGTCTCGAATAATCGCCAATGTTCAACGATCAGAAATGCAGGTCGCCTAATGACGAGTCTGTTTGAAGAAGTACAGCCCGCACCAGAAGGCAACGTTGCGGTCACCCGAGTCGACCTTCGGGTCAACGGCGAGCGCAAGGCGGCCGACATCGA
>CALHTF010000139.1 GCA_938038815.1 uncultured Acidimicrobiales bacterium | reverse complement strand
CCGGCGGCGAGCGAGGCCCCGGCGGCCACCGACGCTCCGACCGACACTCCGGACGACACTGCGGCGCCCGAGGCCGACGCATCAGCTGCGGCGACTCCGGTTTCGCTCGGTGATTTTACCATCGTGACCGAAGCGGTCTTTGCCGCCGGAACGGTCACCTTTGACGTGGTCAACGACGGCAACTTCCCCCATGAGTTCGGCATCACCAAGGGAAACAGTTACGAGGAATTGACCCTGACCGGCAGCGGCGGCATCGACGAAGGCGCCTTAGGAGCCGACAACCTCGGCAAGACCGGTGTGCTCAACGCCGGCGAGTCCGAGTCGATCTCGTTCGACCTCGAACCGGGTAACTATGTCTTCTACTGCAACATTGGTGCGACCAGCCCAAACAGTCACGCGGCCAAGGGCCAGGTCCTTTCCGTCACGGTGAACTAGAGCCGAGTAGGTTCGAGGCGAGGGGGAACCATGGAGAAGATCTTTAACCTGCCAGCGCATCCGCTGTTTGTGCACTTCCCGATCGTGCTGTTGCCGATCGCCGCAGTAGGAGCACTCGCGTTGCTCCTCCGGCCACAGTGGCGAGCCACATTCAGTTGGCCACTAGCGGTTGCGACCCTGATCGGAATGATCTCGACGATTTTGGCGTCGAAGTCGGGCCAACCGTTCGAAGATGCCATCGGTCCGCTCGGGAACTTGGTCGACAAACACGAACGACTTGGGGAACAGACCGAGGTGCTATCGATTTTTTTCTTCCTGTCGGCGTTTGCCATGGCGGTGATCAGCCAATTGAGCGCCAAGCGTGGCCCCATCGAGCTGCCCGGCATCAGCTCGGGCAACTCGGTCACGGTCGAGCAGGGCCAAACCTGGGCTCGGGCGGCGACGGCGCTCAATGTGCTGGTGGCGTTGCTCGGGATCCTGGTCACCATCTGGGTGATCCGAACCGGCCACGAAGGCGCCCGGATCACCTGGGGTGGGGTTTTCCCCGAGTAGATCGCTATCGAAGAGTCTTGCGGAGTTCGTGTTCGTCGAACACCACCCCGAAGACTTCGGATGGGCGAAGTTCAGGTTGGCGGATCCAGCCGTTGGTCTCATACAGCGCCAACGCCGGCTCGTTGCCGACCACGGTGGTCAACACTGCTTCGGTGTGACCTGCGTCGGCGATCATGCGCTCGGCTTCGGCGAGCATGATCCGCCCGAGCCCCTGTCGCCAGAAGTCGGGGTCGACGTACACATTGGTAATGAGGTTGCCGACGACGGTCGTGTGAGCCACCGGCTTCTTGTCGAGAACCGCCACGACGGTTCGGAATGTTTCTGGGTCAGCGCACCAGCTGTGCCATCGCTCGACTCGGTCGGCCAGCTTCATCTGGTCGAGTGCCTCGTCGGGGATGAGCCCTCGGTAGCCGATCTGCCAGCAGCGGTGGTGATACGCGGCGATCGTTTCGGCGTCGGCTGGGATGGCCGGGCGAAGCGTTGGCTCGCTAGCCAAGGTGGCTGAGTAGTCCTTCGAGGGCGACGCGGTAGCTGTGCTTACCGAACCCGGCGACCACGCCGAGGCACACGCCACTTACATAGGAGTGGTGGCGGAACTCCTCGCGGGCGTGCACGTTGGAGAGGTGGGTCTCCACCACCGGCAGCTCGATCGATGCGATTGCGTCGCGGAGCGCAATGCTGGTGTGGGTGAAGGCGCCGGGGTTAAACACCACCCCGGCTGCCCAGTTGCGGGCGTCGTGCAGTGCATCGATCAATTCGCCTTCGTTGTTCGACTGAACCGCTCGTAGTTCGGCGCCGTTGGCTTCGGCGAAGGTCGTGAGCTCGGCCACGATGTCGTCGAGCGTGTCGGTGCCGTACACCTCTGGTTCGCGGGTGCCGAGCAGGTTCAGGTTCGGGCCGTTCAGCACCAAGATCGAATGCGCCATGCCCTAGAGGATATGGCCGCAATTGTGGATTAGATACCGGTTAACCCCGGGTCGCCCTTGAACGGGCCGACGAGTTCGTTGGTTATCCAGCCTCCGTAGAACTCGCTCTGCTGCGGTCGAGCGACTTCACCGTCGACCTTGCAGGTGACCCGCGACGGGTAGAACGAGACCCAATTGGCGTACTGGGCAAACTCGTCATAGGGCCGCGGGTAGCGCCACCCGATCGGGTGCCCACCTGGTTCGCCGACGTATTCGGCCGGTCCTTTCCATTCGCAATGTGAGCTTCCACCCGCGGTGATCAATGCCCCTTCGGTGATCGAATCGGGCGGCAGATAGAACGACGGTGGCAGGCTGGTTTCCATCACTCGAATCGACGTGGTGGTCGAGGCGATGAGCCCGTTGTGGCCGATGACTTCGATGAGGCGGGTGTCGGCGGCGATGGCCGGCGGTCGGGGATAGTCCCAGACCGATTCCTGACCAGGACCGGGCTCGACGGCGTAGTCGGGTCGTTTGTCGCCCGTCCACTCCCATTGGTCGCGGGCGGCTTGTAACCAGTCGGGGACCTTGCGACCTGCGGGGCCAGATGTCGATGTCATGGCTCGACCGTATCGTCGGGCGAAATTCTGTTCGCGCCCCAATGGCACCCGATCTAGGCTCGGCGTGATGACCAACGTTGTGCTCACCGGGTTCATGGGGACCGGGAAGTCGACCGTCGGTCGGCTACTCGCCGAGGTGCTCGGGTATGAGTTTGTCGATACCGACGATCTGATCGTCTCGCGCCACGGCCCGATCGACGAACTGTTCGCAACCCAAGGCGAGCCAGCGTTCCGGGCGATCGAGCGCGGCGTGACGCTCGAGTTGGCCGAACAGACCGGACTGGTGATCGGCACGGGTGGCGGCCTGATGGTCGACCGCGCCAACGCCGACGCGTTGGAGCGGACGGGTCATGTGTTCACCCTGGTGGCCTCGCCCGAAACGATCATCGCTCGGGTGGCCTCCGACGACTCGGGTATCGAACGGCCCTTGTTGGCCGGCGACGATGTCGAGGACCGGATCCGTAGCTTGCTCGACCAGCGCTCCGGCGCGTACGGGCGGTTCCGCCAGATCGTTACCGACGACCGGTCGGCCGCCGAGATCGCCGCCGAACTGGCGCAGCTCGTGCACCTGGAGTCTTAGAGGACCTGGCGAAGTACGAGCGCCAGACCGCCGATGAAGGCGATTACTAACACGAGTGGTCGGAACCAGCTGCGATCGAGGAAGGGTCGCACCCATCGCGACGCAATGATTCCAAGCAGGAGTCCGGGCAACAGCCAGAGCGTCAGCTTTGCCTCTTCGCCGCCGAAGTTGCCGCTGAGCACCAACGACACCATTCCGATAGCCGCCACCATCATCACAAAGGTCGACGCGGTGCCGCGCATGGCCGCTGGTTTCATGTCGTTGAAGGCAATGACCAACGGCGGGCCGGGAAGCCCAGCGGTCACGCTGGCAAACGTGCATGCCGCACCGCCCACCATCTCGACCCGTGAACTCCGGGCGAGCTTGAGTCCGGAGAGCAATGCCGCCGCGGCGACCATCGTGAGTCCTCCGACCAACAAGGCGAGGGCCGTTTCGGAGAACAGTTCGAGCACGGCCAGTCCGGCGATAAGGCCTAGCGGCAAACCAATAAGGCAACGACGACACGCAACGTGGTCGGTCGCCTCGCGCTCGGCGATCACGTGACGGAGCCCGACTACCTGGCCGCCGAGCAGCAGCGGGCCCGGCGCAAACGATGGGTCGATTACCAACAAGGCAGGCCCGGCAACCAGGGCGAGGCCGACACCTATCGATCCCTGCACGATCGCTCCCGCCATCGCAAAGACCGTGATCGCGAGAATCTCGTAGGTCGACACGCCTCTAGGTAACCGTTGACCTAGCGTTCGCACCAAGTCGGTTCGCCGACCCTCCGCTACTCTCGCCGCCATGGCAGCAAAGCAGTGGGCCAACCGGTTGGGCTCATCGGTCGATCCGATGGACAAGTATCCGTCGATCGATGACCTCGAGCGGCGGGCTCGTTGGCGGATTCCGCACTTTGCCTGGGAGTACCTGGCGAGCGGGACTGGTTCGGAACGGGCGCTCGACCGGAACGTGGCGGCGCTGCAAGAAGTCACCTTCGTACCCGAGCTGCTGAAGGGCCTGATCTCGCCCTCGACCGAGGTCGAACTCTTTGGGGTGAAGTACGCGGCGCCGATCGGTGTCGCACCGGTCGGCATGACCGGCCTGATCTGGCCGGGCGCCGATACGTCGCTCGCCAAAACGGCAGCGGCCAATCGCATCCCGTATGTGATGAGCACCGTCGGAACCGAAGCGCCGGAAGTGACGGGACCGTTGGCCGATGGCATGGGTTGGTTCCAGCTGTATCCGCCTCGCGAAGACGATCTGCGGGCCGACCTGATCCGCCGGGCCGCCGACGCAGGCTTCACGACCTTGGTGGTCACCGGCGATGTTCCGGCAGCGAGTCGAAGAGAACGGCAACGCAAAGCTCGTGTGCGAGTGCCGCCCAAGATCGGGCCCGCGTTGGTTGCTCGGGCTGCGACCCGTCCGGCATGGTCGATGGGTGTGCTCCGAAACGGCATGCCGCGGTTCCGGGTACTCGAGCCCTACATCGACGAGGCCACCATGGCGAAGACGGCTGGGTTTGTGGGCGCGAGCCTTGGCGGGACCCTGTCGTGGCGGTATCTCGAAGAGGTTCGCAAGCTCTGGGACGGCCCGCTCGTACTCAAGGGCGTACTGAACCCCGACGACGCCGAGAAGGCGCTGGAGGCAGGTGCCGACTCGGTGGTGGTCTCGAACCACGGCGGCCGTCAGCTCGATGGGTCGGTCGCATCGATCGATGCCTTGCCGGCGATCGTCGATCGGATTGGCTCGCGTGCCCCGGTGTTGTTCGACAGCGGCGTTCGGTCGGGGCTCGATGTGGCTCGCGCCGTGGCGCTTGGTGCCTCGTTCGTGTTCGCCGGTCGGGCGTTTATGTTCGGCCTCGGCGCACTAGGCGACGACGGTGCCGACCACGCGTACCGGATCTTGCACGACGACCTGGTCAACGTGATGCACCAGACCGGGTGTGTCCGGCTCGACGAATTGCCGAGTCGGCTCGCTACCTAGTCGGTTGGCCGAGCGTCGACCCGGCGTTTGAGGTCGACGAAAACCTCGTGGCCCACGAGGGCTTCGATCTCGTCGGCCAACGAGTCGATCACCCGTTGGTCGCCCACATAAGCATCGGCGGTCCCGTTGCGTTCGGTGCAGCACCACGCCATGGTCTGGCCACCCGTGCCCCAGTCGGTGCGTTGCCACGGCCGAAGCGTTGGGGTGTCGGTGGTTCGGTCGACCTTGAATGGGAGTTGCCAACAGACCGACGGTTTCCAGTCGAGCGGCCGTTCACCCTCGGCCTCGGCTGCCAGGTGCAGCGCACAGCCAGTTCCGCCGATGAAACCCGGCTTGTTAAAGAAGATGCATGCCCCGTCGTGAACTTTGGTATGGCCACGAGTCGCATCGGCGAACACGCCCTGCTCGGCGGCGACATCGTGATTCTCGAACAGCTCCGGGTCGATCGACGCGGCCAACGCGCCAATCAGCATGGCTTCGTCGTCGTCGAGTAACTCGGCTCCGATCGAGCAGCAGCCTTGGCCGAGCTCTTCAGCTGGAGCATCGCCGATGCCGACACAACCGGCGCCCCAGATGCATGTCCAGTTCGAGGCGAGAAAGTCGAGGTCGGCGTCCCAGGTCATCGATTAGACCTTGAGCGTGGCGGCCAGTTGTTCGCCACAGACGTCGGTGAGAATGTCGACCAGTTGGTTGGCCACGGGGAGAAGGGTGCGACTTTCGTCCCAGATGACCGAGATCTTGCGGGGCTCGATTTCGGGCACGGTTGTGCGAACCGAGATCTTCGGGTCGGAGGTATCGACGGTGAGTAGCGGGACGATCGCAATACCCACGCCCGCAGCCACCATGCCCTGGACAGCTCCGTTGTCGTGCGATCGGAAGGCATAGTGCGGACTGACCCCGAGGCGTTCCAACCCTCGGTTTACTGCGTGGCCACAGCTGTCGGCTTCAGGTTGGCCAATCAGCGGCCGGGACCGGAGGGTCTCGAGCTGCAGGGGTCCGGGGGGTTCGTCGGGTTGCACGACCGCGACATACGGGTCGGCAGCAAGGTAACGCGATCCAACACCTTCGGGCAGTTCGTTCGCGGCAAACGCCAGGTCGAGTTCGCCAGCGTGGATGGCATCGAACACATCGGCGTGTAGATCGTCGTCGACCAGTGTGATCTCCACATCAGGCGATTGGTCATAGAGCTGGCGAAGGGCGAGCGGCAACACTCGTGCCGAGATCGACTGAAACGTTCCGACCCGAAGACTCCCGCTCACCCCGCGTACCAGACGACTGAGTTCGAGTTCGGCTTCTTCGATGCCGGCAAGCAACGTGACGGCATGTTGATGGACCACTTCGCCGGCGGGGGTGAGGGTCGGCGGATTCGGACCGGGCTTCCGATCGAATAGCGGTTGGCCGACAATTTGTTCGAGCGTGGCCACCTGTTGTGAAACCGCCGACTGGGTGAACCCAAGGCGCTCGGCCGCTCGGCCAAAGGTTCCTTCCTCGTGCACCGCTTGTAGGGCGAGTAGGTGCCGTGCGGTTATGTCGTTCCACATAACGGCCAAGCATAGCTGATCATTAGCAAACCTGCTCATTAAACGAAAAGATCATCGCTTTTCATGGTGAACCGGGTTCCGTACGTTCTAGTTATGAGCTACTTACCAACCCAAACGGACCTGTCGAACCTCGGTGTGCGGATTGCTCACGATGGCTTCGAACCCCATGAAGACACGATTTCTGAAGTGGTCTTCGCCGCCCGACGGGCCGGTGCATCCAAGGGCATTGTCTCGTTGGTGGCCGATCCGAACACGCCGCCGACGCTGCGGGCCCGAGCGTACGATCGGCTGGTTCGAGACTGGGCCGAGCTGCGCTCGAACGAGATAGTCGAAATCGATGTGTTGCTCCAGCTGTGGAACGCCCACGAGGACCTGCGAGTGGCCGACGCATCGATCGCCGATCTGTCCGAGTCGCGGCGGCGCCTTGATGAACAGCGGACGGTCGTCGCAACCAACCGTCGACCCTAACGAGGTCGGACGGCGGCGGACCTATCGCTTCACCGGCGGTAGAGTCGAGTCGCCGTCGACCCGATTGCTTGCTTTGGATCTCAAACTGCTCGACCTTGATGCTCCGCTGGGTGATCTCGCGGCCGTCATGGCCGAGGTGTGCGAGACCCATGGGTTCTTCCGGTTGCCGCTGTCGGCCATTCCTCGGCCGGTCGCCGATGCGGCATGGGAGGCCATGGTCGAGTTTTTTGCCTTGCCCGAGGCGCAGAAGCGAACCGTCGAGTTCCCCGAACCCGGCTACCCATATGGTTACGCCCCGTTCAAGTTTGAGTCGCTGGCCCGGTCGAGGGGATCGGTTGCGCCACCCGACCTGAAGGAATCATTTTCGGTCGGCCCTGACTGTGACGCCGACGCCCGCGCCACAGCGGGCAGCGAGTGGGTTCGCTCGCCCAGCCTGTGGCCCGCCGAACCGTCGGGCATGCGCGACGCCTGGGTCGCCTACTACCAGGCGTTGGCGCAGGTCGCCGAGCACCTGATGTCGGTGATGGCGGTGGCGCTCGATCTACCCGCCGACTTCTTCGCCTCGATGATCGATAATCCGATTTCGTCGTTGCGGGCCCTGCGATACCCGACCACCGATCCGACTACTGCGGGTGAGTCGTTGCGGGCTGGTGCGCACGGCGACTACGGCACTCTGACCATCCTGCGGACCGATGCGGTTCCGGGGTTGGAGATTGAGGGACCCGGCGGCGGGTGGCTGCCGATCGATCCCGTGCCCGACACCTTTGTGGTGAACCTGGGTGACTCGATTGCGCAATGGACCAACGATACGTGGCGCTCGACCGTGCACCGCGTTGCTGTTGGTACCGGCGAGGAGCGCCATTCGATGGCCTTCTTCCACATGGCGAACTGGGACGCCGTGGTCGAATGCTTGCCGTCGTGCCGCCCTGAACACGGCGAACCTACTCACGCACCCGTCGAAGCCGGCCCGTGGCTCATGCAGCGGTTTCAGGCCACGGTCGTCGACGGGTAGTCGTCGAGCTACCGAAACCGTTCCATCTCGAAGCGGGTGGGCACATGGCGATCGTCGACCTCAACCCGCGATGCCCGGAACGTGTACCGGTTTTCGATAAGGGATCGCAGGGCGCCGTTGACGATGGCGGCGGCCAGCGCTTCGCCCGGGCATTGATGCGGGCCTGCGCCCCACCGGATGTGTTCGAGGTCGATGGTGACCGCTTCGTCGGTGTCGATCGAGTGGTCGCCGATCGTGGTGAGGCGCTCGGCTACCCGAACGGTTGTGCCGGTGGCGGGCGGGCCGGTCGCGGCGAACGCAGCCAGGACCGTTGTCGGGAGCAGCGCTCCGGTGGCATCGAAGTTCTGGTACAGAATCGACACCGGCGCCACCGGATCTGGGTGGTCGCCAAACCGTTCGAGCAGCCGGGTGGTGGCGGCATCGGCGTTGGGGTTCGACGCTTCGCCTCGGCCGATCACCCGGGCGATCGCTTCGGTGTCGTCACGAATCTGTTGTTTGTGGTCGGCGAGCCCGAACACGATGGCCAACGTAAACGACGGGATCTCCCAACCGGCGGCCACGATGTCGACATCGTCTTCGCCGAGGCGTTCGGTCATCAGCTCGGCAGCGGTCTGTTCGACCACGTCTACATCGATCGTTGCCAGGGTGGCCAGAATCGCCGCTCGTCGAGGCCCGTGGTCGGCGGCGTTGGAGAACCGAGCCATCGCGTCGCGCAGGTCGGCGGTTGCGCCGGCACCGAAGTTGTCGGGCCGAGGGGGCGGCACCATCTCGGGTAACGAGAGGGCGGTCACTGCATCGTCGTCGGTGAGAACCTTGTTCGTCATGGCCCTCAGTATCGCGTGAGCACGTTTCGACCCGGACCGAAATGTTCTGATCGCGTCTGACCCGCTCTGAGCGGGTTCCACGCGAAAATTTCGGGGGCTCTAGCCTTGGGGGAGGACGAAGAAGGCGATGGCGATGTAGTGCAGGGTTGCACCGGCGATCACCAAGAGATGGAAGATCTCGTGATAGCCGAACCACCCCGGCCAGGGGTTTGGGCGGTGCAGGGCGTACAGCAATGCGCCGATGGTGTAGCACGCGCCGCCGACCGCGATCAGCACGAAACCGGCAACGCCGATCGAGTTCCACACATCGTCGATAACCACCACCGCTGCCCAACCGGTGGCGAGATACGGGGCGGCGATTACCGGGTACGGCGCTTTGGTCCAGGCGATGCGGGTGATGATGCCGACCACCGCTCCGGTCCACACCACGGCGAGCAGAATTGGCCCAACATTTCCTGGCAGGCCACCGTAAATCGCGATCGGCGTGTACGTGCTGGCGATAGCGACAAAGATCATCGAGTGGTCGAGCCGCCGCAGACGTAGCCGAGCCTTCGGCGACCAGTTGCCGCAGTGATACAGCGCGCTCACGCCGAATAACGCGGCCATGGCGTAGCCAAACTCGGCCGCGACAAACCGGGGCGCTACATCGGGTGAGACCACGATGAGGATCGGGGCGAGAGTCATGGCCGAGGCGAAAGCCAAGAGGTGCGACAACCCACGCAGCTTCGGTTTTGGCGGCTCTGCGGTTTGGGCGGCTGGGGGGATGCCGATAGCAGTCATAGCCTGCCAGCGTAGGCGAAAAGCTCCGTTTCGCGGCAGCGCGCTGACCGCTAGCGGCAGGTGTTTACCAGCTCGCCGATGCCTTCGATGCTGCACCTCACGGTCGACCCCGAGGCCAACCATTCGGGTGGTGTGCGGGCCGCCCCGACACCGCCCGGGGTGCCGGTCGCGATGACATCGCCGGGGTCGAGCGTCATCACCTTCGAGAGGTCGGTCACGATATCGACCACGCCAAACGCCAGCTGCGAGGTGTTCGACTCTTGTTTGGTTACGCCGTCGACTTCGGACGTGATGGCCAGGCCCGAACCGTCGCCCAATTGGTCGCGGGTGACCATGCACGGACCGAGCGGGGTCATCCCCTCGAAGGTTTTGCCAGCGAGAAACTGCGAGGTGCGGCGCTGCCAGTCGCGGACCGACACGTCGTTGAGGATCGTGTAACCAGCAACTGCTTCGAGTGCTTCGTGTCGCGATGCGTTGCGCACCGATGTGCCGATAACGATCGCCAGCTCGACCTCCCAATCGATGTGGGTCGATACCTCGGCTGGTGGCAGGGCGATGTCGTCGCGTGCGCCGATCAAGGCCCGGCGGTACTTGGCGAAGTAGGTCGGCGCGGTGGGGGTGTCGCGACCCATTTCAGCGATGTGATCGGCGTAGTTCACCCCGACACAGACGATCTTGTCCGGATGGGTGACCACCGGAGCGAAGTCGGCGTCGGCTAGCGGCACCGTCCGGCCGCCCCGAGAAGCGTCGGCGCCTGTCCGCAAGAGCTCGCCAACGTCGGGGTGATCGAGCAGCACGACTTCGTCGCCCTCGATTCGGCCAGCCATCGTTCGTTCCGGGAGTCGCAGCGTTACCAGTTGCACGAGGCGAGCGTAGTGGTTCGGACAGTAGAGTCGCCTCCGGAGGATCTGCTCATGGATGGACTCGAAGCAATCGAAACCGCATCGGTCGACGAATTGCGATCGGTGCAACTCTCTCGACTCAAAGACACGGTGCGGCACGCGTACGACAACGTGGCGCACTACAAGGCGAGCTTCGACGCCGCAGGTGTTGGCCCCGACGACATCACGTCGCTCGACGACCTATCCAAGCTGCCGTTGCTCACCAAGGCCGACCTGCGCGACAACTATCCGTTCGGGATGTTTGCCGTGCCCCGCACCGACCTGGTGCGCCTCCATGCTTCCTCGGGTACCACCGGCAAGCCAACCGTGGTCGGTTATACCCAGAACGACATCGACATGTGGGCGCAGGTGATGGCCCGCTCGATCTACGCCGCCGGGGGCCGCAAGGGCGATATCACTCATGTGGCCTACGGCTATGGCCTGTTCACCGGTGGGCTCGGTGCTCATTACGGTGCCGAACGTTTGGGCTGCACGGTGGTGCCGGTGTCGGGCGGGCAGACCGAAAAGCAGGTCACCCTTATCGCCGACTTCGAGCCTCGAATCATCTTGGTCACCCCGTCGTATTGCTTGAACCTGATCGACGAAATGGAGCGGCAAGGGATCGACCCGAAGGCCACGTCGCTCGAGATCGGGATCTTTGGCGCCGAACCCTGGACCGACGGCATGCGCGCAGAGATCGAGGCCCGGCTCGGCATCGACGCGGTCGATATCTATGGCCTGTCTGAAGTGATCGGCCCGGGCGTTTCTCAGGAGTGCATCGAAACCAAGGATGGCCCGACGATCTGGGAAGACCATTTCTACCCCGAGGTCATCAACCCCGAAACCGGCGAGCTGGTTCCCGACGGAACCGAAGGCGAACTGGTGTTTACGTCGCTGACCAAAGAGGCGATGCCGATCATCCGGTACCGGACCCGCGACCTCACCACGCTGTTGCCCGGCACGGCCCGCACGATGCGCCGAATGGCCAAGGTCACCGGTCGCAGCGACGACATGTTGATCATCCGGGGCGTGAACGTATTCCCGACCCAGGTCGAAGCCGAGATCCTCAAGGTCGATGGTCTGTCGCCGCACTACGTGCTCGAAACGTCGACCGACGGCAACATGGCTTCGCTCGCCGTGCGAGTCGAGGCCGCCGAGGCCGGCACCGACACCACCGCCCAGGTCGACCGCCTGACCACGCACATCAAAGAAAACGTCGGGGTGTCGGCGGCGGTTGTCATCGAACCGCCCGAAACGTTGCCCCGTTCGCAGGGCAAGGCCGTACGGGTGATCGCCAAGGACCCCAGCTGAGTTCCGACGCTGCCGAGTCGCCGGTCGAGCCCCACATCGGGACGCTCAACGAAGGCTCGCTTCACGCAGCCCTAAAGACGTACTACGCCATGCCGGGCGACGACTTCGAGGTGCCGCTCGGGCGCTTTGTGATCGATATTCGCCGCGACGACTTGCTCATTGAAATCCAGACCAGTTCGTTCGGGTCGATGGGCAAGAAGTTCGACCACTTGCTCGGCGACTACAAGGTGTTGTTGGTGCATCCCGTTGCGGTGCGGACCTGGTTGGCCAAACCCGACGTGCCGGTGCGCAAGTCGCCGAAGAAGGGTTCGGTGTACAGCATCTTTGACGAGTTGGTAAGCCTGCCGACCCTGCTCGACCACCCCGACCTCACCCTCGATGTCGTGCTGGTCGAGGTCACCAAACATCAAGTGGTCGACCCCAAAGCCCGGCGGGGGAGAGGCGGCCACCGGACCGTCGATCGAGAACTACGAGAGATCGTGGGGGTCGAACGATTTCGGACGGTCGACGATCTTTGCCGGCTGCTACCCGACGACCTTCCCGACGAGTTCACGACCGCCGATATTGCCAAAGGTGCAGGCGTCGACCGGTCGACCGCCCAGAAGATGGCCTACTGTTTTCGACCGCTCGGCGTATTTGAACAGACCGGTCACACCAAGGCCGGATACACCTATCGGCTCACCAATCGCAGCCGCTCCTGATAGCGCTGACCTGGGAGTTTGTCGAAAGTTCACCCAAAACGCACCTACTCGCTAGCCAAAGGCCCCGTTGGTGAAATGTGGCCCCCGTACCGTTCGGGTCATGGAAACAACACCAACATCAACGTCTCGCAACCGGCTTGTTGCCGTGCTCGTCGGCCACGCCCTGATCGCGGCGGCCTGCGGGGGTAGCGGCGATGGCGCTGCCACCGCTTCGGGCGACGAAGGCTCAATTGCCGTCTCTGGATCGTCGACCGTCTTCCCCATCGTGCAGCTCCAGGCGGAGCGATTCATCGAGGTTGATCCCACCGTCGCTATCTCGGTCAGAGGGCCAGGCAGCGGCGACGGTGCGAGACAATTCTGCGCCGGAGAGGTGCAGATCACCAACGCATCACGTCAGCTCAAAGATGAAGAGATTGCCATCTGCGACGATGCGGGCATCTCCTTTATCGAACTCAAGCGGGGCATCGACGGCATCAGCGTGGTGACCTCGGCCGACAACGACGCCATCGAGTGTCTGTCGTTTAACGACCTGTACGCCTTGCTGAGCGAGGACGCCATTGGGTTCTCGAACTGGTCCGACGCCAATGCGCTCACCGGCGAGTGGGGCGGCCAACAATTCCCCGACGCTCAGCTCGATGTCTTTGCGCCTGGTGAAGAGTCAGGAACCTTCGACTCGTTCAACGAGGTAGTTCTCGAAGCAGTGGTGAAGGGCAAGACCGGTCTTGAGGGCCGCGACTCGGAAATCGCCCGCCCCGACTACACCGCGAGCCCCGACGACAACGTGATTATCGAAGGCATCACCGCCAGCCAGTACTCGCTCGGCTGGGTTGGTTTCGCCTTCGCCAAGGAGGCCGAAGCTTCGGGCAAGATCAAGCTGCTCGAGATCTCGAAAGACGACGGCGGCGACTGCGTTTCTCCAACCGAGGAAACCATCGCCTCGGCTGATTTCCCGATCTCGCGGTTCCTCTACACCTACGTTTCGGTCGAAGCAGCCGAGAGCCAACCGGCCGTCGCAGCGTTCGTCGACTACATGATGAGCGACGCGGGCCTCACCGCGGTCGAAGAAGTTGGCTACGTGTCGTTGCCCGCCGATGAGATCGCCGCCGTGAAGGCGAACTGGGAGTCTCGCACCCCCGGCAAACAGTAGAACTTCAGCACGCCGCGCCGCCTGCCCGTTCGAAGGTTATGGTTCTCCCATGAGTGCCGAATTCTTCGTCGACGGGCGGCGCTGCGTTTTTCTCCACATTCCCAAGACCGGAGGAAACTGGGTCGAAGCGGCCTTGCGTTCGCTCGATCTCGATGGCTTCAACCTGATGTTGGGGCTGCGGGAACGGCATAACCTTTTCCATCATCAGCTCGCCGACGCATACAGCTTCTGCTTCGTGCGGCACCCGGTTAGCTGGTACGAATCGTGCTTTAAGTTCCAGACCGCCCAGGGGTGGCGAAAGGCCAGCGACTACAACCCCGACGGATGGCACCCATGGGGAGGTCTCGACGAGTGCCGAGCCGACGACTTTGGCGATTTCGTGGCGAATTGTGCCCGGTTGCAACCGGGGTTCGTGACTCGAATGTATGAGTCCTATACCGGTCCGGACGGTGCCGAACGAGTGAACGCTATCGGGCGCCAAGAGCATCTCGCAGCCGACCTATTCGAGGTACTTACGACGTTGGGTGTCGACGTTGCGCTCGATGATCTTCAGTCGCTCGATCCCGTGCTGGTGAGCGACTCGGTGGAGACCAGTTGGCCGGCCGATCAGTTAGCCGTGATCCGCCAGCTCGAGTCTCCAACGATCGATCGTTACCACTACGGCTGAGCCGACGGAGTGGTGATCGCGGCACTGGTAGCCTGAGCCTCCGAAGTTCACACTTGAGGAGCGCCGCGTACCAATGCCGAACGAACACACTCCGGAGACGCTGGAGATTCTGGCCAAGGATCGTCGCCATCAGCTGCGCGCCTACCAACCTTTTGACACGTACCTCGATCAAGACATGATCGAGGTCGAACGGGGTGCTGGCGTGCGGATCGTCGACACCGATGGCAACGAGTACATCGATGGCGTGGGTGGACTGTGGTGCACCAACATCGGCCTGGGTCGCGATGAGATGGCCGATGCCATCGCCGACCAGGTTCGCAAGCTCGCCTACGCCAACCCGTTTACCGACATGGGCACCGTGCCGGCGGTACAGGTCTGTGAGAAGTTGGCCGAGTTGGCCCCCGGCGATCTCAACCACGTGTTCTTGTCGACTGGCGGCTCTACGGCGATCGACGCTGCGTTTCGAACCATCCAGTACTACCAACATGTGCGGGGCAAGCACGACAAGAAGCACATCTTGAGCCGGGTCGACTCGTACCACGGCAGCACCTACGCCGCCGTTTCGATCGGCGGGAAGCCGGGCGATCATCCGCCGGAGTTCGACTACATCTCCGACATCATTCATCACCTCGAGTCGCCCAACTTCTACCGCTACGGAGCCGGGCGCACCGAAGAAGAGTTCGCTGCTCACTTGGTTGCCGAGTTCGATGCCAAGGTTGCTGAGTTGGGCGGACCCGACCATGTGGCTGCGTTCTTCGCCGAACCGATCATGGGCGCGGGCGGGGTGGTGCCTCCGCCCGACAACTACATCCAAAAGATCTGGGAACGCTGCAAGGAGATGGACATTCTCTATGTGAGCGACGAGGTGGTGACCGGCTTTGGTCGTCTGGGTGAATGGTTCGCTTCGGAATCGATCTTCGGTATTCAGCCCGACATGATCACCAGCGCGAAGGGTCTGACCTCGGGGTATCTGCCGTTGGGTGCAACGCTGATGACCGACCAGATTTTCGACACGATTTCCGAAGCCGGTCATGGCCGCTATTTCGCCGTCGGGTTTACCTATGGCGGCCACCCGGTCTCGTGCGCGGCAGCGTTGAAGAACATCGAGATCATGGAGCGCGAGAACATCAACGCTCATGTGAAAGATGTTGGCCCGTACTTCATGGAGCAGCTCGGCACGCTGGCCGATATGCCAATGGTTGGCGATGTTCGGGGCTCGCATCTGATGGCGTGTGTCGAGTTTGTGGCCGACAAGGAGACCAAGCGCAACTACCCCGAGGAGATCGACGTGGGTAAGTGGGTTTCGAACGAGGCCGACGACCTTGGCCTTATCGTGCGACCCATCGTTAACCTCAACGTGATGTCGCCAGCCTTGGTGATCACCCGCGACGAGGTCGACCTGATGGTGACCCGCCTACGCGAAGCCATCAACCGAGCCCACGTCAAGCTCCAAGCCGCCGGCTACGAATAGAAAACCCTGACTCAGAGTCAGGGGACGTTGTCCCGTGACTCTGAGTCAGGGGACAAGCAGGAGTTTGCCGGTGGTTTTGCGGGCTTCTAGGTCGTGGTGGGCTTGGGCGGCGTCTTCTAGTGGGTACGTTGCGCCAATGGTGACCTCGAGTGAGCCGTTGGCGATGCGGTCGAAGACGTCGGTTGCCCGCGCCACCAAGGCCTCGCGGGTTGCCACGTAGTCGAACAAGGTTGGTCGGGTGAGAAAGAGCGACCCGGCTCGCGACAACGCCAGCGGGGCGATGGGCGGCACCGGCCCGGAGGCGTTGCCAAAGGTGGCCATCAGACCTCGCTTACCGATGAGGGTCAGGCTGTCGTCGAACACCGCGGCGCCGACGCCGTCGTACACAACGTCGAGTGGCGTCTCGGTGCCGGCGATTCGGCGCACCTCATCGGCGAAGTTCTTCTCCGCATAGTTGATCACGTGATCGGCGCCGGCCGAAGCCGCGATCTCGCCCTTGGCGGCGGTACCAACGGTGGTGAACACCTCGGCTCCCACACTCTTGGCCAGTTGGATCAGTAGTCGACCCGTGCCCCCGGCGCCGGCATGGATCAGGCAGCGATCGCCGTCGGCCAACGCATAGGTGTCGAAGGCGAGGTAGTGGGCGGTCATGCCTTGCAACAGCGCGGCCGCCGCAAGCTCGAACGACAAATCGTCTGGTAGCCCGACACACTGGGAAGCCGGAGCGACCCGAGCTTCGGCGTAGCTGCCGCTCGAAGCGGCAACCGCAACCCGGTCGCCAACGGCGAAATCGCTGACCCCAGCACCCACGGCCGCGATGGTTCCGGCACACTCGGGGCCAGGGGTGAGCGGCAGATCCATCGGGTACAGCCCGCCGCGTTGGTACGTGTCGATGAAGTTCACCCCGGTGGCGGCGATGTCGATTACCACCTCACCGTCGCCGGGTTCAGGGCGGTCGACCTCGACCAGCTTCATCGCCTCGGGCCCACCAACTTCGGTCACTTGAATCGCACGCATGGCCCACCCTGCCACATACCGATGGCCCCGAGTCCGACATGTGGGGTGCGAACCGGTTGTCGTGTAAACACTCGACATGGACGTAAGCGAAGCAGTGGCAATTCGAAAGTCGGTGCGGGCGTTTCTCGACGACCCGGTAAGCGACGAGATTCTGGCCGAACTTTTGACTAAGGCGTCGAGGGCGCCGTCGGGTGGCAACGTGCAGCCGTGGAAGATTTATGTGGTCAACGGCGAATCGTTGACGAACCTGCGGGCGCACCTCGCCGCGTCGCCGCCGGTGGAAGAGCCGGGTTATGAGATCTATCCGCCCAAGCTGTGGGACCCGTACCGCACCAATCGATACGAGCTCGGCGAAGCGATGTACGCCACGATCGGCGTGGGCCGCGACGATACGGCGGGTCGTATGGAGCAGTTCGCCCGCAACGGCGACTTCTTTGGCGCCCCTGCTGCGTTCTTTTGCTACATCGACAAGAAGATGGGCAAGCCGCAGTGGAGCGACCTGGGCATGTTCTTGCAAACCTTCATGTTGTTGGCGGAAGAAGCCGGGCTACAAACGTGTCCTCAGGAGTACTGGACGGTTCGCCAAAACGCGGTCGGCGAGTTTGTGGGCGCTCCCGAGGAAGAGCTGTTGTTCTGCGGTATGGCGATCGGCAAGGCCGACCCCGATGCCCCGATCAACACCCTAGAAAGCAAACGCCAACCCCTCGAAGAATTCTGCACATTCGTCTAACCATCCCGAACTGGGGACAATACGTGTACCTATAGGTACGCGTTTTATCCCCAGTTCGGGGGTGATTAGGACGTTAGGGCGTAGTTGGCGATTTGGGTGTCGGCTTCGCCGAGGTCGGCGTAGTTATCGGCGTTGCGGGCGCCCATGAATTCTTTCCAGGTGAAGGCGCGGTACTTCGGGCTGCCCCCGGCGAGGTGATCGATTGGTTCGATCACCGCATCGGACGGCGGGTTGAAGAAAAACGGGATGCTCATCCGGGTCGTGGTGGTCATCGGCTTCACCCGGTGGATAGCGGCCCGGTATTGATCGTTGGTCCATACCTGCAACGAGTCGGCGAGGTTGACCACGATGGTGCCGGGCTGGGGTTCGATGTCGATCCATCCGTGGTCGCGAGAGTCGGCTTGAAGACCACCCACGTTGTCTTGCAACAACAGGGTCAAAATTCCTGGGTCGGTGTGATGGCCGAGGGCGACATCGCCCAGGCTGGCCAGGTCGTCGCGTTCATCGGCGGGTACTGGGTCGCCGACGGCGTAGCGGTTGAGGCGCACGGTGCTCGAGGTTCGCGAACCTTGGTAGGCGGCGGCCTGGTCGCCTTCAAGCCCGAGGGTCGCCAACACGAGGTTGGTTGTGCGTACGGCCAAGTCGGCGAACGCATCGAAGAACTCGGTGAGCGTTTCGCGGTACTCGGCGAGTCCCGCAGGCCATTGGTTGTAGTCGCCGGGGCGTTCGGGGTCGATGAAGTCAAAGACCTCTTTGTGGTCGCGCAGTCGTTTCGTGAGCTCGCGGTCGTTGTAACCGAGCGGTCGGGTTTCGGTGCGCCGGATCGACTCTTTGGTTTGTCGGTCGGCGTCGAAAAATTTGGCCCCCTCGGCGAACGTGCGCTCGATAAGTGGGTCGAGTCCGTGGCCGGTGAGCAAGAAGAATCCGTGGTCGCGACACGCCGTGTCGAGGGCATCGACCTCGGTACCTGACGGGTTGGCGATGTCGATGGTCGGCACATGGTTGGTCATTCGCTGGCTGCTTTCCGGTCGAGAACTCGCAGCACGAGTAGACCCCGTCCGCCCCGAGATAGCAACCGGACCGGCGAGGAAATCTGCATCTGGCCGACCTGGCTAACGACGGCGAGCGCTGAACACCCGGGTCGTGTACGGCAGCCGGACCGTCGGGCCGTGAGGCACGAGTTCGGCGGTCAGGGCCTCGTTCATGCCCAACGTGTGCTCCTGTTCGGTCAGCTGATGCTTGCTGTGGGTGGCCAACCGGCCAACCGCTTCCTCGATGGTGAGTTCGTCGACCCAGTCGACCTGTCGGATCTCCACGTCGTCGAACTCGGTTGTCTTCTCGAATGCCTCGATGACCGTCGAGCGCAGGATTGCGTCGATGCCGGCCACCGTGACCCCTGCAAGTTCGGGGGCAAGACGCTGGTACACCCGCTCGCGGCAGTCGCTGAACAGGCTGTCGGTTTCGTAGTTCCAGATCGCGAGCCAGTGTCCGTCAGGTCGCACCGAGGCCGCCGCGACCTGAGCGCCTGCGAGGGGGTCGACCCAGTGCCATGCCTGGGCGGAGTACATCACGTCGCACGGTGTGGGCTGCCAATCTTCGATCGTCGCAACTACCACGTTGGTGCCCTGTTGGCGGGCGACTTCTGCCATGCGGTCGTCGGGTTCGACCCCGAGCACCGCCACCCCACGTTCGGCCACGAGACGAGCGGCGATGCCGGTACCGCACCCGATATCGACCGCCGTGCTGGGCTGATGCTCGACCACCATGTCGATCACCTCGGCCGGGTAGCTGGGCCGATAGCGGTCGTACTCTGCGGCCTTAGATCCAAACACGGTGGCGCGCTGTTTCTCGAACATCTTGCGACGGTAGTTCGGGGGTGGCCAGCAAGCGCTCGAATTTCAACCGCAGAAAATCGTTCGACGCCGTTCGCGCCGTAGTGAATGATGTTCGTGTGTTGGTAGCAAGGGGGCTCACCAAGAGCTACGGCGATGTGCAGGCACTTCGAGGCGCTGACCTCGACGTGGCACCCGGACAGATCACCGCGTTGCTGGGCCGAAACGGTGCCGGCAAAACCACCATGATTTCGATCATCGCCGGACTCCTCCAACCCGACTCCGGGTCGGTCGAGCTCGGCGGCATCGACGTGTTCTCCAACCTCGATGCGGCGGCCAAACTTACCGGCATCGCTCCGCAGGAAACAGGCGTCTACGGCGTGCTCACCGTGCGCGAGAACCTCGAGTTCTTTGCCAACCTGGCTGGCGTGGGGCGCACCGAGCGCGCTTCGGCCGCTGCCGAGGTGGCCGACCAGTTGGGCCTCACCGAACTGCTCGACCGGCGGGCCGGCAAGCTGTCGGGCGGTGAACAACGCCGCCTCCATACGGGCTGTGCGTTGGTTCACCGCCCGCAACTACTCATGCTCGACGAACCAACGGTGGGCGCCGACGTGGCGACCCGGGCGCAGTTGATCGAGTCGGTGCGTTCGATGGCGAACGAGGGTGCAGCAGTTATCTACACCACCCACTACCTCAACGAGGTCGAAGCGCTCGACGCCGACAATGTGATAATCGATGCCGGGCAAGTGCTGGCCCGAGGCACCCGCGAGGAGCTGGTCGAGGAGCACCGATTGAGCGGACTCGAGTTCACCCTCGACGCGCCACTCGACGCCGCCGAGGTCGAGCGACTCGGTGCCACCAACACCGAAGGCAACACGTACCGGACCACCGACGACCGGCCCATCGGTGCACTCATCGCCGACCTCGGGTCACAAAGCGAAGGACTGCTCGGCATCGAGTCGTTGCGGCCCGACCTCGAAACGGTTTTCCTCGCCGTCACCGGCGACCGACTCGACGAGGGCGCAAGCTAGTGGATGCCATCCGAGCCATCGTCGGGGTTCAGCTGCGCATCATCCGTCGCGACCCGTGGTTTCTCGTGATCATGTTCGGCATGCCGCTGGTGATCATGCCGCTGTTCGTCGACACCATCGGTCTCTCGCTCCAGGCCGAAGGTTACGGCGATGCCAGTGGCGCCGAACAGGTGGTGCCCGGCCAGGTCGTGATGTTCGGGTTCATGCTCGCCGGATCGGTCGGGTTCTCGGTGTACCGCGAACACGGCTGGAACACCTGGGACCGGTTGCGGGCGTCGGCCGCCCCGGCACCGTCGTTGCTGGCCGGGTTCGCCATCCCGTGGATCCTCATTCACCTGCTCTACCAAGTAACTCTGCTGGTCACTGGTGCCCTGCTGGTCGGGCTGCGCCTCAAAGGTTCGATTATCGCCGAGTTCCTCGTGCTGTTGTCCTACTCGTGCTGCCTCATCGCCTTTGTGCTGCTGCTTACCGCAGTCTTTCGCACGATCAACCAGGTCAACGCGATCGTCAACCTTGGAGCGATGGTGTTTGGGGGTCTCGGTGGGGCGTTCGTTCCGGTCGATGGGCTACCCAAGATCGCTCAGTATCTCTCGCCGTTTACGCCCAGCTTTTGGGCGATGGAGGGTCATCGCGCCGTTTTCCTTGAGGACGGCGGCATCGCCGACGTCTTACCGTCGGTTGGCGTGCTGCTCGGCGCAACGGTTGTGCTCGCCGGTCTTGCGGTCACCCGGTTCCGAGTCGACGAAACCAAAGAGTTCTTCGGCTAGCTCGCTACAGGTCGGGCAGTTGCTTGAGTAGCGCTCGGGCCAGTGGCGGCAGCGCGCCCCGCTTTGGCCACGTGGCTCGGAGCTGGCGTTGAATCATCAACCCTGGCACCTCGATCGGCACCAAACTTCCGGCGTCGATGTCGCCCGCTACGGCAAGACGGCTGACGACGGTAGGGGAGTTGCCGTTGATCACCGCGACCCGAACCGCCGAGGTCGAGCCGAGCTCAAGCACCGATGCCGGCGGCTCATACCCATGCTGTTCGAGTTCGGCCTCCAGCGCTTCTCGGGTTCCCGAACCTTTCTCCCGCAAGATGAGCGGCGTGGTGGCCAATGCTTCGAGCGGGATCGCGGCCCGTCGAGCCCAGGGGTGCTGCGGCGATACGACGGTGACCAACTCGTCGATCGCTACCACCTGGCTGTTCATCCGGGGGGTGGGCAACGGTGACTCAATGAAGCCCAGGTCGATCGTGCCGGCGTCGAGCCGTTCGAGAACGGTTGCGCTATTGGCAACGTCGAGCGCTACGGAGTCTTCGGGCCGGTTCCGGAGGAAGTTCTCGAGCCAGGGCGGTAGCAGGTACTCAGCGACGGTGAAGCTGGCGGCGATGCGCAGCAGGCCGGTGGCTTCGGACCGCAGCGCGTCGACTCCGGTGGCCAATTGTTCAGCGGCTTGGAGGACTCCCTCGGCCCAGCCGGCAACCACCGACCCCTCGGGGGTGGGGCGTGAGCCGGTGGTCGATCGCTCGAGCAACGTGATTCCGAGTTGGCGTTCGAGGTTGGTGATGCGGCTCGAGGCCGATGGTTGACTCACCTGATGCGCGGCTGCGGCGCGTGACACGCTGCCGAGGCGCACCACCGACAAGAACAGATCGAGGGACGCGAGTTCGGGAAAGGTGGGTGGGAGCGGCACAGATACCTATCGGTAAAACCTATAGGGGGATATAGGGTTTGCCTATAACCATACAGTCAAGAGTCATCTACCGGCTAGGGCGCAACGGTCGCACACTTTGGTGGTGTCCAACTCTCAGGTGGTCCCCCACACCGCAGGCGTCGAAGCCGGTCGGCTCGGCGTAGCGCCAACCGTTGCAACCCCCGTCCTGCCCGGCGTTCTTGCTGCATTGATGATGAGTGGACTCGCCGTAGTGGCCAACCTGGTCGTTCCGCAACTGTCGACGTTGATCATCGCCGTCTCCTTTGGCATCGTCCTCGGCAACCTTCGCGAAGAGACCACCGCCATCGCCGAACTCCGACCCGGTCTTGCCCTGGTAGCCAAGAAGTTCTTGCGCGCCGGAGTGGTGTTGCTTGGCCTGCGGCTTTCGCTCGGCCAGATCGCCGAACTCGGCCTCCCCACCGTCGTGTTGGTCGTGGCCACTGTGGCGGCGACCTTCTTCGGAACCCAAGCCCTCGGTCGTCGACTCGGACTCTCGAGGGGTTTGTCGCTGCTCGTCGCCACCGGTTATTCGATCTGCGGCGCGTCGGCCATCGCCGCCATGGAGAGTTCGTCGGACGCCGAAGAGGAAGAAGTGGCGGTGGCGATTGGCCTCGTGACGATCGCCGGCAGCCTCGCCATGTTTGGCCTTCCTATCCTGGCCCAGTGGTTCGGCCTCTCCGACGAGCAATTCGGAACCTGGGTCGGGGCGAGTGTGCACGACGTGGCGCAGGTTGTCGCTGCTGCCTCGACCGGTGGCGCCAAGGTGTTGGCGATCGCCGTGGTGGTCAAGCTCACGCGAGTGGTGCTGTTGGCGCCGATCGTCGCCGGGGTCAGCGTGCAACGGTCCCGCATCGCCGATGCACCCACCGGAAACCGGCCACCCCTGCTCCCGGGCTTTGTCCTGGGATTCTTGGCCTTGGTGATGGTCCGTACTGCGGGCGTACTTCCCAGCGGGGTCACCGACACGGTGAAGCTGGCCGAGGGGTTCCTGCTCACCACCGCATTGGTCGGACTCGGCGCCGGGGTCAACATCTCTCGCCTACGGTCGCTCGGCGTTCAGCCGCTGGTGCTCGGTGGGCTCGCCTGGATTCTGGTTGCGACGGTCAGCCTTGGCGGCGTGCTCGTGCTGGGTTAAACCGATGCGCCAGCCGCCGCAGCGAGCAGCGAGCTGAACATCGCCTGGCCGTCGGCGCTGCCGAGCAGCGCATTGCTGGCCCGTTCAGGGTGAGGCATCAGCCCAACAACGTTGCGTTCGGCGTTGCAGACCCCAGCGATATCGCCCATCGATCCATTCGGGTTGTCGACGTAGGTCACCACGACCTGATCGTTGGCCTGCAGTTCGGCCAGCGTTTCCGTCGAGCAGGTGTAGTTGCCCTCGAAGTGGTTAATCGGCACCGACAGCACCTGTCCGACTTCGAGGGTGTTGGTGAGCGACGAGTTGGTCGTCTCGACCCGAAGCTGCGCCGGTTGGCACAAGAACTTCAGCCCGGCGTTCTTCTGGAGCGCACCGGGCAGCATGCCCGTTTCGGTCAGGACCTGAAATCCATTACAGATGCCAACGACCGGTCCGCCCTTGGCGCCAAACTCTTTGATAGCGGCCATGGCCGGAGAGAACTGGGCGATCGCGCCGGGGCGAAGGTAGTCGCCGTGCGCGAACCCTCCCGGAACAACTACCGCGTCGACCGCCGGAAGCTCGCCGTCGCCATGCCACACCATCTCGGGCGTGGCGCCGAGCCCGCGGACCGCTTCGGCTACATCGAGCTCACAGTTGGTGCCCGGGAAAACAACAATGCCGACCTTGGTCACGCTGACTCCACTGTCACCAAAGCGTCTTCGATCACGGGGTTGGTGAGAAACTTCTCGCAAAGCTCATCGACCTGAGCCCGAGCGGCGGCCTCGTCGGCGGCGTCGATTTCAAACCGCATGCTCTTGCCGACCCGAACATCGGAAACGCCATCGAACCCAAGGGTCGGGAGGGCTTTCTCGATGGTTTGGCCCTGCGGATCAGAAATACCGGGTCGAAGCTGCACCTCGACAAGAACAGAGAAGGTCATGGGGTCGACACTATTACTTTTGCTTCGCCTCCGGCTACGCCGCTGTTTCTTTGGTCGGTCGCTCGCAAGCTCGCTCTCTCTACGCTTCGCTATGTCCCTCTGCCGGCGCCCCTCGCCCTCCGCGAGCTCCGGGCTCTTTGGCTGCTTTCCGTCGCTTTCCTGAAATTTTCGCGTTTGATCCGCTCTGAGCGGCTCAACTGCAATCAGAACGTGGATTTTGGAGGTTGACAATATCAATACATAAACATATTCTTATGTATTGATGGCTGAATTGCTCGAAGCTCTGAAGGCGGTCGCCGAACCAACTCGCCTGCGCATCGTTGCGTTGGTGCGTCGCACCGAGCTCACCGTTTCTGAGCTGTGCGACATCCTCGGACAGTCCCAGCCGCGAGTTAGTCGCCACCTCAAACTTCTCTGTGCCGCCGGCGTCCTCGACCGTCATGCACAAGGCACTCGGGCGTATTACCGGCCAGCGTCACACGGTGAAGGCCGTCAGCTGCTCAACGCGGTTGTTCCTCTGGTCGACAAGGCGGGCGAAACCGACGCCTCGTTCGAACGTGACATGGCTCGCCTTGAAGCGGTGCGGGCCGAACGCAATGAAAAGGCCCAGCTCTACTTCGACAAGATGGCCGCCGACTGGGACCGGGTTCGCCAGCGCCACGTGTCCGACCAACGACTCGAAGAGGCCATCATCGACTTGGTCGACACCGACTCGGTACGCGAACTGCTCGACATCGGTACTGGCACCGGCCGCATGCTCGAGGTCCTTGGCTCGGGAATCGAGCGAGGCATTGGTATCGACCTCAACTCCCAGATGCTCGATGCCGCTCGGAGCAAACTCGACGCCGCCGGACTTTCGCATTGCTCGGTCCGGTCGGGCGACCTGTACGCCCTTGACTTCGACCCCGGCAGCTTCGACGCGGCCCTGTTGCACCACGTTCTTCACTTTCTCGACGATCCAGAAATGGCTATCGCTCAGGCGGTACGCACCTTGCGCCCGGGCGGACGCTTGGTGATCGTCGATTTCGCTCCTCACAACCTCGACCTCTTGCGGTCCGAGTACGCCCACCACTGGCTCGGTTTCTCTGAAGAAGAAATCGCCGAGTGGTGCGCCAATGCTGGTCTGACCAACGTCGAAGTAACCCACTTACAACCCCGAGCAAAGGCCAAGGCCGATCAGCTCACCGTCAGCATTTGGGTCGGGACCCAACGTGCCGACGCACCGACTACCTATCGCTTAGAGGCGGCTTCATGACCGATTCACAATTCCTACGAGTAGAGAACTTCGACGAGGTTTCCAAGGACCTGCCGATCGATGAAGAGACCGCCGACCGGCTCGCTCGTCGACCGTGGCCGGCCACGCCGATTCAACCCGATGTTGAGGTTTCGTTTGAGTTCTTCCCCGCCGCAACAGAGGCCGGTACGAAGTCGCTTGAGGCGTGTGTCGACCAGTTGGCTCCGCTCAATCCGAACTTCGTCAGCGTGACCTACGGCGCCGGCGGCTCGAGTCAAGACAAGACGCTGTCGACCCTCGAATACATCACCACCAACACCGATCTTTCGGTGGCCGGTCACCTCACCTGCGTGGGTGCGACGAAGGCGCAGGTTCACCAGGTGATCGACCGCTACCTCGAACTGGGCGTGAAGCGAATCGTTGCCCTCCGAGGCGATGCTCCCGCCGACGGTTCGACCGTGTCGGGTGGTTACGAGACCGCAGCCGACCTGGTGGCTGCTATTCGTGAACGCGACGACGACATCGACATTTCGGTCGCTGCGTATCCAGAGGTTCACCCGAAGGCCGCGTCGGCCGCTGCCGACCTCGACAACCTCAAGCGCAAGTTCGATGCGGGCGCCGACCGGGCAATCACCCAGTACTTCTTCGACACCGACGCCTTCCTCCGCTTCCTGCACCAGGCACGCGCCGCTGGAATTTCGCAGCCGATCGTCCCGGGCCTCATGCCGGTCACCAACTTCGCCAAGGTGAAGTCGTTCTCCGAACGTTGCGGCACGATCATCCCCGACTGGATGCCCGAACTATTCGCCGAGCTCGACGAGGTACCCGAGGTGCGCCACCTAGTAGCCGCAACCGTGGCTGCCGAACAGAGCCGACGGTTGGTCGAACACGGCGTTCGCCAGCTGCACTTCTACACGATGAACCGCCACGAGCTCACCGCAGCCACGTGTCGGATCCTGGGTCGTAAGCCCGAGGCCGATGTGGTCGACGTGCGCGACGACGCGAAGCAGGCTGGCTAGCGCCGTTTACCCGGCTTGGGTTTCGCTATCGTGCGCTAATACGACCGGTAGAGGAGCCAAACGCAGGTGACTGAGGGGGACGAAGAACAGCGCCGCTATCTGGCGGCCAACGCTGGCCTTGCCGGACTCGAAATAGTCGAGGCCACCGACACCGAACGAGTGGTGCGGGTGTTTCAGCGCGATGGCTTCGTGGTAGTGCCCGATGTGCTCGGCCCGGAACACCTGGAGACCGTTCGTGGTGGCGTACTTGAGGTCGTCGACGAGATCGTGCAACTCGACGACGAGCGAGCTGGCAACCGCGGTCCGAACCGGTATTCCTTCGGCGCTGCCAGCAGCACGGGGAGCATGCTGCACCGACCCGAGTGGCAGATGCTGCTCGAAAACGAAACCGTCGCCGACCTGGTCGGCGCCGTCTTCGGCTCCGACGATTTCATGCTGCGGGCCAGCAGCGGAGACTTCTGTCTACCCGGCGCGACTGGCTACCAGCCCTTGCATGCCGACATGGGCGATTGGACCTCATCCAAAGCGACGCCGTTCAGCTCGTTCTCGGATCCACGCGGTTTCCTGACCACCAGAGATCTGCCGTGCCCGTACGTGTGCGTGAACTTTCTGCTGTTCGACCAAACCGCACTGAATGGCCCCACGAGACAGATCCCAGGTAGTCAGCATTCCAGGGCACCGATCCCGAACTTGACCGAGGAACCGGAGTGGATGCGACTCAGCACCGTCAACCCAGCGTCGGCCGGCTCGGTGCAGATCCGCGACGTTCGGGCATGGCACGGAGGAACACCGAACCTGTCCGACGAGGTCCGGGCGATCCCCAACCTTGAGTTCTACGCACCCTGGTTTCGTGAGCCGGTCCGTACGGGGATCGGCAGAGTCGACTGGGAGCAGCTGTCGGAGCGAGCGCGGCACATGTCGCGCTTCCACGTCGCGGACTCCAGCGAGGAAGTCAACGTCGAATACAACGTCACGCCGTTGCCGAAACGCCTCCGCTCGTCCCGCACCACCGACGGGTAGCGCCCCCGTTCTACTCGGTGTCGCTGGTTGGCTAGTTTGAGGCAGGTGACAACCACCGAACCCCTGCACCGTGCACTTGGTCTGACCGACGACGAATTCGAAAAGATCGAGTCGATCCTCGGGCGGACCCCCAACGAGCTCGAACTGTCGATGTACTCGGTTATGTGGTCCGAGCACTGCTCGTACAAGTCGTCGCGTATCCACCTCAAACGCCTGCCCACCGAAGCCGAATGGGTGCTGGTTGGCCCGGGTGAGAATGCCGGTGTGGTCGATGTCGGCGACGGCATCGCTGCGGCGATTCGTATCGAAAGCCACAATCACCCTTCCGCGATCGAGCCCTACCAAGGTGCGGCCACCGGCGCCGGCGGTATCTTGCGCGACATCTTCACCATGGGTGCTCGCCCGATCGCCCTCATGGACCCGCTTCGGTTCGGCCCTCTGTCCGACGCTCGCAGCCGCTGGATTGCCGAGGGTGTGGTGAGTGGAATATCGGGTTACGGAAACTCGGTCGGCGTCCCGACCGTCGGTGGCGAAACCGTTTTCGACGAGTGCTACACCGGCAACCCGCTGGTGAACGTCTTGTGCCTCGGCACGCTGCCCACCGAACGCCTCGTGCTCGGTCAGGCTAGCGGCGTCGGCAACCTGGCGGTGCTTCTCGGATCGCGCACCGGCCGAGACGGCATCGGTGGCGTGAGTGTTCTTGCCTCGGCTGGCTTTAGCGACGACGAGTCTGACGCCGACAAGCGCCCGAACGTTCAGGTCGGCGACCCGTTTGAGGAGAAGCGCCTTATCGAGGCGTGTCTGGCGCTGCTCGACGCTGGTCTTGTGGTGGGTATTCAGGATCTCGGCGGAGCGGGCTTGTGCTGTGCCACCTCCGAGACCGCATCACGCGGTGGCGTGGGCATGGACGTCGACATCACGGCCATTCCGCTGCGCGAGGAGGGCATGGAACCGTTCGAGATCATGACCAGCGAATCCCAGGAGCGGATGCTGGCGATCGTCGAACCGTCGAGCCTCGATCAGGTCATGTCGATCTGCGAGAAGTGGGAAGTTCTTTCGTCGGTTATCGGCACGGTCACCGACAACGAGGGCGCGCTGCGGATCGTCGACGGGCCGGGCCCCGACGCCAACGTGATCGGCGATGTGCCGGCGTCGTCGCTGCATGATGAAGCGCCGCTGTACGACCGGCCAATGGCGGCCCCGGCCGATCTCGAAGCTCGCCAGGCGAGCTCCGCCAACGACCTTCCGGCGCCGGCCGACATCGTGGCCGACCTCACCTCGATGCTGATCGACCCCGCCTGGGTCTACAGCCAGTACGACCATCAGCTGTTCCTCAACACCGTCGCCGGGCCGGGAGCCGACGCCACCGTGTTGCGCCTGAAGCAACCGGTGACCGGCGAGGACACCGGCCGCGGCATGGCGCTCACTACCGACGGCAACCATCGCTGGTGCGCGGTCGACCCCAAGGGTGGCACGGCGGCCACCGTGGCCGAGTCGCTGCTCAACCTGGCCTGCGTGGGTGCCCGGCCACTTGCGCTCGTCAACTGCCTCAACTTCGGCAACCCCGAACACCCCGAGGTCATGTGGCAGCTATCGGAATCGATCGACGGAATGGCCGAGGCCTGCACCGCGTTCGGGATCCCAGTCGTCGGCGGCAACGTCAGCCTCTACAACGAGTCGAAGGGCACCAACATCCACCCGTCGCCGGTCGTTGGGCTGCTGGGTATGGTCGACGACCTCGATGCGCCGCCGCCGGGCAAAACCTGGAACGACGGCGATCGCATCGTATTGCTCGGCGACCCCGATGCAACCGAACTTTCGGGTTCGAAGTGGGCGTTCGATAACGGCCACATGGTTGGCTCGCTCGCCGCACTCGACTACGACCAGCACCAAAAGGTTGCCGACCTGGTTCGCGACCTCGCCAACGACACGGGCTTCATCACCGGTGTGCACGACGTGTCGGTTGGTGGGCTTGGTGTGTGCCTTGCCGAGATGGCCATCGCCTCCGATGTTGGTTGCACCATTGCGCGCGTTGGGTCGCACGCCATGTTGTTCTCCGAGGCGCCGTCGCGAGCTGTCGTTGCTGTTTCGGCTGACAACCTCGCCGACCTTGAGACGCGAGCCCAGGCAGCCGGCGTCCCGGTCACGCGTCTTGGCCTCGCCCACAAAGACATGTTCGCGGTGAAGGGTCTGCTCGAAACCAGCGTGGCCGACCTGGCAAACGCTTCTCGCGACCGGCTACCCAAGGCTCTCGGTGGCGGCACCACCCAGGGCTAGTAGCGCTACTTCTTCTTTGGCTTGTTCGTCGGCTTTGGTTTCAGCGTGGCGATGTAGTCGTAGCCTTTGACGAACCACTCGAACAAGGTGTCGGTATCGGCGAGCACTTCGGACGGCACAGCGACGTATTCCTTCATGACCGCGCCGTAGGAAATCACGTCGTGTTCGCCATGGAGCTGTCGGAACTCGCCAAACGCATCGGGCGGGAGTCGCAGAGCGAGCTGCCCGTCGGGGCCAAGGAAGCTGAACATGTGACCGTTGCGCGACGTGTACGGATTCTTCGCGCCCTTGCGGGCCACCTCCGGATGTCGCTCGACGAGCGCCTCGTAGAGTTCGAGCGCTTCGGTTGGGCCGGGATAGCTCGGTTTCGCCATGGCTCGATTCTAGATTGTGGGATTTCGTGAAGCTTTTCGGGCCTCCATCTACGGCTGTGTCATAGCCGTGTGCCAGCATAAAGTCCTGTGATCGACCAACCGGCCGAGTCCCTCCCGCCCGAAGATCTCTCCGGAGACGCCGAAGGCGACAAACCCCGCGAAGCGTGCGGTGTGTTTGGCGTATACGCCCCGAACACCCACGTTGCCCACCAGGCGTACCTCGGGTTGTACGCACTACAACATCGCGGCCAAGAGTCGGCGGGTATTGCGGTTAGCGATGGCGAATCGATCACCTGTGTCAAAGACATGGGCCTGGTTTCGGCCGTGTTCGACGACCGAACGCTCGCTGCGCTGCCCGGCAACTTGGCCATTGGTCAGTGCCGTTACAGCACCACCGGATCGAGCACGTGGCGCAATGCCCAGCCGGTGTACCGGGGGGTTGGTGAGGTCGAGTTTGCTCTCGGCCATAACGGCAACCTGGTCAACACCGAGCAACTCGCACTCGACCGTGGGATGCTCCCGGGCACGGTGGCGAGCGACACCGACCTGGTCGCCGAGATGCTCGAGATGGAGTTCGTCAACGACAGCGAACTCGATCTCGAAACGGCGCTCACCAAAGTGCTACCCGAACTCAAGGGCGCCTTCTCTCTTGTACTACTCGATCGCGAGCAGGTTATTGGGGTCCGCGACCCCAACGGCTTCCGCCCCTTGTGCTTGGGCAAGCTCGACGCTGGCTGGGTGCTGGCGTCAGAGACCCCGGCGCTCGATGTGGTCGGAGCCTCGTTCATCCGCGAGCTCGACCCGGGCGAGATGGTCATCATCGACGAGAACGGTCCGCGTTCGTCGCGGCCCTTCGACGAGGTCGACCCCAAGCTCTGCCTGTTTGAGTTCGTGTACTTCGCCCGACCCGACAGCGTGCTGTACGGCCAGAGCGTGCACCGGGCCCGAGTTCGGATGGGCGAAGAACTCGCCGAACAAGCCCCGGCCGAAGCCGATCTGGTTATGGGAGTTCCCGAATCGGGTATCCCGGCTGCTGAAGGGTACGCCCGAGCCAGCGGCATTCCGTTTGGCCAAGGGTTGGTGAAGAACCGCTACATCGGCCGTACGTTTATCGCTCCGTCCCAGGAGCTGCGTTCGCTCGGCGTGCGGATGAAGCTCAACCCGCTGCGCGACAACATCGAAGGCAAACGCCTAATCGTGGTCGACGACTCGATCGTGCGGGGTACCACCACCAAGGCCATGATCGCCATGCTTCGCAGCGCCGGTGCCGTCGAAGTACATATGCGTATCTCGTCGCCGCCCTACCGCTGGCCTTGCTTCTACGGCATGGATACCGGCACGCGGGGCGAACTGCTCGCCGCCAACCTTACCGTCGAGGAGATCCGCGAGTACCTCGGGGTCGACACGCTGTCGTACCTGGCCCTCGACCGACTCAAGGACGCGACCGGCGCCACGAATGCCGGGTTCTGCGATGCATGTCTCACCGGCGAGTACCCGATCGAAATCCCGGTCGATCTTTCGAAGAAGGTGCTCGAGATCGAGTCCGAACCCGAATCCGCTGAGGTGGCAACGGCGAGCCTGCTCGACAGTGAGGCCTCGATGCTGCCCGCCGATCTGGCAAAACGGGCCGCGAAGTAACCGATGGGCGAGACCTACGAAGCAGCTGGTGTGTCGATCGAGGCGGGCGACGAAGCGGTTCGCCGTATCGGCCCACTCGTAAAGTCGACTTACCGGCCCGAGGTCCTCGGCGGTCTTGGCGGCTTTGGCGGCCTGTTTGATGTCTCGAACCTTGGCCTCGACAACCCTGTGTTGGTCTCGACCACCGACGGTGTAGGCACCAAGGCAGTCGTTGCGTCACAGATGCAAAAGTTCGACACGATCGGCCTCGACCTGGTGGCCATGTGTGTCGACGATCTGGTCTGCCAGGGCGCCCAGCCCCTCTTCTTTCTCGACTATGTCGCTATCGGCAAGACGGTCCCTGAAGAGATCGAGCAGCTGATCAGCGGCATCGCCGAAGGTTGCCGGCAAGCGGGTTGTGCGCTTATCGGCGGCGAGATGGCCGAACATCCAGGCGTGATGGAACCCGGTGAGTTCGACCTTGTTGGCTTTGCCGTCGGCGCCGTCGACCGCGACCGAATCATTACCGGCGAGATGGTTGGCGCTGGCGATGTGCTGATCGGCCTGCCTTCTCCGAACCTGCGCTCGAACGGTTTCTCGCTCGCTCGTCGGGTGTTGTTCGACGTTGCCGGTAAATCGCTCAACGATCCGGCGTACGAAGGTGCCCCTCACTCGTTGGGTGAGGAACTCTTGCAGCCTTCGGTCATCTACGCACCGGCCGTACTCGCCGCTATCGAAGCAGGCTCGGTGCATACCGTGGCCCACGTAACCGGTGGCGGACTCGCCGGCAACCTCGAACGAGTGCTGCCCGACTCGGCCGACGCTCAGGTCGACGCCTCAACGTGGGAGACGCCACGGATCTTCACCGAGATCCAGCACCTCGGAAACATCGACGAAGCCGAGATGCGCACCGTGTTCAACATGGGCCTCGGCATGGTCCTCGCGGTCGCCGCCGAGGACGCCTCGAACATCATGGCCACCCTCGAGGCGGGCGGTCACCGGCCAACCCAAATCGGCGAAGTAACCCCCGGCACAGGCCAAGCGATCGTCAACTAACCCGACCTTGAGCTGATCGTTGTGAAGCGGCGGGCGGCATCGAACTGTTCGGTTTGGTAGTCGGTTCAGCGAATTTGATCGACGGCTCGCTGGCTTGGCGTTTCGAACGGATGAAGCGATGTCGCGGCGCGCACTGCGGTTGCGGCGAGCACCAACCCGGTAAGCAACCGCCTCAGAACGCTCGGTTCTTGGAGTCGGGGTGCCTCGTCGAGTGCGGCGCCGAGGTGGATGGGAGGGCAGATGCAAGTAGTCATAGCTTCACTGTGCGCCGAGCAATGCCATGACGCAAGCGACACTATTGAGATTAAACAATGACAGACTGTCATGGTTGATTCACTACAATAGAGCCATGCAACTCGACGTTGAATCGCTTCGTACCTTCCTCGCTGTGCTCGACCACGGCGGCATGACCAAAGCGGCCCATTACCTCGGACTCAGCCAGTCAGCGGTGAGCTGGAAGATCAAACGGCTCGAGCAAAAAGTAGGGCGGACCTTGCTTATCCGCGACGGCCATAGCCTGCGCCCCAGCCGCGACGGGCGCGACCTTCTCGACGACGCTCGGACCATCGTCGGTACCCACGACCAAGCGGTCGCCCGACTTCGAACCACCAACCTCGGCGGATCGGTCAGGCTTGGGCACAACGCCGAAGTTCCGCCCGAGCAGGTTGCCGACGTGCTGGGTCGGTTTCGTCGGTGCCACCCCGGGGTCACGGTCGAGTTTCGTATCGGCCGCACCGAAGTGCTCTCGGAGGCAATTGACGCCGGCGAGTTCGACGTGGTCGTGATTCAGGTCACCGACGATGAATTGCGCGAGGACGACGTTGTCTTGTGGACCGACCAGCTGCAATGGGTGACGAGCGCTGACTTTGCGTTCACCGATTGCACCGTTCCGTTGGTGACGTTCGGTGACGATTGTTTCTACCGGGCCCTGAGCGAACCGTTGCTCGGTGCGATCGGGGTCGACTACACGGTGGGTATTTCGGTCGCGACCTCGGCCGGCGTTCGGGCATCGGTGGCTGCCGGGCTCGGCGTCGGAATTCTTAGCGACCGCTATGTCGGCGACGATGTGGTTGAGTGGAGCAGGGCCAACGAAATGGGCGCACTGCCCCGGGTCCATCAAATCGCCCGAACCGTACCGGGCGAACTACCCGAAGTGGCCGAACAACTCCGGTCTGCTCTACGAACCGAGCTCCAAGAAATCGGTTTGGACCGCTAGTCGTTGGTTTCGGTCCTGACGGACCTCAATCGTTACCGAGCTCCAAGAAATCGGTTTGGACCGTTAGTCGTTGGTTTCGGTCCTGACGGACCTCAATCCTTACCGAGTTGCTGTCGGTTTGGACCGCCAGGGCGGCCCAAGCCCTTACCGAGTTGCTGCGCAACTCGCGCCCCTGCAAGGGAGCGAAAGTGCTGGAGTCGTGTCGCCGCGCTAGCAAGACCGAGTTGTAGGTAGAGTCCGGTGCCGAAGGCGTGGAGCCGTAGGCGGAACAACGCTATACAGCCTGGCGGTTCTTCATTTCGCTGAAGGCGATGGCGAGCACGATGAACGTGCAGATGATGCCCAGGCTCCAGTAGGTGGGGATGTGGTACCAGATGCTGATGGTCATCTTGATGCCGACGAAGATCAGGATGGCGCCGAGACCGTGGGAAAGGTAGTGGAACCGTTCTTTGGCGTCGGCGAGCAGGAAGTACATCGCTCGCAAGCCCAAGATAGCGAAGGCGTTTGACGCAAACACGATGTAGGGCTCATCGGATACGGCCAGTACGGCGGGCACCGAGTCGACGGCGAAGATCACGTCGGTGAATTCGATGACCACCAAGGCGGCGAGCAGTGGGGTAGCGGTGCGCACGCCGTCGATCATGGTGGTGAAGTTGTGGCCGTCGTATTGATCGGTCACCGGCATGAATCGTTTGAGCATGCCAAGGCCCGTTGTGCTGGTGTGCTCGCCTTCGTTCTCTCGGTGTCGGATCACCTTGAAGCCGGTGTAGATAAGGAAGACGCCAAAGATCACCAGGATCCAGGCGAACTGCTTAATCAGCGCAGTACCGGCGAGGATGAATAGGGCACGCAAGACAAGCGCGCCGAAGATTCCCCAAAACAAGACGCGGTGTTGATAGCGCAGTGGGATCTTCATGGTGCTGAACATCAGCGCCCACACAAAGACGTTGTCGATGCTCAGCGATTTTTCGATCAGGTAAGCCGAGATGTACTCGCCGAACGCTGGCCCTCCGTAGACCCACCAGACACCAACGCCGAAGATCAGACCACAGCTGATCCAGCCGAGCGATTCCAGCAGGGCGCTTCGAGCGGTTGGCTCGTGGTCGTCTCGGTGGCGGTAGAGATCGATGCCGAGCAGCACGAGCACGGCAACGCCGAGAACGATCCAGGCGTTCGCGCCAACGTCGATGTCGACGAAGTTCTCACTTCTTGATTCGGTGGCGAAGAGCAGCATCGGATGAAGCCTATCGGTCAGTTATTGCCTTACTAACCTTCGACACCGTGTTGTGATTTCGTAGCGTTGCGGTCACGCCGAGCACTTTTTCGAGGTGATTGGTGGTCAGTTTCGACTTGGCGGCCCCCTGGGGCAACAACAGGTAGGCGTGATTGCCGTCGACGGTAAACACGTCGGGGGCAAAGACCTCGAAGTCGACTTTGGTCAGTGTTGGCTTGGTCGGCGCCTTGCTGAGGTAGGCGACGAACTTCTGATTCGGCGCGACATCGGCGTCGAGGTACGGGCTGGCGGCCAGCGTTGGCGCGATGTCGGCCGCTTTGCGGACCACGACGGGTAGGTCGTAGCCAAAGCGTTCGGCGATCACGTCGTGCAGTGCAGTCTCGACGTCGGCAACCCTGGTGGCCTGGTGTTCGAAGATGACATTGCCGGATTGCAGCAAGGTTTTTGGCTCGACAAATCCGTCGGCGGAGAGTGCCTCACGAAGTTCGGCCATCGGCAGTTTGTTGTGTCCGCCGACATTGATGCCTCGTAGGAACGCCGCATATGTACGCATAAATGCAGTCTTCCACCTAGCTTGGTCCGGTAGATGTCTACACACCCTGAACTCGTCCAACACCTTCTTGAGCACTCGGTCCGCACCGGCGACTTCACCCTCAAATCGGGAAAGAAGAGCAACTGGTTCATCGATGCCAAGCAGACGGCGTGCCGCGCCGACGGCATTTTGTTAGTCGCCGACGCGGCATTGTCGATCATGCCCGACGACATCACCGCCATCGGTGGACTCACCGCCGGCGCGGATCCGGTGGCCTTTGGTATTGCTGCCGTGGCTGCAACGCGGGGTCGCGAACTCCGCTCGTTCAGCATCCGTAAGGAATCCAAAGATCACGGCGTAAGTGGGCGGCTTGCTGGGGCCCTCGAACCGGGCGACAAGGTACTCGTCACCGAAGACGCCGTTACCCGTGGCACCTCACCAATGGAGGCCGTCAAGGCCATCCGCGAGCTGGGCGCCGAACCGGTGATGGTCATGCCGATCGTCGACCGCGGTGGCACGTGCGCTGCGATGTGCGCCGAAGCTGGTGTTGGGTTTCATGCGTTGGTAACGGCGATGGACCTGGGGTTTGAGTACGAGGGTGGCTGAACTCGCCGCCATAACGTTTGACTTCTGGAACACACTCGTCCGCCAACAAACCGCCGAACTACGCGACATCCGGCGCCGGCTGGTGGCCGATGCGCTGGTCACGATCGACGAACCTCGCGAAGCCGAGGTGATCGAAGCTGCGTTTGATGTCGTGCGCGAGCAGTTCGACGAACACTGGAAGGACGGCAAGCAGTTCGTGATGTCGAATGCCGTCGATGTGTTTATCCGCATCCTCGGAATCGAACACGGCGACGTCAACCGAACAACCCTTGAGGCTGCCTGGCTGGTCGCCGGTCAGAACTATCCGGTCGAGCTCGTCGAACCGGGCCTCGGCAAAACGCTCAGCGGCTTGCGAGACACTGGTGTCCGGTTGGGAATCATCTGCGACGTTGGCCTGATCCCGTCGAGTGTTCTGATCGAGCATCTCGAGACGTTTGGGTTGAAGGACTACTTCGACCACTGGTCGTTCAGCGACACCGTGGGTTACTACAAACCAGCCCCGGAGATCTTCGCTCACGCACACCAGGGGTTAGGGGTGACCGACCCGTCGGCCACCTTGCACATTGGCGATCTTCGGCGCACCGACGTAGCCGGGGCGCGAGCGTTTGGCGCTCGGTCAGCCCGCTACCGCAGCGCGTTCGATGACACCGACGACTCCGATGCCGAAGCCGACCACGTGGTCGACAGCCACCAAGAACTCCTCGACCTGATCTAACCAGTGGTTAGGTGGCGGGCCACCAGAACAGGCCGGCGGTTCCCGGCCCCGTATGGGCGGCGACGCTCGGGCCAACCCGGTACCGGACCGTTTCGAGAACGTTATTGCGGGTGGCCAGTGCGGCTTCGAGGATCTCGGTGTAGGCGGCCATCTCCGGCGCGGCCAGGCAGACTCCGGTGCGCACCGCAAT
>CALHTF010000138.1 GCA_938038815.1 uncultured Acidimicrobiales bacterium | reverse complement strand
AGAGCGCTAGCAGTTTGGTGGGTTGGCGTTCAGCAGGTCGGCGTCAGTTGCTTGCCACAGCGCCGTGCGGATGACCTCGAGCTCGCGGAGGGTTCCCTCGTCGTTGGGCATCAGCGTGCGAGTTTTGACCAGTTCTTGACGCTGGTCGTACGCCTTGAGCATGTCGGCGCGCTGGTCGGAGTCGAGCATGTGCACCGGCAAGCGCAGGGCCGCCCACGCGCCGACTTCGACATAGGCGGCGAGTTCGATCAGGGCGTCGCGTGCCGCGACCGATGGGCTGGTGAACATCGAGAGCCCATCGTTGGGTTGAGCGGCGATGTGGCCGAGTGCGTCGAACGCGAACCGGAAGGTCTTTCCGTGATCTCGGTAGGGCGCGGCGAGCCGCCCAGGGTGGTTGGGTCGCAGAGCAACACTGAGTGCCTCGACCACTTCGTACTTGTGTGCCAGTTCGACGACCTTTGATCCCGCGCCGACCGGCGAGAACAACAGTTCGTGGTCGTCGACGCCGTCACGACATAGCGACACGAGACGCTGTGTTGCCTCAGGGTCACCGCTGGTAAGACCCGCTTCGAGTTCGATCAGCAACGTTTCGAGACGGTAGTCGATCTCGCTGCGGTCGAGGCACCAGCGCAGGTGCTCCTCGACAGTCGACACCAGCACTCGGTCGCCAAACATTTCGAGCGACCCCAATTCCTCTGCCCACTCCACGATGTAGTCGACCAGCTCGTTAATGTCGTCGCGCGGGTCTTCCTTGCTCAGGTAGTCGAGCACGATGTCGACGACCTCGCGGCGAAAATCTGAGGTGGTAGATGTTTGCTGGCGGCAGCGGTCGACGATGGCGTCAACGCGGTCGATCGCTTCCAGAAACGGAGGGGATGACGGCATGTGGGGGCAGTTTCTCTTGGGGGCTGAAGACGAACCCTAGACGAGTCCCCCTTACGAACGAAAGAGATATTACTTGTCGGAGAGGATTCCGATGGTTGAGTAACACATTTCGTCCTGGGTGCCTTCGGCCCAGATCACGTACTTGGGTTCCCAGGTGGGTTGCAACGAGCGGTCCCAGGCGCACTCGAAACGCACGATGTCGGTTTCGGTAACCCGAATCTCTTCATCGAGCTGGTAGCTCAGCTGCCACTCGAAGGTCCAGCGGGGGATATCGAGCAGGATGCGCTCTTCGGGCGTGTCAGGGTTGAGCGTCATCCGGTACGAGGCGCCAAGTTCGTGCATGTGGCCGAGCACGGCGTAGATCGTGCCGTTGCGGCCGACCTCGATATCGCACGACGACGAGGCGGTGCCCTGGTTCATGTGGGCGAAGTCCTCGGCGGTAACGCCGCATCGCCGGTTGGTGGTGAGCGGAATGCCCGGACCAAGCGGACCAAACGCCTCGAGGATGCGCTTGAGTTCGACGTCGCGGTCACACGCTGGAAGATCCTGGTCGGCTTCGTAGCACGGGATCTCGACCGGGGTGATGTAGGTGCCGCCACTGATCGAGGCGAGCCCTTCGGTCTCGTCGCCTTCGTAGAAGTCGAGGACCATCGGCGAGTCGTCGGCCGGTGCTTCGTGGTCGTAGTGGAAGTGGGTCTGCACGATGAGGTAATCGCCGGCGTTCATCTTGCGGCCATAACCTTCGGGGTAGACGGTCGGGACCTGGCCGGGTACCCAGCCACCGAAGCTGCGGACTTGGCCGGTGCCGATGTTCGACAGGCCGTAGCAGTTCCAGCCGGGTCGGCCGTCTTCGCCGTCCTTTTGGTCGGCTTCGATGCGGGATTCGGCGTCGCCGACGAAGACGATGACGTGGTGCACTTCTTCGTTCTCCGGATAGAAGTCGTAGCCACGGAGCCAGCTCTCTTCGGTGAGTTCTGGGTCGACGATCTGACAGCGGTAGTCGTCTTTGATCGACGGATCGCCGACGTAAGGCTCGGCTTGGCGAAGAACCATGTCTTCGTCGATCTGGGCCCGAAGCTCGGTGGCGGGCTGAAGCGGGGTGGTCGGATCGATGTCGATCTCGCCTCCACCGTCGGCCCATGCGGTGAGTGCTGCGATCTCGTCGGCGTCGAGCGACCAGTCGTGTTTAAACGCTGCACTCTCATCGGATGCGGGCCACGGTGGCATGTAGCCGTTGGAGGTAACCACGCCAATACCGTCGGCCACCGCTGCGACATCGCCGACCGTTTCGAGGCCGAGGGTGGCGTAACCGATGCCGCCCTCAACGTGGCACGAGGCGCAACGGTTTTCGATGACCGGCAGCACGGCGGTGCTGAAGTTTGAATCGTCCGACTGGTTGAACTCGGGTTGGGAGATGAGCCGGGTTGCGGGGTCGCGGGGCTCTTCGGTTGCGGCCCGTTCTTCGACCGCAACGAGGTTGAGCGAAAGTTCGGCTTCGTCCTCGGTGGTTACCAGAGCCATCACGCTGATCGGGCCAGCGTCGTAGGTGCTGAGCAAGATGTTGCTCGTCATCTCGGCGGTCAGTGCGTCGCCGTCGAGCGACACCGTTCCTTCGAAGACCTCTTCATTGGTGATGTCTTTTACCGTGAGATCGCCAGTGATGGTGATGGGGTAGTCGGCACCTTCTTCGATCTCGTCAGGCAGTCCGTCGATGTTGGTGGTTTCGAATTCGGCGAACTTGTAGTGACTCGATTCGAGGAAGTCGTGACGAATGCGCTTGTCCCGAAGTTTGTTGTCGCTCTCGAGTACCTCGAGGTTGATGACGATGGTGCCGATCGTGGTGCCGGCCACGTTGTCTTTGGGGATCAGTACGTCGCCGCCAAGTGCGGTGGTGGTGCCGACCGCTTCGCCTCGGTCTTGCCCGGCGAGCTTCTCGCCGACTCGGTACGAGGCCGACGATTGGTTGGGATCGATCCGGTACAACCGGTCGCCCTCTTCGACCTCCGCCTCGAGTTGAGGAGCCACGATCTCCTCGGCGACTACCTCGTCGTCTTCGAGATACCAGGCCCACTGGTCTTGGGTGAGGTAAGCACCCAATCCAATAAAGAGAAGGAACGTTGCAAAGATGGCGGGTCTACGCATAGTTGCATTATTGCTACAGAACCTAGCAGTTCCAAGTTTCGATTAGCTCATGAACTCTTTGACGCCCTTTTTGAAGGTGGTCTCAAAGGGCTTGAGGCCGTGGCTTCCGCCGTTGACGAGCTTGCGGGCTGCCTTGAGGTCGTCTTCGAGGAGCGCCTCTTTGATCTTGTGTTCTTTGGTGGCGAGGAACGACGCCAGGATCTTTCCGGCGATCTTTGAGTCGCATCCCATATCAGGGTCCTTCTCGAGGTTGCACCCGACCTTTTTGCCGATCGTCTTGTAGTTGGCCCGGCCGGTGAGCTGCACAAATCCTCGACCGCGGTAGCGCTCGCCGTCGGGTTTGCCCTTGTTGCCGAGGTCCTTGCGGGAGTCGTAGCGGTTGAACGG
>CALHTF010000137.1 GCA_938038815.1 uncultured Acidimicrobiales bacterium | reverse complement strand
AGTTTGTTGTCGCTGCACGTTCGCACCGGGAACGTGCGCAACAACAGGTCGAGCGTTTCGCGGATCGCATAGGCATGGCCGTAGGGGCCGAAGTACCGCACACCCTTCTTGCGTTTGCCCCGCATCACCATCGCCCGCGGGTACTGGTCGGCCATCGTCACCGCCAAGAACGGGTAGCTCTTATCGTCGACCAGGCGGATGTTAAAGCGAGGCCGATGCTGCTTGATCAGGCTGTACTCGAGCATCAACGCTTCGAGTTCGTTGTCGACCTGAATCCACTCGACCGTCTCGGCGGTGGCCACCATCTGCGCGGTGCGCATCGGCAGGTGTTTGGCGAAGTAGCTGTTGAGGCGCGACCGAAGACTCTTGGCTTTACCGACGTAGATCACCCGACCGTCGATGTCTTTGAATTGATACGAACCAGGCAGATCAGGGATCGACCCGGGCTCAGGGCGCTGCACCACCCCTGCATCGTAGGTCGCCCCCAAGGCGAACTGGGGACGTTTCGCGTACCTAGAGGTACGTGTTCTCTCCCCAGTTCGGGGTTTTGTTAGACGCCGTCTCGGAGGATGACGCTGCGGAAGGTTCGGGCCAGGATGCGGCCGTCGAGGGCGAGGCGTTGGTTGCGCAGGTAATAGAAGTCGTACTGGAGTTTCTCGATGGCGTCGCTCTCGGAGCTGGCGTAGCCGTACTTCACCTGGGCCCAACCGGTGATGCCGGGGGTAACCAGATGGCGGATGTCGTAGAACGGGATCTTCTCGCGCAGCTCATCCACATACTTCTGCTGCTCGGGGCGAGGCCCCACAAACGACAGCTCACCCCGCAACACGTTCACTACCTGGGGCAGTTCGTCGAGGTGGGTGGTGCGCAGCAGGCCACCGAACCGGGTGATGCGATGGTCGTCGTCGGCGGTCCAGTCGGTGGTGGTATCGGCGGTCGTCATACTTCGGAACTTGAGGATCTCAAACGGCTTACCGAGATGCCCGACCCGGGTTTGGCGATACAGCAGTGGCCCACGGTTACCGAACTGGTTGGCGAGCCAAACCGTCGGGGCGACCACCATGAGGGCAAGGACGCCAGCCAGGCTCAGCGCAATATCGAATAACCGGCGTTGGCGGCCGTAGCGGCCCTTGTGCACCTCGCCGATGTCGAACAGCATCGAGATCCGTTCGAGTTCCGAAACCGGAACTTTGCCCAGCCACTCCTCGTAGAACATCGACAACGTACGCACCCGGGTGCCCGAGGCATGCAGTCGCACCACCTGGCTCACCACGTCGTCGTCGGCCAGCGATTCGCGGTCGAGCACCACCACATTGGCGTCGTGCTCGGTGACGAGCCCGGCCAACAGGTCGGCGCCGTCGGGTCCGCTCAATTCGTCGGGGTCGGCAACGGCGACGATTGAGGCCGCCCGCTCGGCCGAGTGTTCGATCTCGGCACTGAGTTCGTCGGCCTCAAGCCACGAACCGACCACCAACACCCGGTCGCGAGAACCCGCAGCGCGGCGAGCGTCGGATGCGAAGTCGGCGCAGATCCACAGCCAAGGCACCGCGATGATCGCCGAACCCAGCACCACGAATCGAGGCAGGAACGAGCCGCCCAACACGAACTGGGCAAGGGAGATCCCGAGTCCGCTCACCGCCACGGCCGACACCGAGGCGAACACGATCGAGCGTCGGCTCCGAGGCAGGTCGGGCAGCCCAAACGAATACGCCGATACGGCCAGCAACGCGATGTAACCGAGCACCCAGCCAAACCGGGTCGACGACGTGAGGTCGTACGAACCGGCGGCAATCTTGACCGCGTGCCACTGGGCGAGCCCTAACACGATGACGGCCAACCCGATCACGGGCGCGAGTCGAGTAACGAGCTTCACCCGTTTGCACTCCTCGCAGAACATTCCACCTTCGTCAATCGGCAGAAACACGCACTTTTCGACCGTTGGCGTACGCACTTTGGCCTGGTTGAACCCCTGATCTAGCCTCTGGCCCATGAATGCACGTTGGGGGATTTCACTATTTTTGACGCTGGCGCTCTTCGCCGCCGGAATGCCCGCCACGCTGGCCGACGACGCCGAACCGCGGTTTGTCGAGTTCGACCCGATCGGCCTCAGCGAACCCGCAAGCGCCGAAGGCGAGCTGTTGTACTCGACCGAGGGCAACCGACTCCGCCGCTACGACACCGACACCATCGGTACCGCTCGCCTTACCGAAGACGTGCTCGTCGCATCGGCCCGCGACATCGAAACTGGCCGCGACGTCAACGGCGAGATCTGCTTTCTGCCCGACGGTTCGGGCCGCTTCCTGCTCGGCGAAGACACCGACCAACCCTCCCCACCAGCGGGCTGGGGCGTATTCGATGCCGATGGCACCCAGGTCGGCAAGCTCACCGCCACGTACAACGTCGACGGCGCCGAGCCCTTCGGCTGCGAGTTCGCTTCTAACGGCACCTTGTTCACCAGCGAAGTCGGCACCCAAGGCTTCGGCGCCGACGACGGCCAGCTCATCATGTGGTTCCCGCCGTTCGACGGGTTCCCCGGCCCCGACGGCCGCTACCCCGCCACCGACGAACCATCGACCAACTTCTGCAAGCTCGCCACCGACCTCTCGACCGCCGGCGGCGTGGCGATCGATGCCGACGGCAACGTGTACGTCGCGCAATCGGCCGGACTTTCGATCGAACGGTTCGCACCCCCCTTCCCCACCGCTGCGGACTCCGCTGGCGGATGCGGCCAGACCGATGCAACGGGCGCGCCACTGGCCGACAAGGTGCAACGGTCGACCTTCGCCCAACCCGCCGAAGGCATGTCGACCTTCTCCGGCCTGGCGATCGCCCCCAACGGCAACCTCTATGCGGCCAGCGTGCTGAGCGGGCACATCGCCGAGTACGACCTCGACGGCAACCTGGTGCGCCTCCTCCTCGACCCAGCCACCGATCTGCCCCCGATCGCCACCGGCCACCCGCAAGGCTTGGCGGTTGGCGCCGACGGCACCGTGTACTACTCCGACCTCGACCTGGTAGGCGAACTACCCGATATCGGCACCGGCCCCGACGGGCGGGTCTGGCGGATCCGGTTCGACGCCGACGGAAACCCCCACGACCCTGAGGTGGTTCGCGACGGCCTGCGTTTCCCCGACGGCCTCGCCATCGCCCCCGGCAATCTTCAAACCGCTGACCCGACGATCGACGACTGGCCAACGTTGGCCGGCGGCCCAGCTCGCACCTTCTTCAACCCCAACGAGCGGTACCTCACGCCCGAGACCGTGCCCGACCTAATCGAGAAGTGGCGGTTCCCCACCGGAGCGGTCAACACCATGTCGCCGTCGATCGCCACGGTCGACTTGCCCGACGGCTCAAGCACTCGGGCCGTGTTTGTCAGCTCGTGGGACGGTCACTTCTACGCCATCGACTTCGACGACGGATCCGAGCTGTGGTCGTTCGAGTGGGAAGAACACCCGGGCTCCTCGTTCCCCGGTGCGGCCTCACCGACCGTCACCGATGTCGACGGCCAGCGCCTCGTACTGATGGCCGCCGGCCAGTACCTCTACGCCCTCGACGCCGCCACTGGATCCGAGGTGTGGCGCTTTGCGGGCGGAACCGGTTGCCGCGACCAAGAGACCGGCGAGTTCCCCGGCCTCTGCGGGTTCGAGGGCGAGCGCAACCAGATCGAGTCGACGCCCGTCGTGGTCGACGGCACCGCGTACGTCGGCATGGACATCAACGACGTCGCCACCGGCAAGGGCGGGTTCTTCGCCATCGACGTACGCACCGGCACCATGGTTTGGTACTGGGACACCGAAACCGGCGCCACGTGCCGCACCCTTCCCGGCGACGAAATCCGACGGTTCGACGGCTACCACTCCACCGCCGAGCTCGGCCTGCCCGATGACTTCTTCACTACCCGCCCGGGGTGCGATCACGACCGGTCGGTCACCGGTTGCGGCAACATCTGGTCGTCGGCCGCCCACGACCCGGCCCGTCACCTGTTGTTCTTCGGCACGAGCAACTGCGATACCGACGACGAGCCAACCACACCCAAGCCCGGGCCCGAGATGCCGCCGTACGACGAAGCACTGGTGGCCCTGCGACTCGATGGCACGCCGGCGTGGCACTGGCGGCCACGCGAGGTCGACAACGAAGACCTGGCCTTTGGCGGCGTACCCAACCTGTTCACCATCGAGGTAAACGGCACAACCACCGACGTGGTGGGCATCGGCAACAAGGACGGCACCTACTACGTGCTCGACCGCGACGGAGTGAACGAACAATCCGGGTTGGCATGGAACAGCCCCGAACCCCGACCGCTGCCCTATTGGGAAACCAACGTGGTGGCCGGTGGACCGGCCGGAGGCATCATCGCCACCGCCGCGGTCGACCAAGCCGAGCGCCGGGTGTACTTCTCGACCGCCCCGGGTTTCGACCCCGTCGACCCGCAACGCCCGACAGTTCACGCCCTCGACATCGACACGGGCGCCATCGTTTGGCAGAACACCGAAACCGACCCGATCGGCGGCGACGCCAGCTTTGGCTCGACCAGTGCCGTGCCAGGCGTAGCGATCGTCGGCAGTGTGGTCACGCCCCACCTGCGCATGTACGACACCAGCGACGGCACGTTGTTGTTCGACCAGGTGATCGGCGACCCAGGCACCTTCTCGGGCATTGCGTCAGGCGCAGCGGTAATCGACGGCACGATTGTGGTGGGCGCCGGAATCGGCTCGCGAACCAGCGGCGGTTCGAGCCCCGGCGACTTCTCGGCCAATACACCGTCGGTCATCGTGGCATTATGCGTTTCGGGTGCGCCGGGTTGTGGCGCCGCCGAACTGCCGAAGGTCGTGCCGGGCATCGCTAGCTACGACGAAGCCGACGGCGACGGCGTGGTCGAGGTTCCGGTCGAGCTCACCGAGCCGAGCACCGAAACCGTCACCGTCGAGTGGGAAACCATCGACCGCGAAACGGCCATCGGCGGCGAGGACTTCGAGACCGCATCGGGCACCCTCGTCTTCGCACCGGGCGAAACCAGCGCCTCGGTGGCGATCACCATGCTCGACGACCAACTCGACGAAGCCAAAGAGGTTGCCGCCGTGCGGTTCTCCACCCCGACCAACGCCACGATGGGCGGCTACCTCGGGTTGGGCCTCATCGAAATCGCCGACGACGACCGCCAACCCAAGCTCCGGTGGGGTAACCGGGTTGTCGTCGAGCGAGACGATGGCACCCGCTCGATGAAGCTGCGGCTCCGCCTTTCGGCGCCGAGCGGACGCGAGGTCCGGGTCACGCTACGAACCCACGACGGTTCGGCGCGAGCCAACGAGGATTACATCGCCACCCAGCAAGACCTGGTGTTTGCGCCCGGTGAAACCACGGCGGTCGCCGAACTGTTGATCATGGGCGACAAAATCGCCGAGCCGCGACTCGAATGGTTTGCCGTGTCGGCCGACGACCTCACCAACGTACGAGCCCGCCGAGCCGCCCGGCTGATCGTCATCGTCGACCAAGACTGAGCCGCAGCGGTAGCTATGCGAGGAGCGGTTTGAGGAACCGGCCCGTGTGGCTGTCGCCCTTCTTGGCGACCTTTTCTGGCGGACCTTCTACCAACACGGTTCCGCCACCCACGCCGCCTTCGGGACCGAGATCGATAATCCAGTCGGCGGTCTTGATCACGTCGAGGTTGTGCTCAATGACCAGTACCGAGTTGCCCTGGTCGACCAACCGGCCGAGCACGCCGAGCAGCTTGCGAATGTCTTCAAAGTGCAAGCCGGTGGTGGGCTCGTCGAGGATATAGATGGTGTGACCGGTGGATCGCTTGGCAAGCTCGCTGGCCAGCTTCACCCGCTGGGCTTCGCCACCCGAAAGGGTGGGCGCCGGCTGACCGAGGCGCACGTACCCGAGGCCAACATCGACCAAGGTTTGCATGTGCCGAGCGATCGGCGGCTGGTTAGCGAAGAATTCAAGGGCCTCCGAGATCGGCATCTCGAGGATCTCGCTGATGTTCTTGCCCTTGAAGGTGATGTCGAGCGTGTCGCGGTTGTACCGCTTGCCCTTGCAAATCTCGCACGGAACGTACACATCGGGCAGGAAGTGCATCTCGATCTTGATGGTTCCGTCGCCCGAGCAGGCTTCGCAGCGCCCGCCTTTGACATTGAACGAGAACCGACCTGGCTGGTACCCGCGAATGTTGGCCTCGTTGGTGCGGGCGAAGAGCTTGCGCACATGGTCGAACACACCGGTGTAGGTGGCCGGGTTCGACCTCGGGGTTCGGCCGATCGGCGACTGGTCGATGTTGATGACCTTGTCGAGGTTATCGATGCCATCGACCGAGGTATGGGCGCCGGGCGGCATCTTTGACTTGTAGATGTTCTGCATCAGCGAGCGGTACAGGATCTCGTTCACCAAGGTCGACTTGCCCGACCCCGACACACCCGTCACCGCGACAAAGCAGCCGAGCGGAAACTCGACATCGATGTTCTTCAGGTTGTTCTCGCGGGCGCCCTTGACCTTGAGCACCTCGCCCGAACCGGGTCGGCGCTTCTCGGGTACTGGGATGGTCTTCTTCCCGGCCAGGTACTGGCCGGTGATCGACTTCTTGTTCTTGAGCAGCTTGGCGTACGTGCCAGCGTGGACGATGCGCCCGCCGTGTTCGCCGGCGCCCGGGCCAATATCGACCACGTAGTCGGCGACGGCGATCGTCTCCTCGTCGTGCTCGACCACGATCACGGTGTTACCCAGGTCGCGGAGGCGAATCAGGGTGTCGATGAGCCGCTGGTTGTCCCGCTGGTGCAAGCCGATCGACGGCTCGTCGAGCACGTACAGCACACCGACCAGGCCGCTACCGATCTGGCTGGCGAGCCGGATCCGTTGGGCCTCGCCGCCGGCCAGGGTGCCGGCCGACCGGCCGAGCGACAGATAGTCGAGCCCGACATCGAGCAAGAACCCCATGCGGGCGTTGATCTCTTTCACCACCTGCTCGGCAATGATGCGGTCGCGCTCGGAAAGCTCGAGCCCTTCGAGGGTCTTGGCGGCCACGCCGATCGACATGTCGCAGATTTCGGTGATCGGGTACTTGTCGATGAGCACACCGGCCGACAGGGGGTTGAGTCGCCCGCCCTCACAGGTCTCGCACTTGACCTCACGCATGTACCCCTCGAGCTGTTCGCGCCGAGTCTCGCTGTCGGTCTCGGTCTGCATGCGCTTGAGGTACGGAACCGCACCCTCGTAGTTGGCCATGTACCGACGCGAGCGCCCGTACCGGTTCTTGTAGTTGACCTCGACCCGCTTCTTGGCACCGCCGTACAGCAGGAGCTTACGGTGGGGCTTCGACAGCTTCGACCACGGCCTGTTCATATCGATGCCGTTGTCTTCGGCGACCGCTTCAACCAGCCGCTTGAAGTACTTGCTGGTGCCGCTCGACCACGGAGCGATCGCCCCTTCATCGAGGCTGAGGTCGGGGTTGGGCACCACGAGATCGGGGTCGACCTCATAGGCGGTACCCAGACCATCGCAGGCGCTGCATGCGCCGTACGGCGAGTTGAACGAGAAGTTCCGGGGAGCCAGCGTTTCGTACGACGACCCACATTCGCCACACGCCAGGTGCTGGCTAAAGGTGAGCGTTTCGGTCTCGGGTTTCTCGTCGCCTTCGGCCTTAGGCACGATTTCGATCTGGGCGATTCCGTCGGCCAGCCCGAGCGCGGTTTCCATCGAGTCGGTCAGCCGACGCTCGATGCCGTCGCGCAGCACCAAGCGGTCGACCACCACCGAGATGTCGTGCATCTCGTAACGCTCGAGTTCGAGCTCGAGGTCGGCGCCGAGTTCGAGCAGTTCGCCATCGACGATCGCCCGGGCGAACCCCTGGGTGGCCAGGTCGGCGAGCAGCGTGTCGTAGGTGCCTTTACGGCCTCGCACCACTGGCGCCAAAACTTGGAAGCGGGTGCCTTCGGGCAACTCGAGGACCTTGTCGACGATTTGCTGCGGGGTCTGGCGGCTGATGGGCGTGCCATCGTTCGGGCAGTGCGGCACGCCGATCCGGGCGTACAGCAGGCGCAGGTAGTCGTACACCTCGGTAATGGTGCCGACGGTCGAACGCGGGTTGCGCGACGCACTCTTCTGGTCGATCGAGATGGCCGGCGACAGCCCTTCGATGAAGTCGACGTCGGGCTTATCCATCTGGCCGAGGAACTGGCGGGCATACGCCGAAAGCGACTCGACGTAGCGGCGCTGGCCTTCGGCGTAGATGGTGTCGAACGCAAGCGACGACTTTCCCGAGCCGGAAAGGCCGGTGAAGACGATGAGTTGGTCACGGGGGAGATCGACGTCGACGTCGGCGAGGTTGTGTTCGCGGGCGCCACGCACAATGAGCTTTTCTGACATTGTCGGCGAGCATAGTCGCGACTATTGCCG
>CALHTF010000136.1 GCA_938038815.1 uncultured Acidimicrobiales bacterium | reverse complement strand
CCCGACATCGTCGACATCTTCCGCAAGCCCGCCGACTGCCCGCCAATCGTCGAAGACGCCATTCGCATCGGGGCAAAGGCGGTATGGATTCAGCTCGGACTTTGGAGCCCCGAGTCGGCCCAGCTGGGGGCTGCTGCGGGTATCGATGTGGTGATGGACTCGTGCGTCAAGATCGAACACGCCCGGTTCCACGGCGGGCTGCATCTCGCCGGCTTTAACACCGGCGTGATCACCAGCAAGCGTTAAACGTCGATCCCCAGCTGGCGCAGCCGTTCGTCGAGCTGGCTGGCGCTGAGTTCGCCATTGTCGACGGTGACCAAGTTGCCCGCCGCGTCGTAGAACGCGGTCATCGGCATCGAGCCGGTGCCACCTAAGGCCCGGTGGAAGCCGCTGCCTCGGCGCTTGATGTCTCGAACCAACAGCCGGTCGCGAATACCGGTGCGCTCGGCCATCGGTTTCCAGTTGCCGGTCTCGTTGCTGTTCACGTACACGAACGACACGTCGTCGCCGTGGGCGTCTTCGGCGGCCACAAACCGGGGGAGTTCGCTTTCACAGTTGGTGCACCACGACGCGAAGAAGTTGACGACCAAGGGTTTGCCCGCGAACTCGGCCAAGGTGATCCGGCCGTCGCCGTCGGGGTCGTTGTCGGCGTCGAGGGCGGGAAGGTCCCAGGCCGCGGCGTCGGTGACGCCGCTGTCGTCGGGGCCAAACACGTTGGTGGCGATGTACACCAGCCCCACCAGGCCAACCACGAACAGGCTGATCATCATGGCCGGGGAGAGTTGGGGCATTCGGCGCTTAGGCGCCGGGGCAGGCGCGGCCTTCTTCGCCTTGGGCGGTTGTTTCGCTTTGGCCGCTGGCTTGGGCTCCTCGACGATGTCGACTTCAGGATCGGTTGGGTCGGCGTCGACCTTGGGCGCCTTCTTCTTCGCTGCGGGCTTGCTCTGGGCAGGCGCTTGGTAGTTCTGCTTCTTCTTTTTCTTCTTGGCCATGAGCTTTCTCCGGAGTAAGCGACTGAAGTTATGAGTGAACGTCTAGAGGAACGGTTGTAAAGAGAAGGTGTAGAAATAGAACGGACTAACCGAGTTCGACGAGGTCGCCGAGACCGATCGCCCGCAGCAGCGATTGCAGTTGGGTGGTCACCCACAGCAGCTTGTCGAACATCAACAAGATTCCTAGCGCCGCGAGGATGAGCGACGATACAAAGACCAGGCGGGTGAGGTTGCGGCGGACAAAACCCAGCGTGCGGCTGAGGCGACCGAGCAGCAGGCCGGTGACGAGAAACGGAATGCCCAGACCGAGCGAATAGGCGGTGAGCAGCGCGGCGCCGGTTACCGGACGATCGGCGGTTGCGGCGATCGCCAGAATCGACGTGAGCACCGGACCGATGCAGGGGGTCCAGCCAAAGCCGAACGCGACGCCGGCAACCGTTGGTGCGGCCCGGCCGAACTTGCCGAGCGAGGGATGAAATCGCTTCTCCTGATACAGCCATGGGGCCTGTAGGTACAGCGACCCCATCATGAATAGGGCCATCGCCAGCACAAGCGCACCCGAGAGTCGAGCCAACATGAGTTGGTTGTCGAACACGATGCCGCCGAGCGCGGTGGCCGAAACGCCGAGCGAGATGAAAACGGCGCTAAACCCGAGCACGAACAGGCCGGTGTCGCGGGCGACGGGCAGCAGCCGCGAACGGTCGTCGGACTCAAGCTCGGAAATGTCGAGACCGGTAACCACCGACAGGTACCCGGGCACCACCGGCAACACGCACGGGCTCGCGAAACTGATCGCCCCTGCCCCAAAGGCAATGGCGTAGCTCGCGGCATTGATGGCGTCAGCGTCGATCATGAGACCCGTAGGGAACCCGCCTCGGCGCCACATGCTTCCCCGCTTTGCGCAGTTTCGTGGAAGTGCAAAGATGGCCCTATGTGGTCAACGGTTCGAGCATGGATCCAGCATTTCCGAAGTGAATGGATAGCGCTACTGGTCACCGCGATCGTCCTTGGTTGGCCGCTGACCAAGCTAACGGCGTGGTTGGCTGATTGGCAGAGCGAGGCCGACGAGCCCCTCTTTGACTACCAACTGTTCGCCGACCGGGTTGCCACCTGGAGCACTCGAGCGATCATCCTCGGAGCTGTGCTCGCCGTCGCCGGACTCGTCATCGCCACGGTTCGCTACAACCGCTGCGAACAAGGCAACCACTGCCGCATCTGCGCCGACCGAGCCATCTCGCTAAACCACCAAGTAGAGGCCTGGGTCCCCTAACCCTGGTCGGTTGCTCGCAAGCTCGCGCCCTCCACGCTTCGCTATCTCCCCCAGCCTGCGCCCCTCGCCCTCCGCGAGCTACGGGCTCTTTGTCGGCTTTGCCTCATCGCTGACGTTTTCTGTCGGCTCGGGCCACACCCTTGGCGTTTCTTACAGTTGGATTCCTACAGGTTCGTAGCCGCCTTCGGTACGAGTGAAGAGGAATATCCGCTCGTACTCTCGACCAACAGTCCGACTAGAGCGTGCAAGGGCCTCCGTGGCCCCGGAACGGACTGCACGGAGTGCAGTAACTCAGGCCCCGAACTGTCGAGGTCGGGGTTAGCAGCGGGTGCGTCGCGAAGTGCACGCTCAGCCCTAGTAGGACTGAGCGGAGGCGACGCTGGGCCCGAAGTGCCGACGTAGCGCGGTCACGTGCCTACTCTCCGCTACTGGAGCCTGGCACTGGAGCCTGGCACTGGAGCCTGGCACTGGAGCCTGGCACTGGAGCCTGGCACTGGAGCCTGGCACTGGAGCCTGGCACTGGAGCCTGGCACTGGAGCCTGGCACTCGCTCGGCTTTACTCGGGTTTG
>CALHTF010000135.1 GCA_938038815.1 uncultured Acidimicrobiales bacterium | reverse complement strand
GGCACTGGAGCCTGGCACTGGAGCCTGGCACTGGAGCCTGGCACTGGAGCCTGGCACTGGAGCCTGGCACTGGAGCCTGGCACTGGAGCCTGGCACTGGAGCCTGGCACTGAACGCAGAGCGTGGGATTCTAGGCGGAACGTTGGCTTTGGGGGTAGTGATTTCACTGTGGGTGAGATTTGGGGGTTGTGCGTTGGTTTGTTCACTCGAGCAGTTCGCGCGGTTGGTGGTTGATAGACCGCTTTGCGTCCATATTTCGTGATGTTTCTGGTGTTGCTGCTGTTAGCGTTGACGTCGCTGTGACTACTAAAAGCCGTACTTCAAAGCCCAAGTCGTCTACACGATCGTCGACGAGAGCGAAATCGTCGACGACAACCAAGCCTCGGGCGAAGACCACGTCGAGGTCGACGCCGGCGAAGAAGAAGGCCCCAGCCAAGAGTCGCCAGTCGACCGCCACGTCACGCACCACCAAGGCGGCACAGGCCAAACGCCAAGAACGGACCACAGCGAACGAAGCCGTTTCGGAAGCGTTTTCTGATCACGGTACCGACCTGTGGGGCCTCATCTTTATCGCCATTGGACTCTTCACCGCCCTGGCGACCTACGCCGAAATGGCGGGGCCGGTCGGGCGACTCTACGACGGGTTTACCGGCTGGTTGTTTGGTCTGGTCCGAGCATGGATCCCGGTTGGTCTTATCGGTAGCGGCATTGTGATGGTCCGCGGAAAGTCCGACGACCAGTCCGAACGCGGCGACCGGCAACTCACGCTGCGGCTTCTCGTTGGCTCGGCGCTCACGATCGTGGCGGTTTCGGGTCTGTTGCATCTGTTCCGTGGTCGTCCGGGCCTCGACGCAACCGTCGACGTATTCAGCGATGCCGGCGGTGTGCTTGGTTTCGCGACCGGCGGCGTGCTGCACAAGATGGTCGCCATGTGGGGGGCGGTGCTGGTGCTCTCGACGATTTCGATCCTCGCGTTCCTGGTTCTGAGCGGTATCACCGTCCGGTCACTGGCCGCGCCGTCGCCCGACCGACCCTCGATGTTCGGTTCGCTCGGTGAGCGGCTGCGCTGGCTACTCTTTGACCCAGGCGACATCGATCTTCGCGACCCCGTGTGGGACGAAGACGACATCGGCGGCCTGCCCAGCGACATTGCCGACGACGAATTCAACCTCGGCGACCCCAACGCTGTCGCCACCGGAAACGACGATCGCCGCATCGATGTCGAGCCGCCTCAAGAAGACGAGGCTCCGAAACAAGCGCCCAAGCCCAAGGCCGACATTCCCAAGGTCGAGGTGCCCGAACGTCCAGCCAAGGTCGCGGCTGCCACGCGGGCAACCGTGTCCAAGCGTGGCGATTGGGTGCTCCCACCACTGAACCTGCTCGACCAGTCCGATGCGCAGCAGGTCGATAAGCGGGCGGTCGAGGAACGAGGGCGCATTCTCGAAAACGCCCTCGCCGAACACGGTGTCGAAACCCGCCTGGTCGGTATGGTCGTCGGCCCGACCGTTACCCGTTACGAACTCGAGCTTGGCCCGGGCGTAAAGGTCGCCCGAGTTACCTCGCTCAACAAAGACATCGCCTATGCGATGGCGTCGCCCGACGTGCGTATCTTGGCGCCGATCCCGGGCCGTCAGGCGATCGGCGTGGAAGTCCCGAACGCCAACCGCGAGATCGTTGCCCTGGGCGACATCCTTGGCTCACAAGAGGCCCGCGACGCCGACCACCCAATGGAAGCAGCCCTCGGTCGCGACATCAACGGCCGCTCGATGCTGGCGAACCTGGCGGCGATGCCTCACATCCTGATCGCTGGTGCAACCGGTGCCGGTAAGTCGTCGTGCATCAATAGTCTCATCACATCGATTCTGATGCGGGCCACCCCCGATCAGGTACGCATGATCCTGGTCGACCCGAAGATGGTCGAAATGGGCCAATACGAGCGGGTACCTCACCTGCTCACCCAGCCAATCACCGACGCCAAGAAGGCCGCCAACGCGCTGGCCTGGGCGGTCCGTGAGATGGAACGCCGCTACGAGCTGTTGAGCGCTTGTAGCTTCCGCGACATCGGCGGCTACAACGCCGCGATCGCTAAGGGCAAGGTCAAAGCCAAGCTCGGCCAAGTCGATGAAAACGGCGAGCCCAAGCAGTACGAACACATGCCCTACATCGTGGTGGTGGTCGACGAGCTCGCCGACCTCATGATGGTTGCCGCCCGCGACGTCGAAGAGTCGATCTGTCGAATCGCACAGAAGGCTCGGGCGGTTGGTATCCACCTGGTAATTGCCACGCAGCGCCCGTCGGTCAACGTGATCACCGGCGTCATTAAGGCCAACGTTCCGGCTCGCCTGGCGTTTGCCGTGTCGAGCCTCGCCGACAGTCGAGTCATCCTCGATCAGCCAGGCGCCGAGCGTCTGGTCGGTAAGGGTGACATGTTGCTCATGGGTCCGGCGTCGAGCACTCCGCATCGTGTGCAGGGTTGCTGGGTCACCGAAGAAGAGGTTCGCGGTGTTGTCGAGTTCTGGCGCAACCAACAACCTGAGGTTATCGAGGTCGAGGAAGCACAGCCTGAGGCTGCGACTACCGCCGCCCCAGCAGTCGATCTCACGGCGTCGGCCGACGAGGTTGCCGCTCCGGCCGCCAAGCCGTTGGCGATCGCCAACGTGCCGTTCCCCGAAACCGACGATCTCACCGCGGCGGCGCCTCCGGGAACCTTTGGTTCGAGCGGCGGCGACGACGACGAGTTGCTGATGCAAGCAATGGAACTTGTCGTGGCGAGCCAACTCGGCTCGACCTCGATGCTGCAACGCAAGCTTCGCGTCGGCTTCGCCCGGGCCGGGCGGATCATGGACCTACTCGAACAGCGCGGCGTGGTCGGCCCGAGCGAAGGCTCAAAGGCCCGCTCGGTCTTGTTGACCCCCGAAGAGCTCGAACAAGCCAAACAGCAGTAGAACAGGCTCATGCTTCTTGCTGTTCTGGCCGTCATTGTTGGGCTAGGTCTGCTTACGTTCGCCGCCGACCAATTCGTCTTGGGCGGCGCACGACTGGCAACGAACCTTTCGATGTCGCCGGTGGTTATCGGCGCCGTCGTGTTGGGCTTTGGAACCAGTGCCCCCGAGCTGTTGGTATCGGGCATCGCGGCCCAGGGCGGCGACCTTGCGCTCGGCGTGGGGAACATCGTTGGCTCAAATGCGGCAAACCTCAGCCTGGTCTTGGGGTTCGCAGCCGTTATCTCACCCCTACCGTTGCCCGCATCGACGATCAGTCGAGAAGCTCCGTTAGCCTTTGGCGCCGCGTTGATGTTCACCGTGCTCGTGCAAGGCGGGTTGAGCCGGATCGAGGGCGTTGCGATGGTCCTGGCGCTGACCGCCGCCATTGGCTGGCTCTTGATGTCGAACGACCCCGACGCCGAGGACGACATCGACGAAGAGTTTCTCGATAACTCGACCAAAACGTCGTACGAGGTTGGGCGAACACTCATTGGTTTGGTCGGCACAATCCTCGGCGCACAGGCGTTGGTTTGGGGTGCAACCTTCATCGCGGAAGAAGCGGGCCTGAGCAGCGGCTTCATTGGCCTGACCATGGTTGCGATCGGCACCTCGTTGCCCGAGTTGGTGACCGCCGCCGCGGCAGCCCGACGAAACGAAACCGAACTCATCGTCGGCAACCTGCTGGGCTCGAACGTGTTCAACAGCCTGGCGGTCGGTGGAGCGATCGCACTCATTGGACCAGGTGCAGTCAACGACAACGGTGTGTCGGTCACCGGTGTCGCCCTCATGATGGCGATCTCGGTTGTGGCGCTGTTGTTCATGTACACCAAGCGGTTGGTCGTGCGCTGGGAAGCGGTGGTGCTGCTCGCCATGTACGCCGCGACCGTTGTCATCGTGGGCGCCGGCAGCTAACCGCCGACAGCAGCGGTATCCTGAGGGCGTGTACGAAGATCGAGGGCTCGATTCGTGGTCCGATGTCCGCATCTTGACCCGGCTGCTACTGGTCGGCCTCGTGGCAATGGTGCTTACCGGATTCGTGCTGTTCGTCTTGACCCGCGAGTGGGTCTACGCACTGTTGCTGATCGTGCCGTACACCATTGTTTCGGCGACCCAGTGGTACGCCGCCAACCGCCGAGCCAAGGCTCGCGGCGCTGCTGGCGAATTCTGAAAGTCAAGTAACCTCAACCCACTGTGACGAAACGCTTCTTCATCGAGACTTTGGGTTGCCCAAAGAACCAGGTCGACTCCGACAAGTTGGTCGGAAAGATGCTGGCCGATGGCCTCGAGGCTGCCGACGACCTCGACCAGGCCGATCTGGTGGTGGTGAATACTTGCGCCTTCATCGAGGAGGCTCGACAGGAGTCGATCGACACGATCCTGGCCATTTCTGGCGAGAACCCCGACGCCGAACTTGTGGTAACCGGGTGCATGGCCGAACGGTACGGCGACGAGCTGTCCGACGCGCTCCCTGAGGCCGACAAGGTCGCTGGTTTCGGCGTGCCGGTGAGCATCGGTGCAAAGCCCAAAGGGCCCGAGGCCCCGAGCTTTGACCTTTTGAACCTACCTCGTCCGGCCTCGGATCGTCCGTGGGCGTACATCAAGATCGCCGAAGGTTGCGACCGGGCATGTGGCTTCTGCGCCATCCCGACCTTTCGGGGTCCGCAACGGTCTCGATCGGTCGAGTCGATCGTGACCGAAGTCCAAACACTCGAGGCCCAAGAGGTGGTGCTGGTTGCCCAAGACCTTGCCAGCTACGGACGCGATCAGGGCGAAGGCACCAAAGACCTGATCCCGCTCATCGAAGCCATCAAGCCCCACGTCGACTGGGTGCGCCTGCTGTACTTGTACCCGTCCGAGCTGAATAATGCGCTGATAGAGACGATCCTGGCGACCGAGGTCCCGTACTTTGATCTGTCGCTGCAACACGTGTCGCCGCCGCTGATGCGGCGGATGAAGCGTTGGGGCAACGGCGACAAGTTCATCGAACGGATCACCGCCATCCGGTCGCAGGCGACCGATGCGGCCTTCCGGTCGAACTTCATCGTTGGTTACCCGGGCGAAACCGAAGCCGATCACGACCAGTTGCTCGATTTCGTCGCCGAGGCCGACCTCGATTGGTGCGGCTTCTTCGCCTACAGCCCAGAAGCCGGCACCTATGCTTTTGATCTCGACGACGAGGTCGACTCGCACCTGATGCACGAGCGGCTCGCCGAACTGCGAGAACTGCAAGACGGAATTACCGCAAGAAAACGTGACGATTTGATCGGCCGGACGGTCAAAGTACTTGTGGACGAACCAGGCATTGCCCGAAGCACCCGTGAAGCCCCCGAGATCGACGGCGTGATCACCGTCGCCGAAGATCTGGCCGTGGGAGAGTTTCACGAGGTTGAGGTGGTCGGCGCGTTGGGCCCCGACCTCGATGCGGTGGCGGTGAGCGCACAGCCGTGATCGACGCGGTACGGCACCACGGGGGAGCGTTTGTTACCAACCCGGCGAACATGATCACGATGGCGCGCATCATTGCGTCGCCCTTTCTGTTCTGGATGATCCTCAACAGCGAGGAGAGCCTGGGTGCGTCATGGGCTGCTGTTGGGCTTGGCACCCTTATGGCGGCTTCGGATTTTCTCGACGGGATCTTGGCTCGCAACCACGGATCGACCCGGGCGGGTGCGTTTCTCGACCCGCTGGCCGACAAAGTGGTGGTCATCGGCGCAATGATCGCCCTCTGGTTGGTGGGCTCGTATTGGTGGCTGCCCGTAGCGCTCATCACCGGTCGCGAGGTCGCCATAAGCGCCTGGCGTAGTTACCTCGCCACCAAATCGATCAGTGTGCCAGCCCGCCAGGCGGCGAAATGGAAGTCGACCATCCAAGGAATCGCGTTACTGATCGCCGTTGCGCCGCCGTTCGAGAATGCTCGGTGGGTCGTAGACGTTGCGCTTTGGGCGGCGGTAGCGCTCACGCTGTACACGGGTTACATGTACTGGCGAGACGGCACTCGCTCATGAACGTCGAAGTCGTAGCGGTCGGCACCGAGCTTTTGTTGGGGCAAATCGTCGACACGAACTCGTCGTGGATCGGCGAGCAACTGGCGCTGGCTGGTCTCAACTCGCATTTCCAGACCAAGGTCGGCGATAACCCCGAACGCATGCGCCAGGTAATCCAAGGCGCCGTCGATCGCTCCGATGCGGTGATCATCACCGGCGGGTTGGGCCCCACCCACGACGACATCACCCGCGAGATCATCGCCGAGGTCGTTGGGCGCCCCCTCGAACGCGACGAAGCGTTGGTGGCGGTTATCCGAGAGATGTTTACCTCTCGGGGCCGCGAAATGCCCGAAAGTAACCTTCGCCAAGCCGACATTCCGGCCGGCGGCTGGACCATGGAGCAACAGCCCGGAACCGCAGCGGGGCTTGTGGTTCCCGTCGACCTCGACGACCCGTTGGGCAAAGTGATCTACGCCATGCCCGGGGTGCCCCACGAGATGCACGCCATGATGCTTGGCACGGTGGTGCCCGACCTCATGGCCCGCTCGGGTGAGGCGGCGGTCATTCGGTCGCGAACGCTTCGCACCTGGGGGCAATCAGAATCCGGGCTGGGCGAGATGCTGGCGGGGGTCATCGACTATCTCGACGACCCAGCGCATGGTGTCACGCTGGCGTTCAACGCAAGCGGTATCGAGGGGCTCAAGATCCGCCTGACGGCGAAAGCGATCGACGACCCCACCGCCCAGGCTGCGCTCGACGATGCCCAGCGGCGAGTTACCGACGTGGTGGGCCCGATCATTTTCGGCATCGACCACGACAACGACAAGAGCCACTCGATGGAAGCAGTCGTGCTCGCCGAGTTGAAAGCTCAAGGCCTTACGCTCGGGACGGCCGAGTCGCTTACCGGTGGCATGATCTCGGCGCGTCTGGTCGATGTGCCGGGCGCCAGTGCGGTGTTCCGGGGTGGCCTCGTGAGTTACGCCTCGGACCTAAAGTTCACCATGCTCGACGTGCCCGAAGGGCCGGTCGTGAGCGAGGCAGCAGTGCGGGCCATGGCAGCTGGCGCCGTCAAGTTGTTGGGTGTCGATGTGTCGATCGCCGTCACGGGTGTCGCTGGACCCGATCCCCAAGACGGGGTAGAGCCCGGCACGGTGTGGATGGCAACCAGTCTCGACGGCAAAGTCGAAGCCCATATGGCAACGTTCCCGGCTGACCGAAACCGCATCCGTCAGTACACCACCATCACCGTGATGAATGCCCTACGACTGCGGCTAGCCGACCGGTCGGCTACCTAGCTCTCGGTCTTCTCCAGGCGCAGCGACGCCGAGTTCATGCAGAATCGCTCGCCCGTCGGGGCTGGGCCGTCGGTGAACACGTGGCCAAGGTGGGCGCCGCACGATGCGCAGAGTGCCTCGACTCGGGTCATACCGTGGGAGGTGTCGACCTTGCGCTCTACTTTGGCGTCGTCGGCTGCCTGGTAGAAGCTGGGCCAGCCAGAACCCGACTCGTACTTGGTGTCGCTCGCAAACAGTGCTGCGTCGCAAACAATGCAGTGGTACATGCCGTCGTCCTTGCAGTCCCAGTATTCGCCGGTGAAAGCTCGTTCGGTGCCGGCCTGTTGGGTTACCTGGTACTGCGCGGCGGTGAGGCGCTCGCGGAGTTCTTCGTCGGTGTAGGTCTTCTCAGCCATGGTTTCTCCCAATGGGGTCGTTGGAGCTGTTGTCAATAACAACACATTTCACGCCCGATCGGTTCCCGGATCGGGCAAAGATTTACCCGTGGACCTCGGTGGAAAGAAGCACGATGGTCTCGTGGAACATTTCGGGCTCGACCAAGAAGCCGATGGTCCCGAGCGCCTGGTCTTGGCCGGCGCTTTCGACCCGGAGCGTCCCGTAGTCGAGGACTTCACCAAACACACTTCGGGTCAGGCTGATGTCGGTAACTCGGCCGAGCGGCATCGAGGAGATCCTCGAGCCAAAGAACCCGCTAGTTTCGATGATGCGCCGGTTCGTTACGTATCGAACCTCGTAGTACGCCCAGCGTAGGTAATGGGCCACGAGTCGCATCGCGGCGATAATCGCCACGATCATGGCGATCGCGGCGGGCAAGTCGGCAGTGGCCGACATGATCACCAGAACCAGCACCGCCACGAGCGAACCCTCCGACCAGGTCCACGTATGGGTCTGCAGAAGGCGGCCAATCACCACGACCGAGGCAATAACCACGAACGCAGCCAGGGTGCCAAACGTGGTCGGAAACCCCTCGAAGGCGGTCAGCAACAAGATGTACACCGCAAAGGTCTCGGCCAGCGTCATCGCCAGCGATGCCCAATGCATTCGGGCGCGGTAGTAGACCTTTTCGCCCTCGACCAGAACTTCGTTCTCTGGGAGGGGCCAAATAAGCGCCGTTAGTGGCGACCGGGTCCCCGCGTGGGACGAGTGAGCGACCACGAGGCGCTAGGCAGCGTCGAACCTTGCGGCCCGGCAGAGCCTAGTTACCAAAGCCCTGCTCGGAGGCTGGGCCATCGAACAGGCCGTCGGCGAACTGGCCGATCGAGTTCAACATCGAACCCAACCATCCAAAGAAGGTGTGGGCCGTGTGGCCAGCATCGGTTGGGTTGAGGCTGATCAAATACAAAACGAAGAGGATCAGCAAGAAATAGATCCAATTGCGGGGCACTGGTGCCTCCTGTGTCCTTAACCCCAAGGGGTCGCGGAAATAGATTCGGGTCTCCACCCACCACTGAGGCTAACGGCGTCGAAATCGACTTCCACACCCTCACCAGTTCGGTGTTGGTATCTGATTCGGCCGATGGCGGGGAGACGTTAGGAAGATCTGGCCCAAAACGCGGGGCACGGGTGGCATCTGTTCCGCCAAAAACAGATACCACCCGTGACCGAACTAGTATCGGTTCCCCTTGCCAAGAGGTCTATCGCAGCCTTGTGGCCGGGAACCATACGGAAACAAAACATTTCATGAAATGTCGTCACCAGGTTGTTTGAGGGTCAATCGTCGAGCGAAATCGGCTCGTCGTCAGCTTCGCTGAAGTCCTCGTCGCTTTGATCGGTGAGATCGATTTCGTCGGGTTCGGGCATCACCAGTTTGAGGACCCGGTCGGTTACCTCGACCATGATTTCGGGGTTCTCTTTGAGGAACTTCTTGGCGTTCTCGCGGCCTTGGCCGAGCTGTTCGCCTTCGTAGGTGTACCAAGCACCCGACTTCTTGATGATGTCGTGTTCGACGCTGATATCGAGCACCGAGCCCTCACGGCTGATTCCTTCGCCGTACATGATGTCGAACTCGGCAACCCGGAACGGTGGGGCGACCTTGTTCTTGGCCACCTTTACCTTGACCCGGTTACCAACCAATTCACTGCCGTCTTTGATGGATTCGACCCGACGGATGTCGAGACGGACCGACGAGTAGAACTTGAGCGCCCGACCACCAGGGGTGGTCTCGGGCGAACCGAACATAACGCCGATCTTTTCGCGCAGCTGGTTGATGAAGATGCAGATGGTGTTCGACTTGTTGAGATTTGAGGTGAGCTTTCGTAGCGCTTGGCTCATCAAACGAGCTTGCAGGCCAACGTGGGACTGGCCCATGTCGCCTTCGAGTTCGACCTTGGGAGTAAGGGCGGCAACCGAGTCGATGACCACAACGTCGATGGCGCCGGAGCGGATCAACGTGTCGGCGATTTCGAGTGCCTGTTCACCAGTGTCGGGCTGAGAGATCAAAAGTTCGTCGACATCGACGCCGATCGCTCGCGCATACACCGGGTCCATTGCGTGCTCGGCGTCGATGTAGGCACAGATGCCACCGTTGCGCTGTGCCTCGGCGACCACGTGGATCGCCAGGGTGGTCTTACCCGAGGCCTCTGGGCCAAAGATCTCCACGACTCGGCCACGAGGCAGGCCGCCGACGCCGAGGCAGATGTCGAGCGACAACGCACCGGTCGGCACGACCTCGACGTCCATGTTGGTCTTGTCGCCCATCTTCATAACGGCGCCCTTGCCGTGGGCCTTTTCAATTTGACTCATCGCCATTTCGAGCGCTTTTTCGCGATCCATGTTGTGTTTGCTCCTTGGGTGCTTCTGCGCTCTCTGGGCGAGAAGTTTCGGTGGGGTTTCGTTTACGGAAGAGAACCTATTGAGGGGGTGTGACACACTCGGTGAACCAGGTGTGCTGAAGAACTTACGTGACTGTAGTTTCGAACACCCGTTCGATCAAGGATGCTACTGGGTTTTTGGTCGTTGCGGCTCCGGTCATGCTCGGTTTTGGCTTTACGCCCGGTTCTGCTCGCGGTGGCTCACCCGGTTCGGGCCTACGATCGGGTTGCCATGTATGACCCGGTAAAGGACGGAATTCCCAAAACGATAGAGTCGGTTATCTACACCGAAGCCTCACCTCCGGCAGCGCTGGGTGAGCTGGTGCACTGCTTTTGGCAGCTGCGAACCGAAGTCGATCTTGAAGAGAACTTCACGCTGCACGCCATGCCCGATGCCTGCGTGAACCTTTTGTTCGATCAAGTCGACACCCGCATTGCTGGGGTGACCTTGCTGCACACCACGCACACGACCCTCGAGCTCGGCACCTCGTTTCACTACGCCGGCATTCAGTTCTTTCCTGGCGTGTGGCGCGGCGATGCCGACGCAACGGTCGACCACTACGTCGGCGAGCCGTACCGGGGCGACCTGCCGCTCATCGAGGTGAACAATGCGGTGGCCGGCCTCGACTTTGAGGACCAAGCCACGGTGTTTGGCGACTTCGTCGAGAGCCTCCTCGACGCAGGCTTGGTCGCACCAAACCCGGTGACCGCCGCGATCCTGACCCACCTGGACGAGATTTACAACGTTGCCGACATGGCCGAGCGGGCGGCGCTGTCTCCTCGACAACTCCAAAGGTCGTTGAAGTCGACCACCGGGTTCTCGCCGCACGACCTGTTGAAGGTGCTTCGCGTGCAGCATTCGTTCCGCGAGGGCTATCTGCTGTTGTTCGCCGACCAATCGCACTACACCCATTCGTTTCGAAAATTGACCGGCTACACGCCCGGGCAGTTCAAGAAAATGTTCGATGTCTGATATCTACAATCCTTTCTGAGCGGCCTCTGGTTGAGTACTCCCTGAAGGCAAACGCCTTCGCTACTCGAAGGGAAACGCTCATGCGCAAAGTTGGTTGGTTTGATATCTACGTCCAAGACATGGACCGGGCTCAGGCCTTTTACGAAACCGTTCTTCAGACCTCGTTGACATCGATGGACGATCCGAACGATCCGTCGGCCCAGATGCGGGCGTTCGGCGATGACTTCACGTCCCACGGTGCCGGCGGTGCGCTCGTCAAACTCGAGTACGCCCAGCCCGGCCCCGGCGGAGCAATGGTCTACTTCTCGTGCGACGACTGTGCGATTGAAGCGTCCCGGGTCGAGGCGGCCGGCGGATCGATCGTGCGGCCAAAGTTCTCGATCGGCGACCACGGCTTCGTCTCGTTGTTTACCGACACGGAAGGAACCATGGTCGGCCTGCACTCGGTCGCCTCGTGACGAAGCGCCTGCGGGCCGCCTACCGCACCTGCCAGGTGATGACCGATTGACGTACGTCGTCGCCTCGGCCGGTGTGCAGGTTGGTGGGGGCGGTCCGGTTGAGTTCGACCCACTCGTTGGCCTCGACGAGAGCATCGCTGAATGGGGCGAAGGCATCGGCAAGGTCCACCCGTTGGGTGATAGCGACAAAGCCGTCCGTCCGAGTGATCCGACACAACTCGCCGAAGGCTTCACCGCCGACGTGGCCGTGGGTGAACACACCGCTCGAAACCACGGCCGCGGCGCTGGCGGCACCTAGCGGCACATCGGTGAGTGAGCAGCACGCCACGTCGTCGTAGACGCCGGTGGCTAACGCTTGGTCGAGCATTCCCTGGCTGAGGTCAAGTCCAACGATTCGTCCCGTCCAGCCAGCCGCCCGCAGGGCGATTCCGGCCTTACCGGTGCCACAGCCCGCATCGATGATGGTGTCATTGCGAGCAGCGGTGCCCAGCCGTTCGAGAACCGCAGAGGCGACGACGTCGGGACCCCGCCAGCCCCACTGGTCGTGGTCGGTATCATAGGTTGAGGCCCACTCGTCGTACTTGGGTGCCAGCGACGCCGACTCGTCGAAGATCCAGTCGAGTTTGTCGCCTGTCATAGGCCACCGGTTTAGCCCAGATCGATGCTGCTGCGCTGAGGGAGTGCACTACCCCTTACCGCTACGATTGGCCTTGTGACCCGGACCTACCACATCGCCACCTATGGCTGTCAGATGAACGAGCACGACACCGAGCGCATCGCCGGGTTGCTCGAAGCTGACGGTATGGCGCCGGCCGGCGAACTCGAATCCGCCGACGTGGTGGTCCTGAACACCTGCTGCATTCGCGAGAACGCCGACAACAAGCTCTACGCCAAGCTCGGCGACCTGAAGGTCCTCAAGACCCACAACCCCGACATGCAGATTGCGGTCGGTGGTTGTTTGGCCCAAAAGGATCGTGACGAAATACGTGAGCGGGCGGGCCATGTCGATGTGGTGTTCGGAACCCACAACGTGCACCGGGCGGCGCAACTGCTCGACGATGCCCGCCAGTACGGCCCCCAGGTCGAGGTACTCGAAGCGGCGGCCCGTGATGATGCCGAGGCGTTTCCTTCGGCCCTTCCGGCGCGGCGCGAGGTCGACTATTCGGCGTGGGTGACGATTCAGGTTGGTTGCGATAACAACTGCGCGTTTTGTATCGTGCCCGCTGTTCGGGGCCCTGAGCTGAGTCGGCCCTTCGACGACTTGGTTGCCGAAGCCCAACGGTTAGCCGACGACGGCGTGAGCGAAATCACCTTGCTCGGCCAAAACGTAAACTCCTACGGACGCGACCTCACCCTGGCTGCTCGCAAGGCCGGCGAAGACACCCGGGTGCGCCCGTTATTTGGTGACCTGCTCCGGGCGGTTGGTGCGGTCGACGGGATCGAACGGGTCCGTTACACCAGCCCGCACCCGAAAGACCTCCGGCCCGAGACCATCGAGGCCATGGCCGAAACCCCCAGCGTGTGCGAACATCTTCACCTTCCCGTGCAGTCGGGGAGCGATCAGGTGCTGGCGGCGATGCACCGCGGGTACACCGGCGAGCGTTACCTCGAGCGGGTCAATCTGGCGAAGGCCACCATCGATGATCTGGCGATCACCACCGACATCATCGTGGGATTTCCGGGCGAGACCGATGCCGACCATCGAGCAACGATGGAGCTGGTGGCCGAGGTTGGCTACGACGCGGCGTACATCTTTATCTACTCGCCCCGTCCGGGTACCGAGGCGGCCAGCCTTGCCAACACCGTGCCTCACGAGGTGGCGGTCGAGCGGCTCGAAGAGTTGCGTCGAGTGGTGCAACGGTCGAGCGCCCACAACCATCAGGAACGCATCGGGCGAACCGAGCGAGTGCTGGTCGAGGGGCTCTCGAAGCGCGATCCAAGTCAGCAGACGGGGCGAACCGGACAGTACAAGCTGATCCATTTCCCGGTGACCGAGGCTGGCCCGCTGCGCCCAGGAACCTATGCCGACGTGCAGGTGGTCGATGCGGCGCGCCAGTACCTGGTGGGCGAATTGGTCGAAGTTGTGTCTCGCCCCAAGACTCGGGTGCGAATTCCGGTGGTGTCGGTCTGAGTCCCGAACCCGACAGCGGCGTGCCCGACGGGCTTTCGGCCCCGGTGCTCGAAGCGATCGGCGATGCGGCGCCGGTGGGCGAGCGGGTTGGCCCGAACTTCGTGCGCGTCATCGAACTTCGCCAACGCGACGCGTGGCCGATACAGGTTTTGATGGTGGGCGACCCTCGTCGTCCCGACGCCGTGGCGCAAGAACAGCGGAGTCTCGAATGGATCGGTTCCCGACTGCCGGTTCCCCATGTCGTCGCCGCGTCGCCCAACGCTGCGGTACTGAAATACCCGGTTGGGTTGCCGGCCTCAGCACCCGAACATCGGGTCGACCCGGCCCAGTCGGTCACCCAAGCGGCCCGGGCACTGCGGATGGTGCACCGAACCGATCCTGGCGACCCCACCGATCCCGAGTCGGGGGCGCCCGATATGCGCCTCGATGTACGACTGGCCCACATCGAAGCGGCGGTGGCGGCCGGCGAGTTCGCCGATCACGACTTCGGTGGCCCGTACGCCCGCTACGGCGCCGACCGGTTGGTCGAGATGTTGCGCGACCGCCAACCCGACGAGCCACAGTTGGCGTTCGGTCACGGCCGTTTCGGACTCGACACGGTGTTGCTCGACGGCGCGGCGAGCGAAGCCAAGGTAAGCGGCATCACCGACTGGGCAAGTGCTGGCATGGCCGACCCGTATGTCGACCTGGCGCTCGCCGCCCGATCGGTGGTCACGGTCTTTGGCGCCGAGCTGCTACCGGTGTTCTTCGACGCCTACGGGCTCGAACACCCCGACCCGTTGCGACTCGATTACTACAGCCTGCTCGCCGAGTTTCTGTAGATGCCCGCGCCCCTCGTCCTTATCGGCCCGACCGCCAGCGGAAAGTCGGCGCTGGCGATGGCCGTCGCCGAAGCTTGTGGCGACATCGAGTTGGTGTCGGCTGACTCGATGCAGGTGTACCGAGGCATGGATATAGGTACGGCGAAACCGACCGCCGACGAACAGGCCCGGGTGCGCCATCACCTCATCGACATCGCCGACCCGCACGACGATTATGCGGTGTCTCGTTTCCAAGCCGATGCCCAGGCGGCGTTCGCCGACATCGAAGCTCGAGGCAAGCGGGCGATCATGGTCGGCGGCACCGGGCTGTATGTGCAAGCGGTGGTGAACAGTCTCGACATTCCCGAGACCTTCCCCGAGATCCGCGCCGAACTCGACGCCAACCACAACGTGGCTGCCCTGCACCAACAGCTGACCGAACTCGATCCGCTGGCCGCCAGTCGGATGGAGCCAACCAACCATCGTCGTATCGCTCGGGCGCTCGAGGTCACGCTCGGCTCGGGGCGACCGTTCTCGTCGTTTGGTCCGGGTATCGATGCCTACCCCGAGGTCGACTTCAAACAGATCGGGATTCGCCTGCCCCGAGAGGTACAGAACGAACGTATCGACCGCCGGTACGAGCAACAGATGGCCGATGGTTTCCTCGACGAGGTCAAGGGGCTGCTAGCGCTGCCTAATGGAATCTCCCGCACCGCCCGACAAGCACTCGGCTACAAAGAGCTGATCGACCACATCGAAGCTCGCCGTTCCCTGGGCGGCGCCCTTGAGCTCGCCCGGTCGCGTACCCGCAAGTTTGCCCGTCGTCAGGAACGGTGGTTCAACCGAGATCCTCGCATCCACTGGCTTGAAGCCCCCGAAAACCCGATGGCGCTTCTCGACCAACTCCTGAGAGAATTACCGAGCTGATGAAACTCACCAAACACCACGGACTCGCCAACGACTTTCTGGTTGGCCACGCCGACGAACTTCCCGCCGACCCCGAGGCTCTCGCCCAACGGGTCTGCGACCGACGCCTCGGGATTGGTGCCGACGGGCTGCTGTTCGCTCTGCCCGGCCCGAACGACTCGACTCGAATGGTCCTGTTTAACGCTGACGGCTCGCGTCCAGAAATGAGCGGCAACGGCATTCGGTGTCTGGCCCAAGCGGTGGCGGCCCGCAACAACCTGATCACCGGTGACTTGCTGATCCACACCGATGGTGGGCAACGGGTCGTCAGCGTGTCGGCCGGCTCGCATCCCGACGAGATCATGGCCCGGGTCGACATGGGCCCGGTTGGCGCTGGGCCGGGGGTCGACCCGTCGCTCGACCTCGAACTCGCCGGAACCGCCGACCTCGGCAACCCGCACCTGGTGGTTCATGTCGCCGACACCAACGCGGTCGATGTCGCCGGCCAGGGCTCGGCCATCGAGGCCCTGTATCCCGATGGCCTCAACGTCGAATTCATCTCGCCCGCCGCCGACAGCGACACGATCGATCTTGTCGTGTGGGAGCGCGGCGTCGGAGTAACCCAAGCGTGTGGAACCGGTGCCTGCGCCGCGGCCACCCTGGCCAGCCGGTGGGGCCTAGTCGGCGACACCGTGACCGTGCGGATGCCCGGCGGAAACGCCACGGTCGAGGTTGGTTCGCGCGCCTTCCTAACCGGGCCAGCGGTAGTTGTCGGCACGGTCGAAGTCAACGAATCGTTGCTACATGGGTGATGACAACCAGCAGCCAGAAGAGTCACACCGTGGCGCGTTTGGCGAGTTCGGTGGCGAAACCGGCGGCCTCATCGACCGAACGTTCCGGGAACGGATTGTTCTCGTCGGCGTAACGACGCCCCCTGACCGGCCCGAGGAAACCGAAGCCTCGCTCGACGAACTCGCGCTGCTGGTCGACACCGCCGGCGCCGACGAAGTCGCTCGGGTTCATCAACGGCGGGAGTCGCCCGACCCCGCAACCTATGTTGGCAAAGGCAAGGCCAACGAGATCAAGGCCATTTCGGAACAATTCGACTCCGACACCGTGGTGTTCGACGACGAGCTTTCACCCGGCCAGCAGTTCAACCTCGAGAAGATTCTCAAGCGCACCGCCCTCGACCGGACCGCGGTCATCCTCGACATCTTCGCCCAAAACGCATCGAGCCAGGAAGGTAAGGCCCAAGTCGAGCTGGCCCAGCTGAAGTACCGGTTACCGCGCCTGCGAGGTAAGGCAAAGAACCTCAGCCAGCAGGGGGGTGGCATCGGAACCCGAGGCCCGGGCGAAACCCAGCTCGAGGTCGACCGTCGTCGTCTGCTGCGGCGGGTCCACAAACTCGAAGCCGATTTGCGCCAGGTCGCCAAGGTCCGCCAAACCCAGGCCAAGGCCCGCAAGCGTACGAGCAATCGGCGGGTCGCCATCGTTGGCTATACCAACGCCGGAAAGTCGACCGTACTCAACCGCCTCACCGACGCCGGTGTGCTGAGCGAGGACCGGCTGTTCGCCACCCTCGATGCCACCACCCGCCGACTTCAGCTTCCGGGCGGTGAGGCGGTGTTCATGACCGACACCGTCGGGTTCGTTCGCAAGCTACCTACGCAGTTGGTCGAGGCGTTTAAGTCGACCCTCGACGTGGTGGTCGATGCCGATGTGCTGGTTCATGTGGTCGACGGGTCGGGAGTCGACCCCTACGGCAACATCGACGCCGTGCGCTACGTGCTGGGCGAGATCGGCGCGGGCGAGGTTCCCGAGCTGCTGGTGTTTAACAAAGCCGACATCAACGACGAGCCCTATCGACTCGCCGACAAGCATGAAGGGGCGGTAGCGATCTCGGCCCATACCGGCGAAGGGATGGACGATCTGCTCAATGCGATCGGCGACCGGCTCCGGGCAATGACCGAGCTGTGCGAACTGATCGTGCCATTCGATCGAGGCGATGTTTTGGCCATGATCCACCGAGAGGGTCAGGTACTCTCCGAGGAGACCACCGACACCGCAATGCGGCTGCTCGCCCGTCTCGAACCGTCATCAAAAAGTCGACTCGCCGAATGGGTAACCGGCGTGACCGAGCAGACAAAATAGCCCCCGCAGAAAGCAGAATCGTGAGCACTGAACAGTGGCCGCCGCCGCACCCGTACGACACCTTGTTGGCCCTGAAGGCCGAGGCGGAAAAGTTCGAGGGAGGCATTGTCGATCTGTCGATCGGCCGGCCGTGCGACCCGCCGCCCGCCGCACTTATCGAAGCGGCCGCCACGTCGAACCTCGAGCGGGGGTATCCGCCATCGATCGGTATTGCGCCCCTTCGCGAAGCAGCGGGCAACTGGATGGCACGGCGCTTCGATGTGCACGTCGACCCGACCAACATCGCGGCGTGTGTCGGCACCAAAGAGTTCGTTGCGTCGTTGGCTGGTCTGTTGAAGTTACGGACCCCCGAACGCGACACCGTTCTGTTTCCGGCTATTGCGTATCCCACCTACGCGATGAGCGCGACGTTGGCTGGGCTGCGGGCCGTTCCGGTGCCGCTCGACGAGAATTGGTGTATCGACCTTTCACAAATCGACCCGGCCGATGCCGCTCGTGCACTGTGTCTTTGGATCAACACGCCCGGCAATCCGGCGGGCGGAATGGACGATCTCGGCGCCGCCGCTGAGTGGGGGCGGTCCAACAACGTGCCGGTGTTCAGCGACGAGTGCTACATCGAATTCACGTTCTCGGGCGAGCCCCGCAGCATCTTGCACCACGGCCAAGACGGCGTGATCGCCGTGCACTCGCTATCGAAGCGATCGAACTTTGCCGGCGGTCGAGTTGGTTTCTACGCCGGCGACGCCGAGCTAGTTCATTACCTCAGCGAATGTCGCAAGCACACCGGCATGCTGGTGCCCGGCCCCGCCCAAGCCGCCGCCGTGGCGGCGTTTAACGACGACGAGCACGTGGTGGCTCAGCGCCAGATTTACCTCGACCGCATGAAGCGGCTGGTCGAGCTGCTCGCCAAGATGGGCCTTCCCGCCGAACTGCCGGGCGGCGCGTTCTACCTGTGGGTCGACGCACCCGACGGAGCAATGGCGTTGGTCGAACGGCTCGCCAAAGAGGTCGGCATGATCGTTAGCCCCGGTACGTTCTACGGACCCGACGGGGAAAACCACATCCGGATCGCGGCGGTCGAACCAGCCGAAAAGATCGATCTGCTCTTCGAACGACTCGGTTAGCCACCCGACGAGGTCGCTGCGCCTGACAGACTGGTACTCGTGACAACAATTCCTGGCACCAACATTGCCTTGCCCGACCTTTTGAGCCTCACCGCCGACATGGTCGACATGGCGTCGGAGAGCTTCAACGAGGGCCCGATCACCGATTGGTTCGAGGTCGAGCTTCGCAAGATTCCCGGGCTCACCGTCGACCGGGTCGGCGACAACCTGGTCGCCCGCACCAATCTTGGCCGCAAGTACCGAGTGCTGCTCGGCGGCCACACCGATACCGTCCCGGCCAATAACAATGCCAACGCTCGCATCGACGGCTCGACCCTGTGGGGTTTGGGCTCGGCCGATATGAAGGGCGGCCTGGCGGTCATGCTCGAACTGGCTCGCACGATCCCCGAGCCAGCGGTCGACACCACCTATGTGTTCTATGCACGCGAGGAAGTCGCCATCAAACACAACGGGTTGCGCGAACTGTTCGAGCAACGGCCCGAACTGTGCGAAGCCGACGTGGCGGTGCTCGGCGAGCCGACCGGGGGAGTGCTCGAAGCCGGGTGCCAAGGCACGATGCGCTTTGTGGTCACCCTCACCGGCAAGCGGTCGCACTCGGCCCGAGCGTGGATGGGCCGCAACGCCATCCATCGGCTCGCCGGCCTGCTCGCCGCGCTGGAGGAATACGAACCTCGACAACCGTTGGTCGAAGGGTGCACCTATCACGAAGGTCTTCAAGCGGTGTTTGTCGACGGGGGAGTCGCTGGCAACGTGGTGCCCGACGAAGTGAAGCTGACCATCAACCACCGGTTCGCTCCCGACCGAAGCATCGAAGAAGCCGAAGCTCATGTGCGCGAGGTTCTCGCTCCGTTCCTAGAAGACACCGACACGGTCGAGCGTACCGATGCGGCGAGCGGTGCTCGCCCGGGTATGAATCACCCGCTGTTTGCCGCACTGGCTGGCCGCAACGACCTCGAGGTTCGGGCCAAGTTGGGCTGGACCGATGTGGCGTTCTTCTCCGACCACGGTGTGCCGGCGCTCAACTTTGGAGCCGGTGATCCGTTGCTTGCCCACACCCAAGAAGAACGGGTCGAGGAGCCGTTGCTGCAGATTGCCTACATCGCATTGGCCGACCTGCTGATAAACGGCGTTTAAGCTGCTCAATATGGCTTCAAATTCCGCCGATGAACGTGACAGGAGATCTGACATGAACATCGCTGAATCCCACGACACCCGCCTCAGCCTGCACGAACAGGCCGTTCGACAGTTTCACGAAGCTGCCGACATCATGGACCTCAACCCGGACTTCCGGGTGATCCTGGAGCACCCAAAAAACGAAGTCATCGTGAACTTCCCGGTCCGGATGGACAGCGGCGAGTATCGCTCGTTCCGCGGCTACCGGATCCAGCACAACAACCTGCTTGGTCCGTACAAGGGCGGCATGCGCTTTAGCCCCCATGTCGACCTTGACGAGGTCAAGGCGCTCGCCACGTGGATGACCTGGAAGTCGGCGTTGTGCGACATTCCCTTCGGTGGCGGCAAAGGCGGCATCGCCTTCGACCCACGCGACCATTCCCGCACCGAACTCGAGCGGATCGTCCGCCGGTTTACCCATGCCCTCGGCGCCAACATCGGCCCCGATCACGACATCCCGGCCCCCGACTTGGGTAGCAACGCCCAGTCGATGGTCTGGATGATGGACACCTTCGCCAACAGCACCGCGTCGGCCAACCGCCAATCGGTCAAGGGGGTCGTCACCGGTAAACCCATCGAGTCGGGCGGCAGTCTCGGACGCGAAAAGGCTACCGGTCAGGGCGTGCTGTTTGCGTTCCAGCACTGGTGCGACGAAACCAACACCGACCTCGCTGGTTTGCGGGTGGCTATCCAAGGTTTCGGAAACGTCGGATCGAACGTAGGTCGTATCTTTGAGGTCTACGGCGCCACCGTGGTGGCCGTTGCCGATCACACCGGCGCAGTCATCAACAACGACGGCCTTTCCGCCTTCGACTTGGCCGACCATGTGGTCGACACCGGGGGAGTAGCCGGGTTCGCTGGCGCCACCGAGGCGTCGAACGACGACTTCTGGGCCGCGGATGTCGATGTGTTGGTTCCGGCCGCGCTCGAGAACCAGATCACGATGGACAACGTCGATTCGATTCAGGCCAAGCTCATCATCGAAGCCGCCAACGGCCCGACAACCCCCGCTGCGGAGTTGCGGTTCCTCGAAAACGGCGGCGAGGTACTGCCCGACATCTTGGTGAACGCTGGCGGTGTGGTCGTCTCGTACTTCGAGTGGTTGCAGAACAAGTCGTCCCAGCCTTGGGCGCTCGACGTCGTCGACAACAAACTTCGCGAAACGTTGCTGGCGGCCTCGGACCGAACGGTCTTGGCCAAGGGCAACTACGGATGTACCCGTCGTCAGGCCGCGTATGTCGTTGCCCTCGACAAGCTCGAACGGGTGTACGACCAGCGGGGTATCTTCCCCTAACGGCTGCTTAGGCGAGCAGTGTGTCGAGGCGATCCTGGACATGTTGGCGCTCGTCATCGCTCGTGCCCATCACGACAAGCAACGCTTTATGAGCCTCGATGCTGTACGGCTCGATTTCAATCGCTCGTCGCGCCCACACCGCAGCTTCGGTTGAGCGACCAGCGTCGAGTAGTGCAGCCAACCGTAAACAGCCCCGAGCGACCCGGCGTTCGTTGATCGTGCGAAGGTCGAGGATCCATTCATCGTCGAGTCCCTCCAGAAATGGCCCTCGGTAGTTTTCGCAGCCGGTTCGCAGCGCATCGATCGCCATCGTGGCCAAACCTTGACTTTGGTACAGGTCGGCGAGCTGAAGTTGTTCTTCCACGATCAGCAGATCGAGGTCGAGGCCTTCGGGATTGAGCTCGAGGGTCTCCCCGGTGGCCTCGATAAACCACGACGGTGACTTGGGTTCGCGGTTCGGCTCGAGCGCCTTGGTGAGATACGACAGCGTCACTCGAAGATTGCGGCGCCCGGCATCGAGGTCGAGGGCCGGCCACAGGGCGTCGATAACCGTCTCTCGGCTGACCCGCCCTCGCACGGCCAAGAACCCGAGCAGCGCTCGGACCCTGCCGCGTCGCCAGTTCTTCGGTTCGGACTCAACGCCGTTGTCGAGTTGGGCTTCGCCGTACAGGCGCACGCGGACTTTGGTTCCGGGATCGACCGGGCGGGAATCGAGCAGGGTCAGCGCCCGGTCGCGGAGTTCGCCCTTGCTGGCTGACGCCAGCCGATGCAGCTCGGCTCGACCCGGGCTGGCGAGCGGGGCAACGATGTTGGTCGCCCGTTCAGGATCGATGTCGGCGAGTCGGACCGCGAGTTCGACACTCCACACCACTGGCAACAACACACCAACCTGTTGGTCGGTCGGGAGCAACTGAAGCTGCTCGGGCGTAGGAGCAACCCCGTTGCGTAGACCGACAAAGGTCGACAACAGCGCTTGGGTCTCGCCAAACAACTCCGACGACATGAAGCCATCGAGCAGCGGGCGATCCTCGGCCACCAGCACGTACCAGGTGGCGACCCCCATGAACCAGGCCCGCAACGTGAAGCCACTGTCGGGCGGCATGCGGCGCTTCAGATCGAGCAGTGCTTCGGTGGCGGCGGCTTCATCGTGGCTGTTGATGTGTTCGGTGACGGTGCAGAGCCCTTCCACAAGCGCCGAGTAGATGGTGAGTGGATCGTCTTCGTTCGTCGGCGTCCGCTCGGCCGAACTCGGCACCAACCCGCGCCAGGCACGGAACAAGTTGCTCGTGGCCAACCACGACCGCTCGATTCCCGAGAACCTCCCGGGTTGTTCTAGCAACTCATCGAGCGAGGCGATTGCTTCGTCGGCCATGCCGCAGAACCAGTAGGTGAGGCCGTAGGTGACGCTTCGGAGCTTGCCGGCCGACATCACGGCGTCGAGTTCTTCGAGCCGGGCCTTGGCGGTAAAGGGCCGCCCGAGACTCACCAGCGTTTCAAGTTCGAGGGTGAGCATGCGGTCGACGCCCGGTTCGGTCGCCGGACGATCACGCATTTCCGCAATGAGCTCCAGCACCTTCGTTGAGTCGCCGGCCGAACGGGCGGCGGTGATTTCGTAGGTGAATGGCGCATGGGCGGCAACGTCCACCCCGTCGGCGTGCAGCTGAATCAAACGCTCGGCGATCTCCAAGCACTCCTCGACTTCGTCGGCCGACCACGCGGCGGCAAAGAAGATCTCGAGCGCAATCGCCTCGAGGTCACGCTCCTCGGCCTTGCGGCACCGATCCCGCAACTCATCGAGTTCGGCGGTATCGATCGCTCCAACCACCAGTCCTTGCCGGAGCTGTTGTAACATTTGGCGCAGCAGCCCATCTTCGGGGTTGCGAATCTGGCGAAGCCAACCGTCGAGTCGCCGAACCGGTAGCCGGTCCGGTCCAGCCACGACATGGCGCACCATGGCGCGGCGGACATCTCGTCGAAGTCCGGCCTTGGCCAGCAGCGAAATCGCCCGGTCGATGTCGCCGATCTGTTCGGCGAGGCCGGCAGCGGTTCGGACCGCTTCGTGTAGCCGCTCGGGTTTGACCTTGCCTTCGAGCGGCTCGCTCCAAAGGTCGTGGACCACAATGCCACCTGCGCTCGGGAGCTCGACAAGAGGAATCGACACAAAGTCCTCGATTCGACATTCCAGTACGGCGGCGGCGCTTTTGCGGTCGAGTTCGCCGAGAAACGAGGCGATCGCCAGGTCGCTTTGTTGGCTTTCGGTCAGGCGGGCGAGCACCTTGTCGTACAGGTAGGCATCGGCGACGTTCGAGCCCACCGAGGCGGTGAGCGCCAAAATTGCCGGCCACCCTCCCGCTCGGTGAAGCCGTTCGACGTCGACGCCGGTAACCGTTGCGAACTGGTCGAGTTCGTCGTCGTCGAACAACAGATCGCCGTCGTCGAGGACCACGCTTGGGTCGGCGGTCAGCAACATGGCGCTCAAATGAGAGGTTTCTCGGGTTGCTATGAGCAGATGGCCATTCGATGGGAGGTTGGCCCGCAGCTCAAGAACATACGACAGCCCCGATTCTTCAAGGGCGTGGAGGTCGTCGACGACCAGGCCGACGCGCGTTGGGGCCAGCGCCCACAGTTTTTCGGTGACCACACTCGGGTCCGAGGCCGAGCCGTAGTCGGCCTGCTCGTGGGCAACAACGTCGGGCCCGGCGTGGCGTTCGATCTCGCGTAAGACCGCCCGGTGGAGCCGTTCAGCCGTCCAGCCAGGCCGAGCCCGCACCACAAACTCCACCCCGCGCCCCAGGGTTGCACTTTCGAGTTTCGCCTGGTCAATGAGGGTCGATTTGCCGAGCCCGGGCCCGCCGACCACCACCACGAGGCCGCCATCCCAGCGCGCGTCGAGTTGGGCGACCGCCCGCTCCCGCAATAGTTGATGCCCAGCCCGCAAAGTTCCCCGAAACCCACTTGGTCGATGTGACCACAAAATCTGCCAGCATCCGGTGAGCACTGACCTGGTCAGCGCTAACGGCCCGCTAACGCCTAGATGCTTACCTTCAGACTACCGGTTGTACGTCCTGCAACCGAAATGCCGGGTGGCGGGCCCGAAAGACCCACGGTGTTGCTTTGGGAAGGCGGATTCCCAAAGCAACACCGTGAGTGTCTTGGCGGGTGATACGAGTTTCTAGAGCTTGCGCAGCACGGTGACGACCCGGCCGAACACCGATACTTCCTCGGCGTCGAACACCATTGGCTCGAGACGTTCGTTGGCGGGCAGCAAGGTGATCTTCTTGCCCTTTTTCGTGAACGTCTTGATGGTGGCTTCGTCGCCCGGGATCCCGGCGACCACGATCTCGCCGTCGTTGGCGGTGGTCTGTGCGCGGGCGACCACGTAGTCGCCGTCGAAGATTCCCTTGTCGATCATCGAATCGCCTCGAACGACCAACATGAACAGGTCGCCATCGCCGGTGAGATCAGCGGGCAACGGCATGACCTCTTCGATGTTCTCTTGGGCCAGCACATCGGTACCGGCGGCAACCTGGCCAACGATGGGAACATGACACACCGGACGCCGCTCGACGACCGCATCAGACGCCGAATCCCAGTGGACCTCGATCGCTCGCGGTTTGGTTGGGTCGCGGCGCAGATACCCAAGCCGCTGCAGGGTCGCCAGATGCGAGTGCACGGTCGAGGGAGAGGTGAGGCCTACCGCCTGGCCGATCTCGCGAACCGACGGAGGAAACCCGCGGTCGCGCATTTCTGAATCGATGAACTCAAGAATTTGTCGCTGCCGGGCGGTTGGGGTGTCGGCCATTGGGGAATCTCCGGACTGGTTGAAGGGAATGGGATGCGATGGTGGGCCTTGCTTTGGTGAACGCAAGACAATCGCAGAAAAGGGGTTGACATCGAACACGTGTTCGTCTTGACTCTACATCGGAGTAGGGCGAACAGTTGTTCGACGATCAAATGTTCGTCGAACAAACGTTCCAAGTCAAGCATTTGTCGAACAAGCGCAATTCACCGGCTTGGTCGACCCAAATTCTCAACCACATCGGTCACCGACGACCGAACGTGTCACACCCCATCTGGAGACTGTTCCCCATGACGATGATCCCCGCAATCGATGTACTCGATGCTCCAACCGCAGCAGCTACCCGCCGCACCGTTGCCTCTCGGCCTCCGGCGAGCTACGCCACACCCGCCGGTGGGCTCGACGCCCCGCTGGTCGATACCGCAGCCATCTACCGGCGTCGCCGGGCATTCGTGGCGATTGCGGTCTTCTTTCTCACCATCGTTTCGGTCATTGGCGTTGGCCAAGCGGGTGCAGAGCGCGATCCACAGAGCGAACCGGTGGTCGCAGCCACCACGCTCGTGATCGTGCAACCGGGCGACACCCTGTGGGACATTGCGGGACGTGTCGCTCCCGACGTCGATCGTCGTAAAGCGGTCGATCAGTTAGCCGAGATTGCCGGGGGTGCACGGCTCGAGGTGGGGCAACGCCTCGAAATCCCTGCAATCTCGGGCTAACCGTGGGACTCCTGGCGGACATAACGCAAGAACAAGTTGTCCTCATGGGCCAGTGCTCGGTCGAGCCGCATGGGTCGCACGGCCTCGATTGGTCCAGTAGCCAAACGAGTCGATGCGCCCGCAACCAGGCTGGGCGCAAGGGTCAGCATCAACTCATCGATCAGGTCGAGTTCGATAAAGCTGGCGTTGAGTGTGGGGCCACCCTCGAGCAGCACCGTGGCAAATCCGAGTTGTCGCAACTCGCTGAGCGCGGCCGCAAGGTCGACCTGGTCGTCGCCAACCTCCATGACCGTCGCCCCGGTCGCCAGCGCCTCTTTGGTGGCGGTGGCCTCGGGCGAGCCGTCGGTGCTGGTGGTAATCACAAACGGATCGAACGACTCATCGGCGAAGAGGCGAGCCGCAGGGTCGAGCGACAGACGGCGCGACACCACCGCTATCGCCGGCAGTTCGCTCTGGCCGCGGGCAACCCGGGCAGCTCGAAGCTCCGCCGTGAGCACGGGCGGCCCGTAGTTTTCCGCCATGGCGGTTCCGGCGCCGACCATGATGAGGTCGGCGACCGCCCGAATCGCCCGAAAGGCCATCTTGTCGCCTTCGCCGCCGAGTCCGCCCGACGTCCCGTCGACCGCCGTGGCCCCATCGAGCGAGGTGACCATGTTGAGCATCACCCAGGGGCGGTCTTTGCGAGCGGGGCGCGAATCGGCCGCATACCGGTGCGCCACGTCGTCGGGGTTCAGGCTTGGTTCGTCGTCGGGTGGGGCGGGATCAACGTCGTGCACCTGCCCGACCCTAGTGGCCCACCGGTGGCTGAGCTGCGCAAGCCCGCGCCCGACCACGGGTTGGCCGAGGCCCAGAATTTGGCGCCAAATCCGGTGGGTAAAGAAGTCGACCGTTTGGGGAATTTCCTTCCCCAAACGGTGTTGGAAACAGTGTTACTAGTAAATCACTGGGCACGCGTCGAAGGCTGTGGATAGCTGTGGACAACTCACCAAGATTTCCACGCGAAATACACAGGTTCTTCGCGAAACCCACAGGGTTTGCACTTTTGCTCCACAGGGGTCGTTCTTTAGGGTGGCCGAGCGGCCGCAGAGCTTCTCGTGGATTGTCAGTTGATGTTCACTCTCGGTGGGTCGGACTTCCGCTAGGACGTTGTGAATCCATTGCAACGTCGTACCTACCTGAACTCTGCGGCCGCACACATTTCACGCCCATATCCCCCCGGCAAATTTACGTCCTTAGCGCCCCGCCTCGCTCTACGAAGCGGCCAGCCATTTCCGCTACTACCTCCCCAGGAGAACCGCCTCATGGCACTGGCCCCCGAACGCGCTGAGCTGGCATTGCGCCGCATGTTTACCCTCGATGGGGTCGACCCGTACGACACCGTCACCTGGGAACGCCGTGATGCTCGTATCACCGACTACCGAGACGGTTCGGTCGCCTTCGAGCAACTCGATGTCGAGGTGCCCGCCACGTGGTCGGTCAACGCCACCAACATCTTGGCGCAGAAGTACTTCCGCGGTGAGCTCGGCACCCCGAGCCGCGAGACCTCGCTTCGCCAGGTCGCCGACCGGGTCGTCGACACGATCACCGCGTGGGGCGAGCGCGACGGCTACTTCTCCGACGCCACCCAAGCCCGAGTCTTCGCCGACGAACTCAAGTACCTGATCATCCACCAGAAGGCGGCGTTCAACTCGCCGGTCTGGTTCAACATCGGCGTGGAGGGTGTTCCCCAACAAGCGTCGGCCTGCTTTATCTTGTCGGTCGACGACACGATGGATTCGATCCTGAACTGGTACGCCGAAGAAGGTCGAATCTTCAAGGGCGGTTCGGGTGCAGGCGTGAACCTCAGCAAGATCCGCAGCGCCAAGGAAATGCTGCGCGGCGGCGGAACCGCCAGCGGCCCGGTCAGCTTCATGCGAGGCGCCGATGCCTCCGCCGGCACGATCAAGAGCGGCGGCAAAACCCGCCGGGCCGCCAAGATGGTGGTGCTCAACGCCGACCATCCCGACATCTCGGAATTCGTGGCCACCAAAGCCAACGAGGAACGCAAGATCCGGGCCTTGGCCGACGCCGGCTTCGACATGGGCGTCGATGGCGACGACATGGTGTCGGTGCAGTACCAGAACGCCAACAACTCGGTTCGGGTCACCGACGAATTCATGGAAGCGGCCATCGCCGATGAACCATGGGACCTCAAGGCGGTTACCACCGGCGAGACCATCGAGACCATCTCCGCCAAGGGCCTGCTTCGCGAAATCTCCGAAGCGGCCTGGAGCTGTGCCGATCCGGGTCTGCAGTTCGACACCACGATCAACAACTGGCACACCGCCTCGAACACCGGTCGGATCAACGCCAGTAACCCCTGCTCGGAGTACGTGCACCTCGACAACAGTGCCTGCAATCTGGCGAGCCTCAACCTGCTCACGTTCCTCGACGATGCGGGCGACTTTGAGGTCGACGCCTTCCAGTCCGCCGCCGAGGTCATCTTTGTGGCCCAGGACATCTTGGTGGGCAACGCCGACTACCCGACCGAACCGATTGGCGAAACGGCCCGGGCCTTCCGCCAGCTCGGCATTGGTTACGCCAACCTTGGTGCATTGCTGATGGCCAAGGGGCTGGCCTACGACAGCGACGCTGGTCGGTCGATGGCGGCCTCGATTACCGCCTTGCTTACCGGCCAGGCCTACCTCACGTCGGCCAAGATGGCGGCTCGCCTCGGCCCATTCGCCGGATTCCACGACAACCGCGAGCCAATGCTCAAGGTGCTCGACATGCACCGCGAGGCGGTTTCGGTCATCGATGAAACGGCGGTTGAGCACGACCTGTTGTCGGCGGCGCAACGTGCCTGGGACGACACCTGTGAGCTGGCCGCCAGTGCTGGTGTGCGCAACTCGCAGGCTTCGGTACTCGCCCCAACCGGAACCATTGGTTTGTTGATGGACTGCGACACCACCGGCATCGAACCCGACCTTGGGCTGGTCAAGACCAAGAAGTTGGTCGGCGGCGGCACGATGTCGATCGTCAACCAGACCATTCCCCGGGCCCTGGCCACTCTGGGATACACACCCGACCAGATCGACGACATCTCCGAGTACATCACCACCAACTTCTCCGCCATCGGGGCTCCGCACTTTGACCCTGAACATCTGCCGATCTTCGCCTGCTCGATGGGCGACAACCCGATCCACTACCTGGGTCACGTCAAGATGATGTCGGCCGTGCAGCCCTTTATCTCCGGCGCCATCTCCAAGACGGTCAACATGCCCGAAGAGGCCACGATCGACGATGTCGAATCGCTCTACACCGAAGCCTGGAAGTTGGGCCTGAAGGCGGTCGCCATCTACCGCGACAACTGCAAGGTTGGTCAGCCGCTCAGCTCGGGCGACGGTTCGGTAGATTCGGCCGATGACTCGAGCTCGGCAACGGCGTTGCTCGACGCGGTTGCGCTACCGGCCGAACCCATTCGGCGCAAGCTTCCCCGGTCGCGAACCTCCCGGACCTTTGAGTTCCGGGTCGCCGACTGCAAAGGCTTTGTCACCGTTGGCGAATACGAGGACGGCCGACCCGGCGAAATGTTCTGCCGAGTATCCAAGCAGGGCTCGACCCTCGCCGGAATCATGGATGCCTTCGCCATCTCGGTCAGCCACGGCCTGCAGTACGGCGTGCCGATGCGGGCGTTTGTCGAGGCCTTCGTAGGGATGCGCTTCGAACCAGCCGGCATGACCGACGACCCCGATCTTCGGATCGCGTCGAGCATCATCGACTACCTGTTCCGCCGCCTCGCGGTCGAGTACCTCACCTTCGACGAGCGGGCCGAGCTCAACATCTTGACCGTCGGCGAGCGCACCCAGCCCACCCTTCCCGGTGTGGTCGAGAGCGTCACCGAGACCGTGCAAGGCCAAGACATCCCGGCCGACCCACCCTCGATTCCCTCGGCCTCGCAGCTGGCCGCACAGTTCGACACCGAAACCGACCAGGACCGGGCTCGCAACGCCGAGGCCGACCGCCGGATGGATTCGCCGCTGTGTATGCAGTGCGGCGTGCACATGCAGCGGGCCGGGTCGTGTTATGTCTGCAGCGATTGCGGCAGCACCAGCGGTTGCTCGTAATGGTCGACCCACTCGAACCGCCGGCCCGGTATCACGACGCCAAGCTCACCTTCTCTTACGGCACTATGGGCTCGGGGAAATCCACCCTGGCGTTGCAGATCCATCACAACCTGTCGAGCACCGGCCTGAAGGGCTTGCTGTGTACCCAACTTGACCGGAACCAAGGACAAGTTTCGAGTCGCCTTGGCGTGAGCGCCGACGCTGTTGAGGTCACCACCGACGTCGATCTGTTTGCGCTGGCCACCTCGATGTACGAACGCCACGGCAAACTCGACTACCTGGTGTGCGACGAAGCACAGTTCTACTTGCCCGAACAGGTCGAACAGTTGGCCCTTGTCGTCGACAAGATCGGCGCCGACGTGTACTGCTTTGGTCTGCTCACCGATTTTCGGGGCCGACTCTTTCCGGGCACCGTACGGCTGCTTGAAATGGCCGACGAAAGCCGCGAACTCCAAGTCGAAGCTCGCTGCTGGTGCGGTCGCCCTGCGACCCACAATGCTCGGTTAGTCGATGGTGTTCAGGTTTATGAGGGTGACCTCATGGTGGTCGACAGCGCGGCCGGCGGCGACGCTCAGGCTGCTGCGCCCCAAGGCGAAACGACCTATGAGTTGCGGTGTCGCAAACACTGGACCTCGGGAAAAGGTCGGCCGGCGAAGACCGGCACGGCGAGCGCTGATCGGTCGGCTGACACCGAGCTTGCGGCCGCCAACCGGTAGCGGGCGCTACTGCAGCTCGATCCCCATCTGGGCGAGCATCGACGGTGGTGGCGAGTCGTCGCCGTTGGCCAACATGTAGGCCCGTTCGACGTTCACCGCATCGAGTTCTCGACCCGACCACTGGTCCCAAGGCCCAGCCGGGATCGCCGTCGGATCACCTTCAGCTTCTACGCAGGCCCAGAGGTAGGCCTGTAACGCCACGACGTCTTCATGGGTGCCAACCGGGCCGTGTCCGGGAACGATCGTTGCCCCCCAGCCAATGACATCGTCGAGCGATTGGGCCCACTTGGCCGGGTCGCCGTCGAAGGCGTTCGGGGTGACCCCGAACGGCGCCATTGCGCCGGCGAACACGACGTTGGCATGGGGGACCTGCACAACCAGGTTCTGCCCGAGTTCGCCGTTGGTGGGCACGGCGATGGCTTTCCCCGACACGTAGGCGCCTTCGGCAACCATGTGCGAAACCGGCTTCGTGGTGAGGTCGATGAACTCGTCGGCCAGTGAGGGGAGTAGACGCTGGTACACCTCGACGTTCGCTGGCTGGTCGAGGTGAGCCGACGTTTGGGGTGAGCCAAAGAACGCCGCCATGGTGAACGAGGAAGATCCACCCACAAATTCGATATGGCTACTGGTGAGCACGACCCGCTTCACCGGTACACCGAACTTTTCGACGTCGGCGAGTAACTCCGCCGACTGGTTTGGCACGGTCTGAGCATCGACCACCGTGAGTGCGTCGTCGTCGACGATCAAACCGCTATTGGTGTGACCACGACTAGGGGAGTCCGCCAACCAAACAAAGACGCCGTCACCGAGTTCTGTAAGCCGTGCCATGCCCCAATGCTAGAGCGTGGGCGAGCCTTGGCCTGCGTCACTCAGCGTTCGTACGCCGTTGCCGATAGACCACTGGTCGTTTCAAACCGATCACCAACTAGATTATGAAGGCCATGCACCCCCCACTCCCGAAGTCATCGATGGTTCGCCTCGCCTCAGCGAGGCGATCGTTGCTGTCGCTGTTGCTGGCATTTTGTCTGGTCGCTGCTGCGTGCGGCGGCAGCGATCCCGATGGGGCGGCGCTTACCCCGCTGGGCTTCGACGACGAGACCACGACCGACGCCGACCCGGTTCTTCGCGACGTTCCAGCCACCCAGGCGCCAGCGACCACCGATGCGGCGCCGGTAGCCACGACCGAAGCGCCGGCGATAACAAGATCCGACCCAGACACGACCTGGGTAGCGGTTGCTCGCCCGGAGATCGGCCAACTGTTCACCTTCGACGCCCCCAACGGCGACCCGGTTCGGTTCGAGTTCGACCTGTTCAACCCGACGTACTGGGAAACCCCGCTCGCCCTGCGCATTGTCGAAGGCACCGGCGCCGATGAATGGGTAAAGGTTGCGTTGCCGGTGCGGCCTAACGGCAGCGAAGCGTGGATCCGTACCGATGGGTTCGATATCTCCAGCCATAAGGTGGAGGCCGAGATCGAGGTCGACACTCGAACAGTTCGAGTTTTCGACGACGGTGAACTCATCGCCGAAACCTCAGCGGTGGTCGGCAAGGCCGCGACCCCTACACCGCTTGGCGTGTTCTACGTCAATGACCTGTTGCCCCGCGACAATCCCAACGGGGCGTTCGGTCCGTGGATTCTGAGTCTTTCCGGGTTTAGCGAAACCCTCGATACCTTCGGCGGCGGATTGCCGGTCATCGCAATCCACGGAACCAACAACCCCGGCCTCATCGGAGGCGCCCACTCCAACGGTTGCATTCGCATCCCCAACGACGTGGTGACGTTCCTCGCCGAAAACGTGCCCCTAGGAACCCCAGTAACCATCTACTGATTTTCTGGTCGGTCACTCGCAAGCTCGCTCCCTCTGCGCTTCGCTATGGCTCTTCACCGGTTCCCTTCGACCTCCGCCAGCTCCGGCTGGCCGCTTTCTGACGGCTGTGCCTCATCGCTGGCGTTTTCTTGCGGCGCTATGCCGAAGTACCGACTGAGAGCGGTCACGTGCCTACTCTCCGCTACTGGAGCCTGGCACTGGAGCCTGGCACTGGAGCCTGGCACTGGAGCCTGGCACCGAAAACGTCCCTCGCGCTGCTCTGAGTCCCGAGTTGCGCAGCAACTCGTTAAGGATCGTAGGTCCGCTAGGACCGAAGACCGACCGGCACTGGGTCGGTCTCAGCCCTGGCGGGCTTCGATCCGCGTCGGTCACGAGGACCGCTGATGAGCCCAATCCCGAGTTGTCTAGCAACTCGCTAAGGATCGTTGGTCCGCCAGGACCGAAGACCGACCGGTACCGGTTGTGTCAATT
>CALHTF010000134.1 GCA_938038815.1 uncultured Acidimicrobiales bacterium | reverse complement strand
CCGGTTCCACCTTGAAGCGCATCGGCGCTCACCGTGGCGGTGTTGGTCACTTCGTTTACCTGGTTGACGGTCCGGGTGACGATGGTGACCACGATCTCTTCACCGACCGCGAGCCCTTCGGTCTCACAGGTCAGCAGGTTGTCGGACTCGGTACAGGTGGTGCCGGCCGATGCGCTCGACGATACGTATTCGAGCTCGCTCGGCAACGGGTCGGTGAGGGTGAGGGTGGTGATGATGTCGTCGGGGCCTTCGTTGGTGGCGACGACCTCCCACTCGGAGATCCCGTCAGCGTCCAGGTTGCTGGAGAGGCTCTCCTTGGTGATCGTGAGATCGGCGTTGGCCTGGACAATGGTCATCGGCGCTTCGTCTTCGGCGCCGTTCGGGTCGGTTTCGTTCGCTGAAGCGGTGACCGTGTTCTCGGTGTCGCCCTTCATCGAGGTCGAGACATCGGCAACGATCGTGAAGTTCAACGATTCTCCCACGAGCAGTTCATCGGCCGATTCGCACGTGACCGTGCTGTCGACGTTGGCGCACTCGGCACTCGAGGAAGACGAGAAGGTGAAGCCCTGGGGCAAGACATCGACCGCCGAGACGCCGGTGGCGGTCGATGGGCCAGCGTTGGTCACCGTCACCAGCCACTCGGCGCTGCCGCCGGCGAGTACCCGTTCGGTGACCAGTTGCTTCTCGACCGAAAGGTCGGCGATGCGGTCGAGGTCGGCGACGGTGGTACCGGTGTTGCTCGAGGTATCGGGATCGGCGGCGTCACTCGTTGCGGACGCGCTGTTCAACACCGGTAGGAGCACGTTGTCGTCGATGGCGAGGGTGAGTTCGATGCTGATGGATTCGCCGAGCGCCAGGTCGCCGACCGAACACGAGACGTCGGAGCCGACCAGAGCACATTGCGGCGAAGCCGAGACAAACGTGGTGCCGGCGGGGAGCGGGTCGAGGATCTCGACATTGCGAGCGAACGACGGACCAAAGTTGGTGACCTCGATCGTGTAGGTCGCATCGGTGCCAGGGGTGACGAGGCTCGGGCCGGTCTTGGTGACCGACAGGTCGGCGATTTCGTCAACGTTGAACGGGGCGGTCGCCGTGGTGGTCGTTGCGGAGTTCTCTTCGGTGGTCGTGACCGAGGCTTCGTTGATGAGCTCGCCCGATGGGGTTGCTTCGTTGACGGTGACGCCGATGGTGACCGAGACGTCGTCGCCGGCCGGCAACGCTCCTACCCCACACTCGACGGTTCCCGGTGTGGTTTCGGTGCAGGCGGAAGACGACAGCAGCGGCGCAAAGGTAACGCCGGCCGGGAGGGAGTCGACGATGGTTACATTGCCGTCGTCGGAAGGACCAGCGTTGGCGGCGACCAGTTCGAACGTGATCGCCTCGCCCGCCGAAACGACCGTATTCGCTGCGGTTTTGGTGAGTGAAACGTCGACCCGACGGTCGACCGGTTCTTCGGAGGTGCCGGTGTTGCCGACCGGGTCTGGGTCGTCTTCGGCGGCCGTCACCACGGCCGAGTTCCGGAAGAGCGTGCCGTCGTCGAGATAGGCGGCGGGCAGGACATCGATTTCGATCGTTTGGGTGACGCTGGCGCCGATATCGCCAAGATCGCAGGCGACCGAGCCAGCGCTTTCGGTGCATGCGCCTACGCTCCGGACATCGAGAACGGTTGCGCCTACGGGCAAGACATCGATCACTTCAACGTCGGTGGCCTGGGACGGTCCGGCGTTGCTCACTTCGATCGTGTAGGTCAGCGGCTCGCCGGGGACGATCGGCGATGCGCTGGCGGTCTTGACGATCGACAGGTCGGCCTCTCGTTGGATGGTGGATTCCTCGGTGGTCACGGCGTCGGCGGTCAGATCGCCAGAAGCGGTTGCCGAGTTCACGATTTGGGTGCCGTCGGCCAACGTGGCGTCGAGTTGGGCTTCGATCACAAAGGTTTGGCTCGTGCTGGGCAACATCGTGCCGGCCGAACACGTGACGACACCAGCAGCGTCGCTGCAAGCAGGATCACCGGGAACGAAGGTCGCGCCGGCCGGAAGTGTGTCGGAAACGACCACGTTGTCGACGGTCGATGGACCAAGGTTGGTCACCTCGATCTCCCAAGTGACGGTCTCGCCGGCGATAACCGGGTCGGCCAAGTCGACCTTGGTGACGGTGAGTCCAGCGGTGCGTTCGGTATCGACCGCATGCACCGATCCGTTGTCGGCGGGGTCGGGGTCGGGTTCGTCGGCGGCCACCGATGCGGCGTTCAACAGTTCGGTGCCGTTGGGCAGGCTTGGATCGGTGGTGACCACCAGGTCGACCGAGTCGAAGGTGCCTTCGGCCATGGTGCCGATGGTGCAGGTAACAGTCTGGCCGCTGGCGGTGCATCGTGGATCGGATCCGAGGGCCAGGGTGACCCCGGCGGGAAGCGTGTCGGTGATCTCGACGTTGGTAGCTGCTGAGGGTCCAGCGTTCTGCACGCTGAGGGTCCAGGTAAATGGCGCGCCGCCGGCATTGACGGGATCGGCCGGACCGGCCTTTTGAATCGACAGGTCGGCTTCTCGGGTGACCGGATCGGTCGTCGACGGCTGGTTGTCCGAGAGATCGGGGTCGGTCTCGTTGGCGCTGATGGTCGCCGTGTTGGTCAAGGCGGTGCCGTTGAGCAGCGCCGGCGCTAGATCGGCGCCGACGGTCACCGTGGTCGTTGCGCCGACGGGAAGGTTGTTGACCGGGCACGAAACCGCTGGCGTGCAGCCCGGAGTAGAAAGGTCGGACCGGAAGGTTGCCCCGGTCGGCAGGGTGTCGTCGACCGTTACCCCGGTGGCGGTCGAGGGGCCGTTATTGGTGATGGTGATCTCCCACAGTGCCGGTTCGCCAGCGACCAAGGGTGAGGTAACCGTGGTCTTGGTTGCGGTGAGGTCGGCTTCACGAACCACGCCGGTGTCTACCGAGTCGGTGTTGTTGGTCAGGTCGCTGTCAGCGGTGTCCGAGCTTGCCGACGCACCATTGGTCACGGTGGTGCCGTTGGCGATGGTTGTCGCAAAGTCAACGACGATGGTCAAGGTGACCGAGGCGCCGTTGGCCAGCGTCGGAATCGAACACGAAACCGACGACGGAGTGTCGGCACATCCGGCGACGCCGCTGTGCGACACCAATGTTGTTCCGGTCGGGAGGGCATCGCCGAGTTCGACGTTGGTGGCATCGGACGGGCCGTTGTTGGTCAAGGTGACCGTGTAGGTGCCTTGGGTTCCGGCGATGGCGGCAATCGGACCGGTCTTGGCCACCGCGAGGTCGGCTTCGCTGTTGATATTCACCGCTTCGGTGTCGGTGTTGTCGGTGGGATCGGGATCGGGTGTATCGCTGGTGACCTGGGCGGTGTTGGCGATTGCCGCGCCGTCGAGCAGCGAGCTAGCCACGTCGAACGTCAGCAAGAAGGTGACCGACGAACCGGCGGCTACCACCGGTGCAGTACAGGTAACGCTGGCACCCGATGGGTCACAGGCGGCGTCGGATGCGGCATCGTCGTAGGTCAGCGAGGTCGGGTACAGGTCAGTGACCACCACGCTTGCGGCGTCGGACGGACCGTTGTTGGTAACCGTGACATTCCAAACCATCGGCTGGCCGGCCACGATTGGGCTTGTCGCTGCCGTCTTGACCACCGCGAGGTCGGCTTTTGGCTCGACGGGTGTGGTGGCGGTCGAGTCGTCGTTGGTTGCGTCGGGGTCGGGTTCGTCGGCGGTGACGCTCGCGTCGTTGGTGAGGTCGGTGAGTTGGTCCGAGCCGATCAGCCCGGCGATCTCGATCGTGACGGTTGCGCCGGCGGCCAGTGTGGCGAGGGTGCAATCGACGACGCCCGGGCTCGATTCGGTGCAGTCGGGCGACGATCCGAGAGCGATGAACGTAACGTTCGAGGGAAGCTGGTCGGTGGCCACCACGTTGGTTGCGTCGGACGAACCGTTATTGGTGACATCGATTTCCCAGATCACGGTTTCGCCGGGCGCCGGGGTGGGGGAGGGTGCCCGCTTGACGGTTGAGAGGTCGGCGATTCGGCCAACGGTCGCGGTGTCGGCACCGGCGTCGTTGGTGGTGTCTGGGTCGGTTTCGTTGCCCGAGGCGCCCGCAATGTTGACCACCGATGCACCGGCGGTGATCGCCGAGTCGAGCATCATGTTTACAACGAGGGTCTCGCTGGCGTTGAGCGCCATAGCGCCGATCGTGCACTCGACCGCTGCGCCGACCAGCGAACAACGACTATCGGAGCCGGCGGGGATAAAGGTGGCGCCGCTGGGCAGCGGGTCGTTCACGACGACGCCTGAGGCATCGGAGGGGCCGTTGTTGGTGACGGTGATTTCCCACGCAACCGGTTCGCCGGCGATCGGGATGGCCGTGAGCAGTGTCTTGGCGACTTCGAGGTCAGCTGCTCGATCGACCGCAATGGTGGCGGTTGCCGAATCGTTGGTGGTGTCGGGGTCTGGTTCGTCGGCGGTGACGGTGGCGACGTTGGCGATATTGGTAAACACCGTCTCGTCGGCGCCGACGAGTGCTTCGACGGTGATGGTTGCTGATTGTCCAGCGGCCATGAGCGGCAACGAACACGAAACGTCTTGGCCGACGATGGTGCACAGTCCGCCGGTTGCAGACTGCGGTGTGAGTTCGGCTGGCATCGAGTCTTCGATAAGGACCGACGATGCATCCGACGGTCCGTTGTTGGTTACGACGATCTCGTAGGTTGCGACCTCGCCAGCCACCACGGGCGACGAGAGTGCCGACTTCGCGATCGACAGGTCGGCCGACCGGGTGATCGGGTCCGAGGTTGCTGGGTCGTTGTTGGTGGTGTCGGGGTCTGGCTCGGCGGCGGTGACGTTTGCGGTGTTGTCGAGGGTGTTGCCCGCGGTGAGCGAGGCGTCGGTGTCGGCGCCGATCAGGAAGGTTTGCGATGCGCCAGCGGCCAGCGACGCGACGGTGCAGGTGACTCCGGCGGAGCACTCGGCGCTCGAAAGGTCGTCACGGTAGGTGGTGTCGGTGGGCAGCGTGTCGGTCACGGTTACCGCGGTGGCTTGCGAGGGGCCGTTGTTGGTTACGACGACTTCCCACACAACCGGTTCGCCGGCAACGATCGGCGACGTCGCCAGCGTTTTGGTGGCTGACAGGTCGGCCGATCGGGTGATGGCGGTATCGGCGGTGGCCGAATCGTTGGTGGTGTCGGGGTCGGGAGTCGTGCTCGAGACATCGGCGGTGTTGGTGAGCGTCTCGGGTATAACGATCGTCGAGTCGAACAAGACCACGACGGTCAGCGTGGCGGTCGCGCCGTCGGCGAGGCTGGCTACGGTGCAGTCGACCGAGGTGGTGGTCGTGGCGCAGCCCGGGATGCCGCTGTGGCTAACCAAGGTCGCCCCGGTGGGCAAGGCGTCGCCAATCTGTACGGCGGCGGCGTCGGACGGGCCGTTGTTGGTAACGGTGATTTCGTAGGTGCCTTGGGTTCCGGCGATGGCAGCGATCGGGCCGGTCTTGGCGACCTCAAGGTCGGCCTCGGCGGCGACGTCGATTGTGCCGGTACCGGTGTTGTCGGAAGGATCGGGGTCGGTGACGCTCGAGGTCGCTTGCGCCGAGTTGCTCACCTGGACACCGGGTCCGGTTGCGCTACCGAGTTCGAAGGTGATGTTGAACACTTCCGAGTCCGAAGCAGCGATCGTGCCCAGCTGGCATTCAACCGTGATTCCAGCATCGTCGCAGCGGGCGTCGGACGCAAGGTCGACATAGGTGAGGGCCGATGGGTAGATGTCGTTCACCACCACGTCGGTTGCATCGGACGGACCGTTGTTGGTGACGGTAACTTCCCACTGGATCGGCTCACCGGCGACGACCGGGTTGGTCAAGGGGACCTTGGTCACCTCAAGATCGGCCATCGGGTCGACCGACACGGTTGCGGTCGAGTCGTCGTTGGTAGCGTCGGGGTCGGGTTCGGCAGCACTGGCCGAGGCGTTGTTGGTCAGGTCGGCGACTTGGTCCGAACCGATCAGGCCGGCGACCAGAACGGTTTCGGTGTCGCCCGCAGCGATACCGAGCAACGGACAGCTCACGACGCCCCCCGATTCGGTACAGCCGTTTGAAGATCCGAGGGCAACAAAGGTGACATTGCTGGGCAATTGGTCGGTGACCACAACGTTGCTTGCATCAGACGATCCGTTGTTGGTGACGTCGATTTCCCAGATGGCGACGGCGCCGGGGACCGGATCGGGGCTTGGGGCACGCTTGACCGTTGAGAGGTCAGCTGACCGGGTCATGGTTGCGGTTGCGGTGCCCGAGTCGTTCGTGGTGTCGGGGTCGCCTTCGGTTCCGGCGGCGGTCGCGATGTTCGTGACGCTACCGCCGGCAAGGATCGCCGAATCGGTGTCGAGTGTGATCTCCACCGAATCTGATGCGCCGTTTGCGAGAGTGCCGATCGTGCATTCGACCGAACCACCAGCAAGTCCGCAACGGGCGTCGTCGGAGCTGTTGTAAGTGGTGCTGGCCGGCAGTGGGTCAGCGATGACTACGCCCGAGGCATCCGATGGTCCGTTGTTGGTGACCGTGATCTCCCAGACGAGTGGCTCGCCAGCGACCGGGGTGGTGGTGAGGAGCGTTTTGCTGACTTCGAGGTCGGCCGCTCGAGCGATATCGACCGACGCCGAACCCGAGCTATTCCCCGTCTGCGGATCGGTTTCCGCTGCGGTCGCGCTGGCGGTGTTGCTGATCGAGTCGCCGGCTAGGGCGCTCGCCGTTACATCGGCATCGATCGTTATGGTTACGGCTGCGCCCACGGCGAGCGATGCGACACCGCAGATCACGGTCTGGCCGCCGATCGAGCAGGTGGCACCAGCGGCGCCGGTGGGGGTGAGCCCGGCGAGGAAGGTATCGGTGATCTGGATGGCGGAGGCGTCGGACGGACCAGCGTTGGCGACCACGATCTCAAACGAGGTTGTGCCACCAGCAACCGCGTCAGTAACCGGCGCACTCTTGCCAACCACGATGTCGGCAATCCGGTCGATGGTTGCCTTCGCCGAATCGTCGTTGTTGCTGGTGTCGGGGTCGACCGCATCCGAGCTGATCGACGCCGAGTTGGAAATCGGTACGCCAGCGCTCGACGAGGCGGGAACGTCGACGATGATCTCTACTTGGTCGGTCGCGGCTGGAGCAAGCGTGCCGATCGTGCAGGTAACCACTCCCGCGGCGTGGGTACAGCGAGGGTCGCTGCTCGCGTTCCAGGTGACCCCGGCAGGCAACGTATCGGTAACGACCACGTTCGTGGCGTTGGATGGGCCGATGTTCGAAACGTCGATGGTGAAGGTGAACGCCTGACCGGCGATCGCCGTCGCCGGTGCAGTCTTGGTCAGGGTGAGGTCGGCGGTCGGGGTAGCGGTCGAGGTGTCGCTGGCCGTGTTGTTGGCCGGCTGGGGATCGGGGGTCGTGGTGGAAACCGCAACGGCGTTGACGATATCGCCGGTGACCGAGGGGTCGATGTCGACGACGATCGTCAAGGTTTCGGTTGTTCCGGGAGCGATGTTGCCAAGCGGGCAGGTGAGCGAACCAGCGGCCTCGGTACAACGAGGATCTGATCCGGCGGCCAACGTGGTGTTGTTGGGCAACAGATCGGTGAGTTCGGTGGCGGCGGCGGTCGACGGACCGGCGTTACTGACCTCGACGGTGTAGGTGTAGGGCTCACCGGGCACCGGTGGGGTAGCAGGTGAGGTCTTTACGACCGAGATGTCGGCCTCGTTGATGATGTCGACGTCGGCGGAGGTCGAATCGTTGCCGACGGTCGGATCGGTTTCTGTACCAGCAATCGACGCGTTGTTGGTCTGGGTGCCGGGAACATAGTTCGACGGCACATCGAACACGATCGAGAAGCTCATGGCGGGGTCGAGTGGGTCGACAACTCCGAGACCACAGCCCACGGTGGTCGGCCCGGTGACCGAACAGAGCGGGTCCGACAGCGTCGCGTCGAACACGAACCCGGCGGGGAACGAATCGGTCACGATCACGTTGGTTGCCAACGAGGGCCCAACGTTGGTGGCGGTGAGCGCGTAGGTAACCTGCTCGCCGGCGACGATCGGGGTGCTGACGGTCGATTTCGTGATCGCAAGGTCGGCCTCGCGGACAACGGTTGAGTTGACCGTTTCGTCGTTGTTGGTGGTATCCGGGTCGTCGGTGGTCGAGGTGACCGATGCGGCGTTGGAGATGGGCTCGCCGTCATCGGTGGTCCGAGCGATCGATCCAACGACCTCGATGACGATCGTGTCGCCCGGTGCCATGGAGGCGGTGGTACAGGTGACGGTGCCACTTGCGGGTGTACAGGTTGCCGACCCGGTGGTGACCGTCGCCGACTGGAAGGCCGCCTCGGCGGGCATGATGTCGGTGATCTCGACCGCGTTGGCCTGACCCGGGCCATCGTTGGTCACGGTCACGACCCAGGTGGCGTCTTCGCCGGCGACGACGGTGGCCGGGCCGGTCTTGGCCAACGTCAGATCGGCGAGCAGGTCGATCGTGGTCTCTTCCGTGCCGGTCGCCGGGTCGGAGAAGTCGCCGTCGGCCGTCGCTTGGTTGGTCATGACGGTGCCGTCAGCTGCATCGGTATCGATATCACCAGTAACGGTGATGGTTTCGCTCTGGCCGGAGACCATCGTTCCGATCGAGCACGAAACAACATCGGTGGCGATCGAACAACCAGGGCCGGTGACGGCAAGGTTGCTCAACGGAAAGGCCGAGAGGTCGTCGGTGACGGTGACATTGTCGTCGGTTGCTGTCCCGGCGTTGGTGACCACGATGTCCCACGAGATCTGTGACCCGGCGGGTACGGGGTCGGCAAAGCCAGCGGTCTCGGACTTGACGATTTCGAGTGTGGTCTTGCGTTCGGCGGTGAGGGTGACCGCTGAGGTGTTGTCGGCGGGGTCGGGGTCGGTTTCGTTGGCGGTCACCGCCGCGTCGTTGACCAACGAGGTGCCGTCGACGATCGTCGGTGAAACGGTAGCGACCACCGTGATGGTGGTCGATGCGCCGTCAGCCAAGTTGCCGATGGTGCACGTCAGCGCCGTCGTGCCGGTACATCCAGCTGCCGACACGAGCGTGAGTCCGGCTGGGAGCGTGTCGGTGACCGTGACGCCCGACGCGTCGGACGGACCGTTGTTGGTGACTTCGAGGGTGTAGGTGACGTTGGCGCCGCCGACCGCAGGGTCGGGGGTACCGGACTTCATGATCGAAACATCGGCCTCTCGCTCAACGGTCGAGAGGTCGGTGGCTTCGTTGTTGGTCAGGTCGGGGTCGTCCTCGGCAGCGTCGGCAACCGCGGTATTGGTGAGCACCACGCCATCGGCGAGCGACGATGGCAGGTCGACCGCAACGGTGAACGATGCGCTATCGAGCACATCGATTTGGGCGATCGAACATTCGATGTCGGTTCCGCTCACCACACAGGCCGACGAACTCAAACCGCTGTTGAAGGTAACGCCGGCCGGAAGTGTGTCGGTGACGGTGACCGAGGTGGCGTTTGACTCGCCGAGGTTTTCGACCGTGAGCTCATACAGGAGTGGCTCGCCGGCAACCGCAGTGCCCTGGGCGGTCTTGGTGGTGGCGAGGTCGGCTCGGCGAGCAATGTCGGTCTGGACCGTTGCCGTGTTCGACGCGCCGGCCGGATCTTCCGGATCGTCGGAGCTGACGGTTGCGGTGTTCGACAAGATGGTCGACGTGACGCCGGCGGTCGGAGGAACCTCGACCAGAATGGTGACCGTGTTGGTGGCGCCCATGGCGAGCGAAGCCCACGTACAGGTGATTGTGCCCGGGGTCGTGCCGCATGCTGGGTCCGACATCGAAACGACGGAAACGCCAGCGGGGAGCGAGTCGACAAGTTGGGCATTGAGCGCCGTCGAAGGACCGTTGTTGGTGATGGTGACTTCGTAGGAGACCTGCCCACCGGCCACTGCGTCGTCCACCGGAATGAGGGGGCTCGGTGTCGCTGCCTTGGTGGTAGTGAGGTCGACTAGGCGCTGTACTTCGGTGGTTTCGCTGGCCGTGTTGTCGGCGATGGTGGTATCGCCGGTGCTGGCGTCGATCGACGCCTCGTTTGTGTAGGTGGTGGCGGCGGTCGTCGGATCGACATCGACCGCGATATCGACCTGGTCGGTCGAGCCGTTCGCCATTGTGCCGAGGTCGCAGGTTACGAGTTGGCCAACCGCGGTGCATCGACCATCGCTGCCCGTGGCGTCAAAGAGGAAACCGGCCGGAAGGTCGTCGGTGATCTCGACATCCTCGGCATCAGACGGGCCGTTGTTGAACGCTTCAATCGTGTAGGTGAAGGATTCGCCAGCGTTCACCGGATCGACGTCGTCGGTCTTGGAGGTGAGTCCGTAGTCGGCACTAGCAACCACCGGGTTCGAGACTACGTTTGTGTCGGCATTAAACGCATCGCCGATGGTTTCGGCGATGTAGTCGAGCGTGGCGGTGTTGTCGATCGAGGTGCCTTCGGTGCCGGGGTCGACTTCGACTTGGAACTGAAGGGTGTAGACGGTGCCCGATTCGGTAAACGGCAAAACCTTGCCGCCCGCGGTGGGAGTCGCGCCGGTGCCCAAGTACGCCACAACTTGGTTATTCGCCGCGTCGAAGCTGACATTGGCGGATCCGACATTGTCGCCCGAGAGGATCGTTCCCGAGCCAGGCACGTAGGTGGCGCCGGTGGGAATCGCGTCGGTCAACGTCGTTTCAAGCGCTGGGTCATCACCCTGGTTCGAGAACGAGATTTCGTAGGTAAGAATGTCGCCCGGCACGGTTGCCCCGCCCGTGCTGTCGGTGACCGTCTTGTCGAGGTCAAGCACCAAGTTCGGCACGTAGACATCGATGGCGGCGGTGACAACGGCCGGGTAATACCAGTCGCCGGTCGAGCGGAGCGAAACGGTCGCCGACGTCGATCCGGCCGGAATGACCCCGACCGTGTCGGTAATGGTCGCGTCGAAACCAAACTGGTCGGCATAAGACGGGTCGCGACCCGGGCTCACGACGCCGCCATCGCTGATCGTCGAGTTGAAGAAGTTGCCCTGGGGGTTCTCGGCGTCGCTCAGGCGCGTGCCGTTGAGCTCGGCGTAGTCGCCGGTGATGCCGTTGTCGCCCTCGTAGGTAACAAAGCCGACCGAGCCGGTGACCGGTCCGGTGGGTGGGGCGATGAATCCGCTGATCGGAATATCGACCGGCGAGTTTTGATTGACGGTCTGGAAGCCATCGAACACGGTGAGGTTCCGGAACGGCTCGTTGGGATCCTCATAGGCGACGACCAGCGACCAACCCGCATGGGTTCCCGCCCACGTACGGGCGGCGACGTTGGCCACCGTGTACACACCGTTGCCAGCCGCCTGGACCTCTGAGGTCACATCGGCGAACCCGGAGTACGGCCAGCCATTGCCTGCGGTATCGACGCCATCGGTGTCGGTCTTGGTTACGTAAGCCGCGCCTGGCGCTCGGAACTCGACGGACGATCGAGCGGCGTCGGTTTCGTAGCCTCCCCAGTACAGACCGGCGAAGAGCACGGTGCCGCCCGCCGGGACATTCAGGGTCGCCGAAGAGGAGTTGTCGAAGGGGTGAACCGTTGGGTCGACGTCGACGAGTTCTAGCGTCCCGAAGCTTCCGTTGTCGTACGCAGTTCCCGACGCTCCACTTTGGGCGTCGGCACAGTTCGCTGCCGTGGCCTGACACGTCATCAAGGTGTTGGCTGCCATGATGATGTCGCCGGTGACGGTGTCCTCAAACCGCAGGGCGAAGTTGCGATCAGCGTCGGCGAAATCGACCGGTACCCCACGAAGAGGTACGAAGCCGAGCACGCTCATTATCACCAGGGTTACGAGCGCGACAGCGAGGGGCTTTTGGTTGTACGGTCGGTTTGCCGATCGTGATCGCCGGAACGCCATGGCGTTCCCAACGGCAAAACGTTGCCATTTGTAAGTCGATCGGCCCGAATAGTTTTCAGCTTTTTCGAAATCCCAGGTGGTCTGGAAGATTTCCTTCGCTGGCGTTGCACGAAGGCCACCGCGTTTCGTAGTGTTAGCACTCGCTAATTGAGAGTGCTAACCGCCACTGGAGGCGAGTACATGAACCTACAACCACTTGACGACCGCATTGTTGTGCGGCCCGCAGAATCCGAAGAGACCACCGCTAGCGGTCTTGTCATCCCGGACTCAGCTAAGGAAAAGCCCCAGCAGGGTGAAGTCCTAGCCGTTGGTCCTGGTCGACGATCCGAAACGGGAGAACTCATCCCGATGGACGTTGCCAAGGGCGACACCGTCGTTTATAGCAAGTACGGCGGCACCGAGATCAGCTCGGGCGGCGAAGACCTGCTCATCCTCAACGCCCGCGACGTGCTCGCGATCGTAAAGTAAGGAACCACATACATGGCAAAGATTCTAAAGTTCAATGAAGAGGCGCGGCGCGGCCTCGAAGCCGGCGTGAACAAACTCGCCGACGCCGTCAAGGTAACCATCGGTCCAAAGGGCCGTAACGTTGTCCTCGACAAGAAGTTCGGCGCACCGACCATCACCAACGATGGTGTTTCGATCGCTCGCGAGATCGAGCTCGAAGACCCCTACGAAAACATGGGCGCCCAGCTCGTCAAAGAGGTCGCAACCAAGACCAACGACGTCGCGGGCGACGGAACCACCACCGCAACCGTTCTTGCTCAGGCACTGGTACGCGAAGGTCTGCGCAACGTCGCAGCCGGCGCCAACCCAATGGGCCTCAAGCGCGGCATCGAAGCAGCAACCCAAGCCGCTGTTGACTCGGTCCTCGCTCAGGCGGTTCCGGTCGCTTCGTCGAAGGCCCAGATCGCCAGCGTTGCGTCGATCTCGGCTGCCGATGAGTCGATTGGCAAGGTCATCGCCGACGCCATCGACAAGGTCGGCAAAGACGGCGTGGTAACCGTTGAAGAGTCGAACACCTTCGGTATGGACCTCGACTTCGTCGAGGGTATGCAGTTCGACAAGGGCTTCCTTTCGCCCTACTTCGTCTCCGACGCTGAGCGTCAAGAGTGCGTCATCGACGAGCCCTACATCTTGTTCAACCAGGGCAAGATCAGCTCGGTCCAAGACATGCTCCCCGTCCTCGAAAAGGTTATGCAGTCGGGCAAGCCGCTGTTGATCCTGGCCGAAGATGTCGAGGGCGAAGCACTCGCCACCCTCGTGGTCAACAAGATCCGTGGCACGTTCTCGTCGGTAGCGGTCAAGGCCCCTGGCTTTGGCGAGCGCCGCAAGGCAATGCTTCAGGACATGGCGATCCTCACCGGTGGCCAGGTCATCGCTGAAGAGGTTGGCCTCAAGCTCGACAACGTCGAGCTCGACATGCTCGGTAGCGCCCGCAAGGTCATTATCACCAAGGACAACACCACCATCATCGAAGGTGCAGGCAAGAAGGCCGACGTTGCTGGACGTGTTGCTCAGATCCGGGCCGAGATCGAAAACACCGACTCGGACTGGGACCGCGAAAAGCTTCAAGAGCGCTTGGCCAAGCTCGCCGGCGGCGTTGCCGTTGTGCAGGTTGGTGCAGCAACCGAGGTAGAGCTCAAAGAGAAGAAGCACCGCATCGAAGATGCGCTCTCGGCGACTCGTGCCGCGATCGAAGAAGGTGTGGTCGCCGGTGGCGGTACCGCGCTGCTTCGTGCACGTGAAGACGTAGCCAAGGTCATCAAGAAGCTCAAGGGTGACGAGAGCACCGGTGCGCAGATCGTATTCAACGCACTCGAGGCCCCAGCCCGGCTTATCGCCGACAACGCTGGTCTCGAAGGCGCCGTTATGGTCCGCGAAGTCGAAAGCGCCAAGGGCTCACACGGCCTCAACGCCTCGACCGGTGAGATTGTCGACCTCATCAAGGCTGGCGTCATCGACCCGGCCAAGGTGACCCGTGCGGCACTGCAGAACGCAGCGTCGATCGCCAGCTTGCTCCTCACCACTGAGGTGCTTATCGCTGACAAGCCCGAGGAAGCCGGAGCCGGCATGCCGATGGGCGGCGACCCAATGGGTGGCATGGGCGGCATGATGTAAATCTGCGGTAGGCAGAACATCAAGCTGAGCAATCAGTCGGCTGTACCAAGCAGCCAAAAGCAATAAGCGAGGACCCTGTCAAAGGACAGGGTCCTCGCCAGTTTTCCCCAAACCCCCCGACCCCCCCGAACTGGGGACAGAACTCGTACCTATAGGTACAACTTTCCTCCCCAGTTCGTTGGGCGAGGTGTTTAGAGGGGGCGGATGACTCGGCGAAGCTTGGTGACGATCAGCTTCGGCTGTTGCCACATGGCCCATTCATCAAAACGGAAGACTCTCCAACCCGCAGCTTCAAGTGCTTCGGTTTGGGCTTGGTCGGCTCGTTTGTCGATAAGCGCCGAATGGTAGCGATCGCCGTCGATCTGAACGATGATTCGGTGCCGCTCATTTACGAAGTCGACACGACCGAGCCAGCCGGCACCACCCACGTTGCGTTGTCGCTCGAACTGTCCAAGCCGGTTCTTCTTTGCAAGCTCGATGAAGCGCGCTTCCAGGCCAGATTCTGGAGCGACGTACTCGGGAGGTCGCGCTTCGGAAAGTTCGCGAATCAAGACGGTGCCTCGTCGACCGCGCTTGCCAAAGACGCTGACCGACTCAGCGAGTGTTTGGCCCGTTACCAAACGCCGCGCCCACAAATTGTCGATGGTGCGCTCAAGTTTCTTTGGGTGAATTCTTCCCGACGTGGCCAAGCTCCACACCGTGGCGATCGGGGTCAGAAGTGGGACGCCATCGAGCTCAACAATGTGAGAGGACCAACGTCGAATCGGGGTCGATGGAGTTGGATACCAGTACCAACTCCGCAGCGCTGATCGCGAGTCGTCGTGACGTCGATCGGTTCGAATCGGAATCCAGGGACGTCCCAAAGTGCGGCTGCACTTCCGTGCGAGATTGCAGCGTCGGGCCCGATCGTGAAGGTGGCGATAAGGGCTCGCTGCGTCGGACTAGGTGAAGCGCCGCCAATTCGAAACACTTGGCGAGTCAGCTGTTCAAGCTGTCCCGACTCAGATGCACGTCGTAACCCACCCGCGGTCCAACCGATGCCTGTCAATTGCTGACGGGTAACGAGCGATTGTTGCTGTCGGGCGGCTTTCCGCGTCGCAGCCCAGGTTGATCCACAAGAAGAACTTCGCATTCTTTCAGTACATCGTGGGGGTGTGACATTGCCCCCTGAGGTCGAACTGGGGAAGATTCGCGTACCTATAGGTACCCGAACGCGGGCCAGTTCGGTCTGCGCGGTGAACTGGGGACAGAACTTGTACCCATAGGTACCTGGGAGCGGGCCAGTTCGGGGGTGGGGGTTAGTTGACGGTGAACTTTACGCTTGGTCTTGGTTGGGGGGTCTTCTTGCCGGCGGTGTCGATGGCGAAGAAGTTGGCGGTGTAGTCGCCGTCGGGGAGTAGGGCGCTGAAGTCGAACGCGACCGAGGGGCCAGTGGC
>CALHTF010000133.1 GCA_938038815.1 uncultured Acidimicrobiales bacterium | reverse complement strand
ACGTTGAGAACCACGTCGAACGATTGCGGCGGACTCGTGTTTGGTTGCGCGTGGCCGAGCACATCGAAGATCGCCTTGAGCGACTTTTTGTGAAGATTGCGGAACGAATCTTCGGCGTCGAGCGACACCGTCATCGGGAACAATTCGATCAGCGGACCAACGACTCCGACAGAACCGCGGTCGCGGTTGTGAATTGGCAAGCCCAGAACCGTCGACCGTTCACCGGTGAGCCGGTAGCGATACGCCGCAGTAACCGATGCCAAAACGGCGGCCAGCGAAAGGTCGTCGCTCAACGATTTGAACTCGCCACTCAGCAACGACCGCAACCGAGTCCGGTCCTCGTCGCCCAGCGCCACGTCGACCCGAGTTGCGTCGGTCGTCGGCGCTCCTGCGGGCCGGTACAACGATGGCTGGCGCGGCGCCAGGTTGGCCTGGCCGCTCCAATGATCGGCGGCCTTCAACCAGCGGGCTTCGGTTCGCTTCTCTGCCAGGGCAAGCTGGTGATCGGCGAACGACGATGGGGCGACCTCGCGTCCATGGTACGCAGCCGCGACCGATTGAAAGACGATCGCTGACGACGTTGCATCGGTTACCAGGTGATGGATGTTCATCAACCATCGCCAGGTGTCGCCAGAACGCACGAGAACCGAGTCGTAACACGATGTCCCCACGTCGAGGGGAGTGGTCAGCCGGTTGTGGAGCCATGTGTCGACCTCGGAAGGTTCGATCTCGATGACCTCGGTGGCCATCGGGGGCGTGTCGAGGATTCGCGGGTGCGGCACTCCGGCGGCGTCGGCAAAGACGGTCCGCAACGCCCCATGGGCCCGCACCGCAGTATCGACCGCCTCGACGAACCGTTCAGCGTCGACCGACCCGACGAACTCCGAGATGTTCGGCATGCTGGCAATCGGCGCGCCAGGGTGCAACCGTTCCCCTGCCCAGATCAGCTCCTGGGTGCGCGAAAGTTCATAGCGGGGCGTCAGCCCAACAACTTGCTCGTTCAAGTTCAGGCGCCTGATGTTTCGACTTTTTGCTTCACGTAGCTGACCATGCGATCAACGGTCTGAAAGTTCTCGAGGGTGACGTCGAGCGGATCGACACCGAGGCCACATTCGTCTTCGAGCCATTGGGTTATCCGAACGACACCGAGCGAATCGACCGCCCCGGTGAGCAGCAGGTCGGTCTCGAGCTCGATCGGCGTTGGCGCCGTCGAAACTTCACTGTTGATGAAGGACATCAACCGCTCCCCTAGAGCATCGAGTGTTGGTCCTGTCATGGTGTTTCTCCGCTTGATTCTGTTCGTGCTTGATCGTCGAGCCCGCTCGACGACTTGAGGTTGTCGCGCACTGATCGACGATCAATTTTTCCGCTTGGGGTCCGGGGCATTTCGGTAACGACAAGGATTTCGGCTGGGACGGCATAGGTCGGAAGGTGTTCGGCCAGCAAGCGCCGAACCTCGCCGCTGTCGATGTCGACCTCGGGGGCCGCGATAACTGCAGCCACAAGTTCGTCGTCGCCGTTGGTGACGCCGGGCCGCAACCCAACGACGGCTTGTTCGATCTTTGGGATGTCGCCCAGCACGGCTTCGACCGATTCGAGTTCGAGTCGATGGCCTCGCACCTTTACTTGGTGGTCACGCCGCCCAAGGAAGGTCAAGGTGCCGTCATCGGCTCGGTCGACCAGGTCGCCGGTTCGGTACCAGCGCTCGGTGCGTCCGCCGGGCGCGATGGCCTGATCGAACGACGCGGCGTCGAGGTCGGGGCGATTCCAATATCCCTGCATCATCGTGGCGGTTCGGACCACCAGTTCGCCGGTCGCTCCGTCTTGCACCGGCCGGCCGTCGGGGCCGACCACTCGGGTTTCGGTGTCGCCCCAGGCAACACCGATCGGGATCTGGACGTCGGGGTCGGGAGTTGTGTCGAAGAAGTACAGCGTGCAGGCGTTTACTTCGGCTGGGCCGTACACGTTGACCAACGTTGCGTTGGGTGTGTGCTGCATCAGCTCGGCTGCTCGGGCGGGTGGAAAGAGCTCGCCGCCAAAGAGCACCAGGCGCAAACTCGAGAAGTCGTGGCCTTCTAGTCCGCCGCGCTGCAACAGCTGCTGGTAGGTCGAGGGCACGGTGTAGGTAACCGTGCACTGCTCGTCGGCGAGGTGGGCGGCCAGGCTGGCGGGCATTCGCAGGTATGGCTCGGTCAAGATGACCACGCACGCCCCCACCGCTGGGCCGGTGAACATCTCGAGTAGCGAGATGTCGAAATGCAGCGGTGCGAAGTTGGCGAGCCGGTCATGGTGGTTCAGCGCGAAATGCGCCGCCGACAATCGGGTAAACGCCATCCCGCTGCGATGGGTGTGCATGATCCCTTTGGGTTCGCCGGTCGAGCCCGACGTGTACATCACATAAGCAAGGTCGTCGGCCAGAACGGGCACCGGATCGATCGGGGTGCGGGCGCCAACCTGATCCCACGATGTGGTCGGCGTGTGAGCCAGCGGCTCGGACAGACCAACCACATGGGTGAGGTCGCAGTCTTCGGCGATGATCGCCGCGGTCGACCGACGCAGATCGTGGGTTACCAAAACCTCGATGCCACAGTCATTCACGATCGTGTGGAGCAGCGCCGGAGGGGCGAGCGGGTCGAGCGGCACGTACGCCGCTCCGGCCCGCAAGATGCCGTGGATACCCACGATGCTCTCGAGCGACTTGTGAACGTGCAGTCCAACTCGGTCGCCGCGCTCGACTCCTGCTTCGACCAAGGCGGCTGCTAGTTGGCCAACCCGTTGGTCGAACTCGACGTAGCTCAACTCTTCTCCGAGGCACCGCACCGCAGGTCGATCGCCAAAGCGCGACGCACTAGCGGGGAGCAGGTGCGACAGTAGGTATGCGGTGTCGAGGTGCGGGAACGTTTCGGTGGAACGTGCATCCAACGAAGCCCTAGCGGACGAAGAAGTCATAGGTATGGCTAGCGTAACCTCACACAGAGTGATCGAACAAGGAGAACTGACTACTATGAGTGGTGTTCAGTACAAAAGTGAGCCACACTGGCCACTCGTGCGATTTCGCACCACATCCCCCCTTACGACCGCAGCGAACGTATGGATGCATTGCGCATGAACAACTCGAACCCTAACTCGGCCAGCATCGCTGTGGCGGTCGACGCCCCGAGCGCGCTCGAAGCAATGGTCGATCTGCGTCACCCTCTCAAAGCCAAAGCAATGGCATGGGCGGACGAGAACATGGTGAGCGACGATCTCGCCGAACGAGATGCAAGCTGCACCTTCTGGTCCGACGGCTGGGACCGGGCCGTCGACGCCGACGTGTTGAAACTGCGTGTCTCGCCCGAATACGGCGGCCTCGGCCTCGACGTGGTCAGCGCCTTGTTGTGGTTCGAAGCACTGGGCTACTCCGGCAACGACGCAGGCCTCAACTTTGCGCTCGCCTGTCAGGTTTGGACCATGCAGCCGATCATCGAACGGTTCGGCGACGACGACCAAAAGGCCAGGTACCTCCCCGGCCTGGTATCTGGCGACCTGAAGGGCGCCTTCACCATCACCGAAACTGAGTCGGGCTCGGACACCTTCTCTATGGGCACGACCTATGCGCCCGGCGACGATGAGACCTACGTGCTCAACGGCACCAAGGCCTACGTAACCATGGCGCCCGAAGCCGACGTCTTCATCGTGTTCGCCACCAAGGACCCCGCGCTTGGGTCGTGGGGGGTCACTACCTTCCTGGTCGACGCCGACACCCCCGGCCTGGTGGTAGGCGAAAACCGACCCAAGATGGGCCTGCGCACCACCCCGTTCGCCGACCTCACCTTCGACAACTGCGTGGTACCAGCCAGCAACCGGGTTGGGCCCGAAGGCGCAGGCGCGTCGATCTTCTCCTCGGCGATGGAAGCCGAACGAGCGTTTGTGCTCGCCGCCCAGATCGGATCGATGGAACGCCAACTCGACGACGCCGTTGCCTTTGCTCGCGAACGTCAGCAATTTGGCAAGCCAATCGGTGATTTTCAGGCGGTGAGCCATCGCATCGCCAACATGAAGCTCCGCCACGAGAACTCGCGGCTTCTTCTTTATAAGGCTGCTGCGCTCGACCAGGCGGGTCAACCGTCGATGGAAACCGCCGCCCTCGCCAAAATTCAGGCCAGCGAGGCGTCGATCGACTCATCGGTCGACGCGATTCTCACCCACGGAGCCCGCGGCTACGTAACCGAGTACGGGGTCGAGCAAGACCTCCGCAATGTCGCCGGAGGCGTCGTCTATGGCGGCACCTCCGATATCCAACGCAACGTTGTGGCCCATCAATTGGGCCTCGGCTGAGCGCCCAGAACACCGAAACCATCCAACCCAAAGACCAGAGAAGCTCTGACATGAAGAAACCACTACTCCTCAAAAAGGCGGCCCTCGTTCTGGCCACTGCGCTTATGGCGATGCTGGCGATTGCCCCGCATGCCAACGCACACGCCATCAACGAGAGCTACCTCTACTTCGACATCTTGCAAGATGGCATCGAAGGTCGGCTCGAGATGCGTACCAACGATCTCAACGAGGTCCTCGGATTCGACATCGTCGAAGGCAACGAGGGCGAAGTCGATACCGACCTCGCCGAGGACCAACTGGCAGCCGCCCAGTCAACGATCGAGGAGTACGCCGCTCAGCACATGACGTTTAACAACGGCGGCGCCGACTGGGACTACTCGTTCACCGATATCTCGGTACTCGCTACCGAGAGCGGCACGTTCGCTCAGCTCAACTTTGAGGTCGACGAGAACTTCGCCGAGGTACCACGAGCGTGGGACGTCGACCTCGACGTGTTCTTTGAGGAAAAGCCCAGCAACAAGGCGTTTGTTCTGATCTCGAGCTACTGGGAAGGAGGCATATTCGCCAACGAAGGCGAAGCCCTCCGTACCGATGCGAATGCCCTCAAGATCTTTAGCGAAGGGAACACCGTCCAAGAGGTAACCATCGAAGCGCCGTCGTTCTTCGCCGGCCTCTGGGGCACGATCGACCTCGGTATCGAGCACATCGAAATCGGCTCCGACCACATCTTGTTCGTGTTGGTTCTTGTACTCCCGTCGGTCATGGTGTTCCGCAACGGTTCTGATGGTGAAGGGTCGTGGACCCCGGCACCGAGCCTGAAGGACAGCCTCTGGAAAGTCCTCAAGATCGCCACGATGTTCACCATCGCTCACTCGATCACCCTGTCGCTCGCCGGCCTCGGTATCTTTGACCTCCCCGGCCGCCCGGTCGAGGCGCTGATCGCCATCTCGATCGTGGTTGCGGCATTGCACAACCTGCGGCCGGTGTTCCGGGAGAAGGAATGGCTCATCGCCTTTGGCTTTGGTTTGTTCCACGGCCTGGGCTTTGCCGGCCTGCTCGAAGGGCTCGGCCTCGACAAGGGCCGCAAGGTCTGGTCGCTGCTCGGCTTTAACATCGGCGTCGAGATTGGCCAGGCGGTCATCATCTTGATGGTGTTCCCGCTGTTGTTCTTGCTCCGCCGCACTCGCATGTACGAAAACTTCATGAAGGGCGGCTCGATCCTCATGGCGCTCGTCGCTGCGGTCTGGGCCTTCGAGCGAATCTTCGACACCGAGACCTCGATCTCTGATCTGGTCGACAAGGTTCTGAAGTTCCCGCGGGTCCTCATCCCGCTTGCGATCGCCACCGTGGCCGCCGCCCTCTGGCGGAACTACGAACGAGATCGCGACCAACTCATCGACATCGAACCTGAACAAAACGCCGACAACGAGCCAGCGCTCGTTTAGCTACGATGACGGCGACTCAATCGAGTCGCCACTCGTCCCCCGGAGAGCGCCCCATACATGAGCAGAGTCGCGGCAATGCGCCAGCAGGCTCGAGACACCCTAAACGGCGGCGCCCCTGAGCGTCGTCGTTCGGCGTGGAGCTTGGTTGGCCTGGGTGGTCGAGCCCTTTTGGCTTCGATCACGATCATTGCGACCGGCCGCGCCCTCAACACCGATGGGTTCGGTGTGTACATCGGCATCGTTGCGTACGTCGGCTTGCTCGCCCCGATGGCTTCGTTGGGCACCGGCGAGGTGCTCATCAAACGGGTATCTCGCGAGCATTCCGAACTGCGCGAAGCCTGGGGCGCCACCCTCGGCACGACCTTTACGGTTGGCCTGGCGCTGTATCTGATCACTATTGCGCTGGCTACGGTCATACTTCCGGGCCGCGACCTAGGCGTCATCGCCTTGTTCGGTGGCGTCGAGTTTTTGTCGACCGGCATCATGCACAATCACGCCCGCGCCTGCGCGGCGCTCGACAAATACCCCGAGCTTGCGGCGGTCCATATCGCCGACTCGGCAGCTCGCGCCGCTATGGCTTTGATCTTTTGGCTCAGCGGTAGCACCGATCTGCGAGTGCTCGCCACGATGATGCTCGCCAGCATGGCCGTCACCGCGTTCGGCAGCGGCATCTGGCTTCGCACGGTGCAGGGCGGACCAAAATTGAAGCGCCGCGAACTGATCCCCGCCGCCCAAGAAGGGTCGCGGTTTGCCCTCGGCGACGCCGCACAAACCGTGCAGACCAACGTCGACAAGACCATGCTGCTTCGAGCCGGATTCGATGACGACGCAGGCCTGTACGGCGCCGGTGTCCGGCTCATCACCTATTCGTTGTTGCCCGCCATGTCGATCTTCTCGGCCGCGTACCCCGAGTTCTTCCGCCGGGGCGCCGACGGCATCGAGTCGGCTTACCGCTACTCGCGCGAACTTCGCAAACGGGTCTTCGGCGCAACCGTTGGCGGCGCGATCCTCGCCGTGCTTCTCAGCCCGGTCATGGGGTTCGTGCTCGGCGGCGAATTCGACGGCGTCGTACCGGTAGTACTCGCCCTCGCGGTGTACCCCATCCTGCGAGGAATGCAGATCAATATCGGCGACGTACTGAGCGGATCGGGGCGCCAAGGGTACCGAAGCAAAGTGCAGCTCGTCACCGCCGTACTGAACGTGGTGCTCAACATTGTGCTGATTCCCGACTACACCTGGAAAGGAGCGGTGGCCGCCACGTACTTGAGCGAGCTGGTGTTCCTCGGGTTGTGCTGGTTCGGCGTTCAGCAGGGCCGTAAAGCCGAACGGCTGCCCATGCCCTAGCGACGGCCAGGCGTCCTACTTGTTGCCGACCAGCTTGCGGAGTTCGTCGGCCAGCGCTTCGTCATCGCCGAGCAACTCGTGAAACGAGATGATGTCATCGTGGTTGATCCGCTGACCGCCGTGCTTCTCGTCGAGTTCGGCCGGTAGGGCCCACTCTTCAACCGGCACGCCGGCACTCGCCAGCATGTCGACCGTGCGGGGGTCGCTGTCTTTGATGGAAACCATCTGGCATTCCGGGCAGCAGAACCGGTAGGCGGCCGAACCGTTGTCGACGCAGACCCGAGCATGAAGCTCGGGCGGATCGAGTTCGATGTCGCCACAGTCAGAACAGGTTGCACGGATTCTTGCCATAACCGTCCTGTCGGCGGCGTAAGCACTTCCTTAACGTTTCACCAAAATTAGTGTCCCTTCGAACACCTTTCGGGGGCTCGTCATTGCTGCTTGCTAGCGGGCGTAGCGGGCGTAACCGTTGCAATGGAGCCACTCGGAACGTTTGAATCCGGCTGCACATGAGCCGTCGGCCCAACTGCCCAACGTTTCGGTAGTGGGCGCTTCGGTCTCGAACCGGACCCCATCGATCTCGATCCGGTCGATCCGCAGATCCCGTTCAACCCCGTTGTCGTTCACAAACCTCACCACAACATCGGACGGTTCAATCGGCGACGACGACATCACCACAAAGCGGTCGGCGGTGCTGCGCACCACCGTCTGTAGTTGGGTCGTCCCGGCAACGTCGACGCGCATGAACTCGGTACCCGAAAGGCCCTGGGCTACCACCACGAGCTCATGAGATTCGGCACTTGGCGGTTGGGCGTACGTGAACCAACCAGCACAGTGCAGCCATTCCGAGCGTTTAAATCCGACCCCGCAGTTGCCGTTGGCCCAGCTGCCCTTGGATTCGGTAGTTGCGGCCTCGGTCTCGTAGCGGGTGCCGTCGATCTCGATGTAGTCGACCCGCACGTCGTGATCGAGTCCGGCATCGTTGGCGAAAACCAACCGAAGGTCGGCGATGTCGATCGGCGACTCGCTCGTCCATGTGTAGGTCGCGATGGCCGGACTGAGGTTGAGCGACTCGACAACGTCGCCAGCGATCTCGATCGCCAGTTGTTCGGTACCGCTCACTCCTCGAGCCCGAACCGACAGCTCGTGGGTGTTCGTTGGCGCCTGCGTCGTCGTCGGGGTCATCGTGGTGGTCGGGGTCATCGTCGTTGGTGGCGTTGATGACTGGCCGTAGTGGGCATACCCGTTGCAGTGCAACCACTGCGAGGCCTTGAACCCGACCAAGCAGTCGCCGTCCCAACTGCCCTTGGTCTCGGTGGTCGGTGCTTCGGTCTCGTGCCGCACGCCGTCGATCGCCATCGCATCGATAAACAGGTCTCGCTCTTGGCCGTTGTCGTTGATGAACAGAACGCGCACCTGTTGTGGCTCGAGGGATGACTGCTCAACCTCGAAGCGATAGGTGGTGAGATCGGTCGAAACGGTCTCGGTCGCAATCACCGAGCCATCAACTTCGACCGACATCTGCTCTTGACCGCTCGCGCCCCGCGCAACCACGGAGAGCTCGGTACCGGCCACTCGACCCAACCGTCGCAACATCGCTCGTTCACCAGGGGCGCCAAAGGACGCCTGCACCGATGCCCAACCGTCACCGACCGCCCCGTGGCCGGCGGCGATACCCCAATGCCAGCGCTCGTGATGGCCGAACACGATGGCGTCAACATCGGCGGCCAATGCGGCCTCGACGTCTTCGGCCACTTCTTCAGCACCAACGAGTCCACCCTCATCTGGCCCGCAGAACTGCGGATCGATCGTTTCGTAGCGCATCTCGGCGGCGAAAACTGGCTTGTTGAATCGGGCAAGCTCCGACAGTTGAAACTGGGTGGTGGTGGCTTGGGTGCAGTGGCCGGTCTGTGGGGCGAGGAAGTCGACCCATGGTTCGTCGGCAAACCACGACTGTCGCGTTGCGCCGGTGGCGGTATGGAACGTGATCGGATGTTCACCGTCGATGGCGTCGATACCAGCGGCCATGTTGCGCCAGATCTCGACGTCTTCGTCGGCTTCGTCTCGGGCACAGAAGTTGTCGCCGCCCAGGATCCAGTGGGCGAGCGCCGGTTCGTCACCGAACGCCGTGGCGATGTCGCGGCCCCAGTCTTCGGCGTTGTCGCGATGAAGCGGTCCTTCGTTGAAGCCGTCGCACATCGTTGGCGAGTTGGTGTGCAAGTGCCCCACACCCCACATGGCAACCACACCGACGTCGAGACCACGTTGGTTGGCCGCATCGAAAATGGCGAGCACGTGCTCGGTGTACTCCGGGGTGAGGTCGAACTCGCCCGACGCATCGAGGGTCGCCTGGGTTGCGTCAAAGACGGGTGAGACCGCTCCGACCCGACCGAAGGTCGTGTGGTTCATGAGCGAAATCCACACGCCGTCGAACCCCGCGGTCTGGAGGTGATCGAAGTACGCCTCTACCTCGGCCGGCTCGGCCCAAAACGGCATGTCCCATGCGGTGTCGAACAGCGACACGGCGACTGGGTCAGAAGTACTGGTTGCCTGAGCGCCAACCACCTCGAGCACGCTGCCCAGCAGCGCAACCACTACCGCCAGACCGACGAGCGCTGCCGTGGTGCGACGTGAGCGCCTCGGTGTTCCAACAAAGGCTCCCTCCGATTCCATGGAGGTCTATCGACGACCGGCGAACCGCCGTAATGGTTTTGCGTCGCGGCGAGGCGGAAGGTTCGAACGACCTAGGACGCCTGGATCAGTCCGTCGAGATGGCCGAGCGAACGGCGAATGTTCGCCGCCGGTGGCACCATGCCGTTGGGGGTCAAACGGTCAATCGCTCGAGGCAGCAAGGTTGCCAAGCCCTGCTCGGCAGCCTTTGGCGTGAGGTCGGCGGTTCCGGCGATCTCGTCGAGTTGTTCGATAGAAAAAACAGTACGCAGCTGACGCGGCGACAGCCGTTGGTTGGGTCCGGGCTGAATCCATGACTCGACTTGCGGGCCTAACCCGCAGGCGGCAAACCGCAGCACCAGACCACCGAGGCCTTCTTGGCTTATGAGGTTGGCGACCACCGGGACGAGCGGTTGGTGGCTCGACGCCGACGACTTTGAAAACAGGCGATGCAACTGTCCCACTGGGACACCCCCGAAGAGTTGACCGCCCAAGGCCCACTACGGAAGGTCAATCTAGCGGTGTGTTGCCAAAACCGGCGTTTGGCTGGTCGCTTACGACGGCCGGTCGTCAACGACGGCCGAACCGCGCTTCTGCACAAACGCGGCGCCGGCGATCGCCAGAAGGGGCACGAGCACTACGTGCACCCCGAGCCAGATTCGGATCTGCCGGGTGGTCATTTCGGTTCCGTCGATCAACACAAACCTGACGTCGTCGCTAAACACCGGCTCGAAGCCCGACATGTTGGTCCCAACGGTGACCGCCCAAAGTGCGAGCTGATCCCACGGCAGGAACTGACCGCTGAACCACCCGAGGAGGGCTAGCCCCAGCACGCCAGCTGCCTGAAGGATTGGCCACTTGCGCTTGCCCGACAGACTCAGTACCCCCAGCACTGCGGGAAGCAAGACGGCGGCCAACGCGGCGATGCGGTGGACTTGTTGCAGACCACTACTCAAGCCGGACGATGACCCGTCTTGCACTCCGGTGATGTCAGCCCACGCACTACCGGCGGTCGGTTGGTACACGAACAACAACACGATGCCGGTCACGACTAGCACCACCCAGGCCAGCGAGATGCCTCGCCATAGCCACCGGGTTATCTGCGCACGTTGATCCACGGCCCCAACCTAACCACCGCTTGGTCGTCGCTAGTCAGATACTGACCCAGCCGTAGGTGCGCCGAAGTCCGGGGTCTTCGAAGGCGTCGTCGCCCGGCAACCACGGCCAGCCAGTTTCGTCGTCGACCCTCACCCGGTAGCCGGGCAGCTGAGCTTGCGCGACCGCCACAATGGCCTGGGCTGCGGTGACGTACCCGCTGAGCGACATCATCATCCGAAGCGTCGGGGTGACGAACTCGATCTCGTCGTTCGCCCACGCGGTCACGGCATCGTCGGGGGTCCACCACGTGCATTCGACCACCTCAACACCATCGGCGACCGGCTCTTGACCGGCCGGAAGAGCCGCAAGAAAGAACACGGTGTCGTAACGCCGGGGGGCGAGCGGCGGGGTGATCCAACGACCGAGAACCGGCAGTTCGGCATCATCGGGTAGAACCACGCCGGTTTCTTCGTGGGTCTCGCGAATCGCGGCCCGGCGCGCCGCGCCGAGTTCGGGGCCGCCCGGGTAGATCGACTCGGCCGGGCGGGCCAGCGCCGTGTCGGCATCGGCGGCATCGACCCCACCACCGGGGAAAACCTGCATGTTGGCCACGAAGGCCGACGTGGGTTGCCGGCGGCACAACAACACCTCAAACCGGGGGCTATCGCGAACGATCACCACCGTCGAGGCCGGGCGGATCGGGACGGTGCGGGGGTCGAAGTCGAAGGGGTCCAAGGCTCCATTTGAGACACCAGGTTTCGAAACCACCAAACTGGTTCCACGAGACCGCGATGCACCGGTAGCCTGATGGGCTATGAGTACGCCCTCTGAAGCTCCGTATCCAACAGTCGACAAACCCGACTTTCCAGCGATCGAGCACCGCATTCTTGAAAAGTGGGCGACCGAAGAAACCTTTGCGGCCTCGATCGAGGGTCGCCCCGCCGACCAGGAGTTCGTGTTCTACGACGGCCCGCCGTTCGCCAACGGTCTCCCCCACCACGGCCACCTGCTTACCGGGTATGTGAAAGACGTCGTACCCCGTTACCAAACCATGCGCGGCAACCGGGTCGACCGGCGCTTTGGTTGGGACTGCCACGGCCTGCCCGCCGAAATGGAAGCCGAAAAGCAGCTAGGCGTTTCGGGCCGCGTGGCCATCACCGAGTACGGCATCGAGAAGTTCAACGAAGCGTGCCGCACATCGGTGCAGCAGTTCACCGAAGAGTGGGAAACCACCGTTACCCGCCAGGCCCGGTGGGTCGACTTCGAGAACGATTACAAGACCATGGACATCGACTACATGGAGTCGGTGATCTGGGCGTTTAAGCAGCTGTGGGACAAGGGCCTCATCTACGAAGCCAACAAGGTGATGCCCTACTCGTGGGCGGCCGAGACGCCACTCAGCAACTTTGAGATCCGGCTCGACGATGCCACCCGGCCTCGCCAAGACCGGGCGGTCACCGTCGGCTTCGATCTGACCCCCGCCGATGGCGACCCGGGCCCGATGCGCATGTTGGCCTGGACTACCACGCCGTGGACCTTGCCATCGAACCTCGGCCTCATCGTCGGCCCCGACATCGACTACGCCGTGATGGAACTCGACGGCGTGTTCCATGTGCTTGGCGAAGCCACGCTCGGTTCGTACGCCAGCCAGTTCGAGAACGCCACCCAGCACAGCACGGTGAAGGGTGCCGAGCTGGTGGGCCGCACCTACGCCCCGCTGCTCCCCTACTTCGCCGACCGCGACGATCTCAACGCCTTCCAGGTAATGGCCGGCGACTTTGTCGACACCGCCGAAGGTTCGGGCATCGTCCACACGGCCCCCGGCTTCGGCGAAGACGATCAGCGCATCGCCGAGGAGAACGGCATGGGCATGGTGGTACCGGTCAACGATCAGGGCCGCTTCACCGACGAGGTCACCGACTTCGCCGGCCGCAACGTGTTCGACGCCAACCCCGACATCATCAAGTTCCTTAAGGAACAAGGCCGGGTGTTCAGCGACGCCACCTACGAGCACAACTACCCCCACTGCTGGCGCACCGACGAGCCGATCATCTACCGCGCCCTTCCGAGCTGGTACGTGAAGGTCACCGACATCCGCGACCGTCTGGTCGAGCTCAATCAAGAGATCAACTGGATCCCCGACAACGTGAAGGACGGCCGGTTCGGCAAGTGGCTCGAAGGAGCCCGCGACTGGTCGATCAGCCGCAACCGGTTCTGGGGTACGCCGATCCCGGTCTGGCGCAGCGACAACCCCGAGTACCCGCGTCTCGACGTGTACGGCAGCCTCGACGAGATCGAGGCCGACTTCGGCGTGCGGCCCACCAACCTGCACCGCCCCTACATTGACGAACTCGTTCGCCCGAACCCCGACGACCCGACCGGCGAGTCGATGATGCGTCGCGTTCCCGAGGTCCTCGACTGCTGGTTCGAGTCGGGCTCGATGCCCTTCGCCCAGGTGCACTACCCATTCGAGAACAAGGAATGGTTCGAGGGCCACTACCCGGCCGACTTCATCGTCGAATACATCAACCAGACCCGCGGCTGGTTCTACACGCTGCACGTGATGGCGGGCGCCCTGTTCGACAAGCCGTCGTTCCAAAACGTCATCTGCCACGGCATTTTGTTGGCCGACGACGGCGCCAAGCTGTCGAAGAAGCTCCGCAACTACACCGAGCCGGAAGAGATCTTCTCCAAGCAAGGCGCCGACGCTCTGCGTTGGTACTTCATGAGCTCGAACATCGTGCGCGGCGGCGACGCCCGGATCTCCGATCAGGCGATCGACGACGTGACCCGCCAGGTCATGTTGCCGATCTGGAACGCCTATTCGTTCTTCACGCTGTACGCGAACATCGACGGCTACACCGCCGAATGGTCCGCCGACTCTGAGCACGTGCTCGACCGGTACATCCTCGCCAAGACTCGCCAGATGGTCGAGGGCGCCACCACGTCGATGGATGCCTACGATCTGCCGGGCACCACCCAGCACCTCTTTGGGTTTATCGATGCGCTGAACAACTGGTACATCCGCCGATCTCGCGACCGGTTCTGGGCGCCAGCTTCCAACAGCGCCGAGGCCGACAAGCAGGCGGCGTACAACACCTTGTACACCGCACTCACCACCTTCCTTCGCTGCGCAGCGCCGTTCCTGCCGCTGATCACCGAAGAGATCTACGGTGGACTGGTCGGCGGCGAAAGTGTGCACCTGGCCGACTGGCCCGATGCCGATGCGCTCCCGAACGACCCGGACCTGGTGGCCTCGATGGACCGGGTCCGCGACGTGGTGTCGACTGCGCTTCGCTTGCGTGAAGATGCTGGCCTACGAGTCCGCTTGCCGCTCAGCTCGCTGACCGTTGCCGGCGAAGACACCGCAGCCCTCGAACCGTTTGCCGACATCATCCGCGACGAGGTCAACATCAAGAACATCGTGTTCACCGACGACCTCGCTGCTCACGCGACCTTCTCACTGCGCCCCGACGGTAAAGCGCTCGGCCCTAAGCTCGGCGGCGCCGTGCAGGAAGTCTTCAAGGCCGCGAAGGCGGGCGACTGGTCGTCGAACGAAGACGGCACGATCGCCATTGGCGAACACACCCTTGAAGAAGGCGACTTCGAGATGGTGCTCGACTCGGCCGACGACGTGACGGCGGGCGCGTTGCGCGACAACAAGGCTGTAGTGGTGCTCGACACCGAGCTCACCCCCGAGCTTGAAGCCGAAGGCGTCGCCCGAGACGTCGTGCGGTTCATCCAGAACGCTCGCAAGGAAGCCGACCTGGTGGTCAGCGACCGGATCGCCCTCACCATCGACGGCCCCGCCGAAGTACTCGACGCCGTGAAGGCGCACGAGCAATACGTCGCCGACCAAGTCCTCGCCACCAGCATCACCTATGGGCCGGCGGTCGACGGCGCCTTCGTCCTGACCGGCGCAGTAACCGGCGGCGACATCACCGTAGGAATAACCGTCGCCTAAGCCAAAACCCTGACTCAACCCTGACTCAGAGTCACGGGACAGTGTCCCCTGACTCTGAGTCACGATGCGCGCTGGTTGCTTAGTAGTCGCTCGGGGATTGGCTTTTCGGGATTTTGTTGGCGATTCTCACGAACATGTCGAGACCCAGGATGATGACGATGGTGGTGGCGATGCTGCCCATCGACAACAGCGGTACACCGACCATCGAGTGTCCGAGGTTGCAACCACCGGCGATCCCGGCACCGATTCCCATCAGCAACCCGCCAACGCCGAGCTGCCCGTAGCGGGCCCCACTCTCGCCGCGGACCCACAACGTGCCGGACCGTTTCGCCGCCAGAAATGCTCCGGGGATAAGGCTCACCAAAGCGAGCGGGATCCACATCGTTCCAACGTCGTCACCCGACACCCAGCGCGAGATCTGGCTTGGCACCCCCGACGTGCCAAACGTGTAGTTGTTGCCGTTGATGGCAACCAGCAGCCACGCAGCGCTGAGCACGCCGGCCGCCGCAAGACCCAGCGGTTTCCAATCGAGCAGTTTGGCGCGGTCCTCGCTCTTGCGCACCGGGCCCATGCAGAGGTGGAACCCCATAGCGAGGACGGCGATGAACACCACGATCCAGTTGAGCGGTGTATCGATCCAGTCGAACAACACGTGCTGATCGCCTCCACCGGTGCCACCGTGAACAACCGTGTCTTGCAGCGACTCTCGCACCCCGTTGAGCGGCCCGCGGTAAGCCAGCAGATCGCCAACGGCCCAGGCAGCTAGCGCCACCACCATGCCAAGCATGCCGTGCCCGAGTTTGTAGAACATGCCGCTCACGCAGGTTTGGGCGACCACCATACCGAGGGCGAAGACGAGCCCGCCGACCAGCGCAGAGCCCCAAGCAAATGGGGCAATGTACGGGTCGATCACCCCAAAGCCCACGAGCAACTGCACGAGCGGGGTCGAGACGAGGAGCAGGGTGAGATAGGCCTTGAGCAACGTGTGGTCGCCACCCCGGGTGAAGACTTCCCGCCAGGTGCTGTGGAAGCAGAAGTCGCCCCGCTCGAGCACGTACCCCAAGCTCGCCCCCGCAAGCACTGCCAACCACACCGTCACGCCAGCCAGTGTGCCACGCCGCCCTATCCACCGCCTTGCTTCGGATTTACGTTTTCGATCGATGAGTGCGCGAAGCTGCCGGCATGGACATTGATGTTGCTTCGGTCGATCATGCGCTCACCACCACTCGAGCGGTGCGGTTACGACTCGACCTGGAGCGGCCGGTCGACGATCAGCTGATCTATGACTGCATCGACATTGCCGAGCAGGCACCCACCGGCGGGAATCAGGGCAGCCGCCGTTGGATCATCGTGCGCGACCCAAAGCGCAAGGCCCGCCTAGCCGAGCTGTACATGGAGTCGGCGGGCCAGTTCATGATCGAGGGCCGTGACAAAACCGCCGGAACCGGCCACCCGAACGAACGAACGATGAAGTCGGCCGCCTACCTCGCCGAGCACTTCGCCGAAGTTCCCGCCATCGTGATCCCGACCATCATTGGACAGCACGACGGTTCGGGTCAGCCCGGCCTGTTCGACTCGGTGATCCAGTCGGTCTGGAGCTTCTGTGTGGCGCTGCGGGCCCGGGGCCTCGGTACCTCATGGACCACCGCTGGGTTGCAGCGCCATGAAGACATCGCCGAGCTACTGGGTATCCCCGCGGGCATGACCCAGATCGCCATGGTTCCGGTGGCGTGGACGATCGGCACCGAATTTCAGCAGGCACCGCGATACCCGGCCCGGGAGATCTCGTTCGTCGACCGCTATGGCCACACCTACGAGCGCGGCCCAAGCAACCCGCCATGCTTCGCCGATGGTGCCGGAACGGTTGTTGAGGTCGACATCAAAGCCCCAGCGAAGGCGGTGTGGCCGATCGTGTCCGACATCAACTTCGGCGCCGACCACAGCGAAGAGTTTGTTGGTGCGCGCTGGGCCGAACCCGACGTCGAACCCCAGGTGGGGTCGAAGTTCATCGGGTCGAACGTGCACGAGATGATCGGCGAATGGGATGTCGACTGTTTCGTTAGCCACTACGAAGAGAACACGAGTTTCGGTTGGGTCACCTCCGACCCCGACAACCCCGGTGCGCGGTGGCGGTTTGATCTCGAATCGATTGCGGGCGCGACCCGGCTGCGTTATTCGTTGGTGATTGGACCGGGCCCATCGGGGATCACGGCCGCAATCAACTCGATGCCCGATAAGGAGGCCGCCGTGGTGATCCAGCGGGTCGGACAGCACCGCGCCAACATGGCCTTGGTCGTCGACGCGATAAAGGCCGCAGTCGAGGAACACCCCGGCTCTGATCGCGTATAACCCGCTGTGAGCGGGTCAGCCGCGAAAATTTCGGAGGCGGTTAGCTGGCCTTCAGGGTTTCCTCAGCGCAGGGCGAAATCGCCGGCTTGCCGCGGCCCATGATGGCCGACCGGTCGCCGGTTTCGAGGCAGTGATGCAACACGTGAATCCGCTCGCTAGCGGTCGTGGTGTGAAAGTTCGGCAGGATTGCGTGCACGGCCGCGGCCATTCCGGCGCTCATCAGCTTGCGCGAGAAGCCCATCGCCACACGGAAGTGCTCAAAGTAGGTTTCGCCTTCGCTTTCGGGATGGGCGGTGAAGTACGTGGTAACTGCCATAGGAACAACGGTAGAGCTTTTGACGCGCAAGTATCCCGTCAAAAATGTGCCGTTCCAGACCGATTGCGCAACATTTTTGCTGACAATCCCGATCATGAGCGTTATTGTTCTATTGTGGACTTAGTTGATCGGGAAATTGTGCGTTTACTGCAACAGGACGCCAGCTTGTCGGCTCGCGAGATCGCCGAAGAGGTCGGGCTCACCCCAACACCGTGCTGGCGACGCATCCAGAACCTCGAAAAATCGGGAGTAATCATCGGCCAGGTCGCCCTGGTAGATCCGGCGGCGGTGAACCTTGGCGTCTCGGCGCTGGTGCAGATTCGCACCAACGACCACTCCGCCGCCTGGCTAAACCGCTTCCAGCAAGCAATCAGCGACTTCCCCGAGATCATCGAGGCGTACCGAACCAGCGGCGAGATCGACTACATCTTGCGGGTGATGGTCCCGTCGATCGAAGCGTACGACCTGCTGTACAAGCGCCTTATCGAGGCGGTCGATCTCTATGACGTCCGAACCGTATTCGTCATGGAGTCGATAAAGGCCACGACGGCCCTACCCCTCGACTATCTCTAGAAACTTTTGCAGTTGAACCGCACAGGGCGGACGAACTGCGAAAATTTCGGGGCGGGGGTCGCTAGCTAGCGGACTCTGAAGTTCTTGCAGTTTTGTTTGAGCTGCTTTGAGCCCACGAGCAAGCACACGCGGTACTTGCCTTTTTCCGCAGGCTTCGGGAACTTGATCTCAAAGCCGTGGTTGTCGGACTTCGCGTTGCGGCGCACCGAGGTGAGCCCCTCAAAGACCTTCCGTGCCTTGGTCTTCTTGACCACCTCGCCGTCGACGGTGATAAATACTCGCACCGCTCGGTCGTGGTCGGGGTCGAAGGCAAAGCCGGTGACCTTCACCTTGTTCTTACCCGCCTTGCTCGTCACGAGCTTGCCAACCGGCTTCCGGTTCACCTTGGGCTTCGGTTCGGGATCTGGGTCAGGAACTGGACCGGGGTCGGGGTCAGGATCCGGATCGGGGTCAGGGTCCGGGTCGGGATCCGGAGGGAACGGGCTCTCGTTGATGATTCCGGCAATCCAGTCGGCGACCCCGGCTACGCCAGCGCTGTCGTCGTCGCGGCCGTTGAGGTGAATGCCGTCGGGCGAAATCCATCCGGGGTTGGCGTCGGCCAATGCCGAGAAGTCGACCAGTTCAAGGTTGGGGTGTTCGGCCGCTGCCTCATCGAGCAACCGGTTCACCGTACGCATGTAGTCGTTACAGGTTTTGCCCGTGCCCGGCGCGCAGCCTGCGGCGCCCGGAGCGTCGATCAGTCGAGGACGAATCCAAATCACGCGGCGCACATGGTCGACCTCATCAAGCAAGGTGTCGATATAGCCGGCGTACCGATTTTCCTTGGCCGCATCGTCGTCCCAGAACATGTAGCCCAAGGCAATGATGACGATGTCTTGTTGGAGCGCATCTTCGTTGATGTGCAGGCCCGGAGCGGCAAAGACGCCAGCGTCGGGCGGGAACGGCGTGCCGTCGTTCTGGAGTCCGATCGTGGCTCGAATGTGCATTCCCGGGAAGCCACGAATGACGGGGCGATGGTCGGGAAGCCGAGCATCGAGAGCGCCGTAGTTGGCGACATCGTGGAACACCGAATCGGTTACGCCCCAGATCACCGGACGCGGATCGTTCGGGTCGGGATCGGGGTACGCACTGGCAACTGGCGCGGTAAGCGCCGCCACCAAAAGCATCGAAATCAGCGTGGTAGCAAACGCCACGACGCGCAGAGGGAGGGAAGACATAGCCCCGATTTTTACCAGCATTTTGGCCAAAATGCCACGTAATGAGGTCGTTTTCCCTACCCAGAGTGACCAAATCTGCCCACCAACCGTCTTTCTCCTCGCGTTTGACCCGCTCTCGGGCGGTCAAACGCGAAAATTTCGGGGCGCTGGCCGACGGTGGTGGCTCTATGCTCCCGGCATGACGTTGCGCCTCTTTGTTGTCCGCCATGGCGAAACCGAGTGGAGCAAGATCGGCCAACACACCGGCCTCACCGACCTATCGCTCACCGAAGCCGGCCGCCAGGAAGCCTCGGCGACCCGAGCAGTGCTCGATGGCTGCCGTTTCGATGCCGTGTACTCGAGTCCACTCAAACGGGCCCTCGAAACCGCGGAGCTGGCCGGCTACGGCGATGCCGAGATCGAACCGCTGTTGGTCGAGTGGGACTACGGCGACCACGAAGGCCGACGCACCGCCGACATCGTGAACGAGACACCGGGGTTCTCAAAGTGGGACACCCAGCCACCCAATGGCGAGTCGGTCGAACAGGTCGGCGAGCGGGCCGACCAGGTGATCGCCCGCCTCACCGCCGCCACGCCCGACGAAACATCACACAACGTGGCGCTATTCGCTCACGGCCACTTTCTCGCCGTACTCATCGCCCGATGGATTGGGTTGCCCGCCGATCAAGGCCGACGGTTTCGGGTCCACACCGGCACGGTGAGCGTGCTCGACCAGTACCGCGACGACCGGATCGTGGCGATCTTGAACCAGACCCCCGACGGTCAGAAATCGCTCTAGCGATTGGCCAGTTCGGCCATAAGGGTGAAGTTGGCGAGCACGCCTGCCGACTCATGGCTTGGGTCGAGCTCTCGGTAGATCGAGTCGACGTTGATGGCGATGCGTTCGGACTCTCCCCAGTCGGCGTAGCTGCCGAGCTCGATATCGCGGGCGGCATCTTGCGCCGACATGCCGACTTCAAAGCGTTGCTTTGCTTCGGCGTACAACCACACCAGGTAACCCCGAACCATCTCGACCCCGTCAAGGCCGCAGACCGGCCCGTGGCCGGGCACCACGGTGGTGACGCCGAGGCCCGTGATGAGGTCGCACGCGTCGACCCAGTTTTGGACTGGGCCATCCCAGATGATGGGCGTTCCGTGAATAAACAGAATGTCGCCGGTGAAGATCGCATCGGCGTCGGGCACATACGCCAGCGTGTCGCCCCGCGTGTGGGCCGGACCGACCTCGATCAGCTCGACCTTGCGGCCCGCAACGTCGACTTCGTGGCGACCGCTGAAGGTGGTGGTCGGTGGGGTCATCGTGATGTTGCGGAACTCGAACGGACCAAAGGCGCTCTGTAGGTAGGCCCGGGTTAGCGGGTCGACGTCGAGGTCGACCAAGGCCGCCAACGCTTGGGGCGGAAGTTCGTCCATCTCGTCGGCCGACGCCTCCGACGCAATGATGTCGACCCCGGGAACGAGTTCGTTTCCGTAGCAATGGTCGCCGTTGGCGTGGGTGTTGACGATCGCCTCGATCCCGGCGATCGAGATAAGCGGTGCCATCGTGTCGAGCATCGCCTGAGTGGTTTTGAGGTCGAACAACGTGTCGACCAGCAGCGACGAACCGTCGCCCATCACCAGCCCGGCGTTACTCCACCCCCACCCGCCGTCGCGTTGCACATAGGCAAAGAGTTGGTCGCCGACTTCGTGCAGGGCGGTCATGGGTTGGTGCTTTCGACTCGGCGGCCGTCTTCGACCAGGTTGATTTCGTACAACACCTGATCGAGGCGGTCTTCGGCCGAGATGGTCGGGAACCGCAGCGGGTTGTCGGCGGTGACGCAGGTGGGAATGGGCGACAACATGGTCCACGGTGTTGGGTGGCAGAACTGCACAACCGAATAGCGGTCGCCGGGCTGCTCAGGGTCGGCCACAACCCGGTGCCACCCCGGTGGAATGAGCCCGTTGGTCAGGTGTTCGAGCATGAAGCCGGTGTTGATCACCACCCGCCCGTCGGGCGGGGCCGCGTCGACCCACGTGCCATCGGCGAGGCGGACCTCGAGCCCTTTGGCCGTGGCGCGAGGTAGCGCTGTGATGAGGTTGATGTCGCCATGCTCGCCAGCCCACACGTGTTCGGTTCCGGGGGCGGCCACCATTGCCGGGTAGTGGATCGCGCGGGTCAGCGTCGCGCCGTCTTGGACCATCGTGTCGAAGAAGCTCTCGTGAGCGCCGATACCGACGGCGATCATCCGCAGAAAGCGCCGCTGAAGATCGAGAACCCGTTCGTGGAACTCGACCATGACCGCACCCATCCCCGGCAGTACCGCATCGGGCAGCAAGGGCGGACCGTACCGGTGGGGCAGACGTTTGCGCAGCGGATGCCCCTCGGGCAGCGTCGTGCCCCAGTTGTACATCTCTTTCCAGTCGGGCACGTCGGCATCGGCGGCGGTCTCGACCAGCAGTCCGGTGTAACCCGATTGGCCGTTCGATCCGGCCACGACGTGTTCGTCCTTCACCGATTGTTCGAGGCCAAAGAACTGCTCGAGGTAGCCGTAGGCATCGTCGAGCAGGGTCTCGGACAGGTCGTGCTCTGTGTACACAAACCCGGTCCGCAGGCTCTGCATTACCCCGTCGACTACCGCGGCGCGCTGGGCGGGGCTGCCTTGTTCGAACGCCAGCAGATCAACATCGAGAATCGCGTCTTCGCTCACGCTGTTAAACCTAGAGCGAAAGTACGACCTTCGCCTCAGATCGACTACCGGAAGAACCTCGGAGCGCCGACTGCTTGGAGCGCGGTGAGGCGCCGCTGCAAGAGGTCGATGGCGGCGAGCACCGACCGCGCAAAGATCGGTCGGGGTTCGATCTCATCGGCCTCGACATACACCTCGGGCGGTACTGCTTCGGCATAGGTAGCGGTTGCCACGGCGGCTTCGATCACCAAGTCGGCCATCGCTTGTTGGCCGGGACCGGTCAGGTGGAGTCCGTCGTCGGCGGTGAGACCCGGGTTGCTCAGCGCGAGGGCACTCCATGGGATGACCGACACGTTGTCATAGCGCGACGCAACGTCGCGCACCACGGCGTTGGCGCCCGGGTAATACGGTCGCACCTCGGCGATCTCGAGCCAGAACACGTGGGGCACGTGAGCCACCTCGGCCAGCAACGCTTCGACGCGAGGACCAAAGATGCCCGGCGAGCCGCCGTCGTTTGCGCCGAGTCCGATCACCAGCACGTCGGTGATACTGGCCTTGTTCGCCCGCACGACATCGAGCCCGGCATCGGTTCCGCGGCTTACCTTGGCGTCGACTCGTGCCGCCCAACCGGCGGGAGCGCTCGCGACAATCTCTTCTTGAGCGCCCAGAACAATGCTGTCACCGACCACGAAGAGGCTGCGCTGCGTTTCTGTCTGAGCAGCGGCCGGCGAGATCCCGAGAAGCGAAACGATCATCGCCAGAAGTACGGCAACCGCGGTCGTTTGGGTTTTTCTGCTGTTGGGCATGTCGCCTCGTCGGTGTCGCCGCGTCAGTGTCGCCTTGTACAACGTTCCCGTCGGTCCGTCGCAGTAATTCTCAAGCGTGGACCGCATGCCCGCCCGACACGTAATCGGCCGCCAGTCGGACGGGGCTGGTTGGCACCGGGTTAGGCGGCGAGGTGCCAAGATGGGCCGATGACTACCCGCTCGGACCTTGAGATCGTCACCTATCGGGGCGGCCACGCCGAGACCCGCCATGGCGTGGCATACAGCGTCGTGTCGGTCGAGGGCGAAACCCTGTCGGGTGGATCCTCGGACCAGCCAATGTTTGGGCGATCCTCGACCAAGCCGCTCCAGGCGTTACCTCTGGTTGCTTCGGGAGCAGCCGATGCCTTTGATCTCACCCCAACCCACCTTGCCTTGGCCTGCGCTAGTCACAGCGGTGAGTCGCGCCACGTCGAAGCGGTGAACGAATGGCTGGAACGAATCGACTGCTCGCCCGACGATCTCGAGTGCGGGGTGATGCATCCGTTCTCGCCCGAACAACAACGCAAGCTCGCCCAGACCGGATCAGAGCCGACCCTCCCCCATCACATGTGCTCGGGCAAACACACGGGCTTTCTCACTTTGGCGCGCCACCTCGGCGTCGACCCGGCCGGCTACACCCAACCGGAGCATCCGGTGCAGGTTGAGGTGAGCCGAGCGATCGCCGCTACAACCGGAGCCGACCTAAGCACTCGACCCCTTGGGGTCGACGGCTGCAGTATCCCGACCCATGCGACCACCTGCACCGAGCTTGCGACGGCGATGCTCACCCTGATCGAGCCATCGACCGGCCCCGACGAATTCGCGGCGGCCGGACCCCGAATAGCGTCGGCGATGTCGGCCCACCCCGAGTTTGTGGGCGGGCTCGGTCGACTCGATAGCCAGATCATGGCCGCGTTCGCCGCCAACGCCGGTGGCCCGCAGGTGTTCGCCAAGACGGGAGCTACTGGAGTTTTCGTCGCCGGTGTCACCGACCCAACCGGGCCATCGCACGCGATTGCCTTGAAGGTAATCGACGGCGCAACCGTCGCGGCCGAGACCGCGGTGATGGCCATTCTGAGCCGCCTCGGTTACGACCCGGCGGCGCTCGACGCGTCGTTGACCGATCGGTTGGAGATCCGAACGGTGCGAGGCGCGTCCGCTGGGTCGATCGCAGCCGAGTGGTCCTCATCACCCACCATGTCGTCGCCTAGCTAGGTCGAGCACTTCTTCGTGACACCCTCACGCACCCGGGGCCGCCCTCGTTCGGGCGACCCCGGCTGCCTAGATTTGTCGATGGGGGCTACTGGCGACCCGCCATGACGCCGCCATCAACCGGGAGAATCGTTCCGGTAATCCATCCCGCCTCATCGGATGCGAGGAAAAGCAGAGCGCTCACGACGTCGTCCGTTGTGCCATTTCTGCCAAGCGGATGCATCGCCGCGAATCCTGGCAACGCTTCATCGATCTGTTCCTGGGTGAGAAACGTCGAATACACGGGGGTTTCCACCACGGCTGGAGCGACGGTGTTGACTCGAATATTCTCGCTGGCAAGCTCGATCGCGAGATTCTTGGTGAGTTGGTGAACTCCGCCGTTGGCTGCGGAGTAGGCAGCTGACGGCGTTGCGCCAATGGCTTGAAGTGCCCACATCGAGCCGGTCTGCACGATCGCCCCGCCGCCCCGCTGAAGCATTGCCTTGGATGCCGCTTGGGCGGCAAAGAACTTGCCCTTCAAGATGATGTCGACGAACGAATCGTACTCTTCTTCGTCTACCTCGTGGAACGGCTTTGGTCCGAAGATTCCGGCGTTGTTGAGGAGGATGTCGACGCCGCCGAACCGTTCTACGGCGGTGTCTACAAGCTCTTGGGCAACAGCTGGCGAGGCAATGGTGCCGGCCACGGTTGCGACATTTTCGGCTGACGAATCGATCTCGTTGGCTGCGGCGGCAAGCTTGTCGGGGTTGCGTCCGTTGATGACCACCTTGGCACCTTCGGCGACCAGCTGCATGGCGGCGGCTTTTCCGATTCCGGACGAACCTCCAGTGACGACGGCGACCTTGTTTGTAAAACGCATTGGGAATCTCCTTTAGGAAAAGATCGACGTTCGATCTTTCTATCTACTAATAGATAGAGACCCTCTCGACGTTCGGAATATTCCAGACATCTAGTAGTTGGTAGAATAATTCGCGATGCCCAGTTCGAAGGCCACGGAGGCCCAGATCCTCGAGATCACCCAAGAGCTCCTCCAGCGGCGGGGATACGACGGCTTTAGCTATCGCGATGTCGCCGATCGGGTTGGCATCCGCAGCGCCACGATCCACTACTACTTCCCGGCAAAGGCAGACTTAGTTGTTGCCGTAGCTGAGAGGTATCGATCTGACTTCGCGACAACGCTCGCGGAGATACTCGCTGACGACAGCCTGAGTGCGCTCGAGAAGGTCGCTCAGTTCGCAGACATCTTCCGCCAAACTGCAGCTACCAATCGCGTTTGTCTTTGCGGCATGCTCGCTAGTGGCAGCAAAAGCCAGAGCGATAAGGCCAACCAACATGCTCAGGAGTTCTTTGGCGACCTGCAGGCTTGGTTAGAAGACGTGTTCGCCGCTGGTCGACAAGACGGCAGTATCCGTGCGTTGGCCGAGCCGAGGCGAGCTGCACTCTCGGTTGTGGCGGCACTCGAGGGAGCAACCCTTATGGCATACAACGCACGAGACCTATCACAACTCGATGAGGTGATCGCTGAGGCCCTAGACGGCCTTCGACCCTGATGAGTTGAATACGCCATCGAGCTTGCTCCGATGATGCGAGCGGAGGTGGCGTCGCCACGAGACCGTTCCGCCGCCTTCGCTGCCAAGAGCTTTGTAATTTGGGTCGCAGTAGCACAGCTTTGGTGAAAGTTCTGGACACGGCCCCTTAGTCGAAGATTGTGACCTTCGTCAACGTCACGTTACGCGGTCAAAATGGGGGAAAAATCGTTGCAAAATGGTGACCCAACACCACGGTGGGTGAAATTCCATGTTCCGCTTGACGTCGACGTAATTACAAGGCTGTAATTGAACTTCCCCGGTAAAACACATAGGTGTAGTTCTTCGTCCCGCTACGCCTTGTCATTTGTGACGATTCCACCGCACTCGCCGGGATAGCACTACAGCAATGATCAGTACGTTCGCGAATTTGTAGCCCAGATCGCCTACGTCAACCGCCCAAATACCACTTACACGCCCCACAAACACCAAAGGCCCGCTCCAATGGCTTTAACCGACGACCGCCTCGAATCAGACGCGAAGACCGAAGACGACACCATCGACCTCACCGATGGCGCCGAAGCATCGACCGGCTCTTCCATGCAGGTTCGCAAACGCAACGGCGATCTCGCCGACGTCGATCTCAACAAGATCGTTCGAGCGGTCGAACGGTGCGCCGAGGGTCTCCCAGGCGTCGATGCCATGCGCATCGCAACCCGCACCATCAGCGGCCTGTGCGATGGCGCCACCACCGAAGAACTCGACGAGCTGTCGATCCGCACCGCGGCATCGCTCATCGTCGAAGAGCCCAACTACTCCAGCCTTGCGGCCCGCCTGCTCGCCACCACCATCGATAAAGAGGTGCGCAACCAGGACATCCACTCGTTCTCACAGTCGGTCGCTGCTGGCCATCGCCTCGGCCTCATCGGCGACGAGGTCATGGACTTCGTTTCGCTCAACGCTCGCAAGCTCAACGACACCATCGACTTCGAGAACGACAAGCGCTTCCAGTTCTTTGGCCTGCGCACCGTGTACGACCGTTACCTGCTGCGTCACCCCGAAGATCGGGTAGTCATCGAAACCCCGCAGTACTTCTTCTTGCGGGTCGCCTGTGGCCTGGCCACCACCACCGAAGAAGCTATTCGCTTCTACCGACTGATGAGCTCGCTGCAGTACCTCGCCTCGAGCCCCACCCTGTTCAACTCGGGTACCGCGCATCCGCAGATGTCGTCGTGCTACCTCATCGAGTCGCCCGAAGACAGCCTCGAAGGCATCTACAAGCGCTACACCGATATCGCTCGCCTCTCGAAGTTCGCCGGCGGCATTGGTGTTGCCTGGCACCGGGTTCGGGCAAAGGGATCGCTCATCAAGGGCACCAACGGCCTCTCGAACGGCATCGTTCCGTGGCTCAAGACCCTCGACAGCTCGGTGCAGGCGGTCAACCAAGGCGGACGCCGCAAGGGCGCTGCGTGTGTGTACCTCGAAACCTGGCACGCCGACATCGAAGACTTCCTCGAGCTGCGAGAAGGCACCGGCGACCACAACCGCCGCACCCACAACCTCAACCTGGCCAACTGGGTCCCGGACCTGTTCATGGAGCGGGTCGAGAACGACTGGCAATGGTCGCTGTTCGATCCTAAGAAGGTCCCGCACCTCACCGATCTTTACGGTGCGGAGTTCGAGCGGGCGTTCATCGAAGCCGAAGAGGCCGAGCTCTACGAAAAGCAGATGCCCGCACGCGAGCTCTACAGCCGCATGATGCGCACCCTGGCCCAGACCGGCAACGGCTGGATGACCTTCAAAGACCCAAGCAACGAGCGTTGCAACCAGACCGGCGGCACCAACGCCGACGGCAGCGCCCGGGTCGTTCACCTGTCGAACCTGTGCACCGAGATCATCGAGGTCACCAGCCAAGACGAAACGGCGGTCTGCAACCTGGGTTCGGTAAACCTTGGTTCGCTGGCCGACGCCAACGCCAAGAGCTTTAACTTCGATCGCCTCGGCGAGGTTGTCCGCACCGCGGTGCCGTTCCTCGACCGGGTAATCGACATCAACTTCTACCCCATTGGCGAAGCCGCCGACTCCAACGCCGCCTGGCGCCCGGTCGGTCTAGGCCTCATGGGCCTCCAAGACGTCTTCTTTAAGCTGCGTCTGCCGTTTGATTCGCCCGAGGCCCGTGAGCTTTCCGCGAAGATCTCCGAGCACATCTACTTCAACGCTCTGTGGGCCAGCACCGAGTTGGCCGAGGCCAACGGTGCCCACCCCAACTTCGAACAGACCCGGGCCGCCAAGGGCGACCTGCAGTTCGATCTTGCCGGTGTAACCCCGAGCGCCGATGTCAACTGGGACGAACTCAAGGGCCGCATCGCCGAGTTTGGGCTGCGTAACTCGCTGCTCATCGCCATCGCCCCGACCGCAACCATTGCGTCGATCGCTGGCTGCTACGAGTGCATCGAGCCGCAGGTATCAAACCTGTTCAAGCGCGAGACCCTCTCGGGCGAGTTCCTCCAGATCAACCGGTACCTGGTCCGCGACCTCCAAGAGCGGGGCCTGTGGACCGACGAGATCTCGAGCAAGGTCAAACAAGCCGAGGGTTCGATCCAAGACATCGAAGAGATTCCGGCCGACCTGCGAGAGCTGTACCGCACCGCGTGGGAGATCCCGATGCGCTCGCTCATCGACATGGCGGCCGACCGGGGCGCCTTTATCGACCAGAGCCAGTCGCTCAACTTGTTCATGGAGTCGCCGACCATCGGCAAGCTCAGCTCGATGTACCTGCACGCCTGGAAGCAGGGTCTCAAGACCACCTACTACCTGCGTTCACGTCCGGCGACCCGGATCAACAAGACCACCAGCGGTGGTGGCAGTGGCAGCACCGGACCAGCTCCGGAGCCCTCAAAGTCGTTCACCGACGCCGAGGCCATTGCTTGCTCGCTCGAAAACCCCGAGACCTGCGAAGCCTGCGACTAGTCGCTACCCACTCGTCACCTTTATCCACACCGAACTTCCCGGAGACACAACGCTCTAATGGCACTGACCGAACCCGAATACAACCACGATGCGCTCGCTCGTGACCTCTCACCAACCGAACCGGAAGCTCCGGCGAAGCAGCGTGCGAACAACATCTTGGACCCGGGTTTCGACCTGACCCTTCGCCCCATGCGCTACCCCGTCTTCTACGACATGTACCGCGACGCCATCAAGAACACCTGGACCGTCGACGAGATCGACTTCTCCGACGACCTGGTCGACCTCGATCGCAAGCTCATGCCGGCCGAGAAGCATCTGGTCAGCCGTCTGGTTGCGTTCTTCGCCACCGGCGACTCGATCGTGGCCAACAACCTGGTGCTCAACCTGTACAAGCACATCAACGCTCCCGAAGCTCGGATGTACCTGTCTCGTCAGCTGTACGAAGAGGCGCTGCACGTGCAGTTCTACCTCACGCTGCTCGACAACTACATCCCCGATCTTGCCGAGCGAGAGGCAGCCTTTGATGCGGTCGAGAACATCCCCTCGATCCGCAAGAAGGCCGAGTTCTGTTTCAAGTGGATCTCCTCGATCGAGCACCTCGACGAACTCAACACCCGCGAAGATCGCAAGCAGTTCCTGCTCAACTTGATCTGCTTTGCGGCATGCATCGAAGGGCTCTTCTTCTTCGCCGCCTTCGCCTACGTGTACTTCCTGCGGTCCAAAGGCCTGCTCAACGGCCTCGCCGCCGGCACCAACTGGGTGTTCCGCGACGAGTCGGGCCACATGAACTTCGCCCTCGAGGTCGTCAACACCGTCCGGGCCGAAGAACCCGACCTGTTCGACGATGAACTCGCCAACGACATTCGCACCATGATCGACGAAGCCGTCGAAGCCGAGCTGTCGTTCGCCGAAGACCTTCTCGGTCAAGGCGTGCCCGGCATGTCGACCTCCGATACCCGTACCTACCTGCAGTTCGTTGCCGACCAGCGGCTCCAGCAGTTGGGCCTGGCAAAGGAATACAACGTCTCCAACCCGTTTGCGTTCATGGAACTCCAAGATGTCCAAGAGCTCACCAACTTCTTCGAACGCACCGTTGCGTCGTACCAAGTGGGCGTCGAAGGCGACGTTGGTTTCGACGAAGACTTCTAACCCGAACCGGGTTGAAACCGCTTGCGAGCAGGCGCTACCGCCCCTCGATTGAGCGAACAAATCACACCGAGAGTGACGGGGCGACCGAAAGGTCGCCCCGAACCTTTTTCTGCGACTTCCATGGTGTACAGTTGCCTTTGCAGTCCTCCCCCAGACCATGCCCCTTTTCCCTCGCCCCCAACCTCAGACCAACGGCCCAAAGCCCCGCCCTCGGGCCGCTTTAGTCACGTTCCGTAGTTTCGAGATGCACGCGCGTCGCGAATCGAAAGCCCTGGCCGACCAGGGCTACGACGTCGACATCATCTGCCTGCGGCGCGACGGTGAAGACCGCACCGATACCGACGGACCGGTGCGTTTCACCCGCCTGGCAATACCCAAGACCCGGGGTTCGCTGGTGCGGTACGCGCTGTCGTACGGCTCGTGGTTTGCCAGCGGTGCAGCTTTGCTCACGATGCGTCATCTTCGGCGGCGCTACGACCTCATCCAGGTCACCAGCCTCCCGGACCATCAGATTTTCGCCGCCGCCATTCCAAAACTGCTCGGCGCCAAGACCGTCCTGTTCTTGAAGGAGCCGACCAGCGAGCTATTCCACACGCTGTACGGCAACGATTCTCTAACCAAAGCGCTGCGCTGGATCGAGATGAAGGCGATCGATTTCGCCGACCTGACCTTTGCGGTCACCGATCAACATCGTCAGGGATATGTCGACCGCGGCGCCGACGCCGATCGCATCGAAGTCGTCGTCAACTGCACGCCGCAGTCGGCCCTTCGACCACCGAAGCAGGCCCGAGCGCTCGCCAACGTTAGCGACAACGACATCACCATGATCTGCCCAGGCACCATCGAGGCCCGCTGGGGTCACGAGTGCATCATTCGGGCCCTCGCCTTGGCCATAGAAGAAGTCCCAAACCTGCGCTTGATCATCACCGGTGAAGGCAGCTTGGTCGACCCGTTACTTGAACTCGTCGACGAACTGGGCCTCGCCGACAACGTGAGCTTCGAAGGTTGGGTCACCCTCGATCGCCTCGAGCACCTGTTCAACGAAGCCGACATTGGCCTAACCGCCCAACAAGCGTCGCCGTATTCACACCTGGTGCATACCGGCAAGATGTACGAATACATGATGTTTGGCATTCCGTGTATCTCGAGTCGCTTGGATTCGACGGCGAGCTACTTCGGCGAAGACACCGTCACGTACTTTGAGCCCGACGATTGCGTCGACCTAAGCCGGGCCATGATCAAGCTCGCCCGGGACCCCGAACTTCGGCGGATTCAAGCGGAGAAGGCTGCGAGAGCGTTCGAGCCGTACGACTGGACGCACCAGCGAGGCATTTACCTCGACGCCGTTAGCGATCTCGTCGAAAGTTCCTCCAGCTCGTAGCCCGAGTTTCTAAAGCTGGGCGTGCGCATTGTCGATGCCTTTCGTGACCTCTTTAAGGGACACGGAATGGATCAGTTCGCCAAACTACTTGCGACACATCGCTCGCTAACCGAAGACACGTGGTCGTTGCTCGCCGATCGTGGCGTCGACAGCCAGACCAACCTGGTACTTGACTTCCGTTACGACGCGCCAAGTCGCAGCAAGGCCCAAGGGCTCACCGCCGCGCTGGTCGAGTTGAGCGAACAGGTCAAGCTCGTAAAGTCGGGCACCCTCTTTCGACCGATCTGGACGGTAACCGGGGTCAACGCGCCTCGGACCTTCGACCAGCAGAGTCTCATTGGTTGGGTCGAGATGATGTGCCTGCTCGGCCGCCAGTTTGAATCGCACTTCGACGGTTTCGGCACCTCAGTTCCCGACCTACCCCACCGGATCTAGAACAATCACCACCAAACTGAATCAGGCATCAAACACCTGATTCGACTTCGCTACACGGTGGCGAGCGGCTGTGGTGGCGGACCTACATAGGACGCCGACGGTCGGATGATCTTGTTATTGGCCGCTTGTTCGAGCACGTGGGCACTCCAGCCGATAATCCGGCTGACCGTAAAGGTTGGGGTGAACAGATCGGGCGTCAGCCCCGAAAGCTGCAGGACCAGGCTGGCGTAGTACTCGACGTTGGTCACGATGGTCGCTTCTGGCTTATGGGCCCGAAGCACCGCGAGGATCCGAGATTCGATCTCGATCGCTCGCTCGACCAGTTCGCCGCCGAACTGCTCGGCCGTTTCGCGCAACAGAATCGACCGTGGGTCGTCGGCCCGATACACGGCATGGCCAAAACCCATGATCTTGTCGCCGGCCGCCAGCCGAGCAGTGATCCATGCTTCGGTGTTCTCCGGGTCGCCAATTTCGTCGATCATGGCGATCGCCCGGCTCGGAGCGCCGCCGTGGAGCGGGCCGGAAAGGGCACTGATTCCTCCCACCAAGGCGGCGACCACGTCGGCACCGCTGCTGGTGATGACCCGAGTCGCAAAGGTCGAGTTGTTGAACCCGTGATCCATCGTGGCGATGAGGTACTGCTCCACGGCCCGGGCCTGCACCTCGGTAGGCCGAGCTCCGGTGAGCCGGTACAGCCAATTGCCGGCGTACGACAGGGTCGGGTCACTCGCCAACGGTTCGAGACCTTGACGAACTCGGTGAACCGCAGCCAGCAGTCCCGGCACTGCTGCCGCCACCCGCAAGACATCGGCGCGACGCTGCTGGTGGTCGATATCGATCGTGGGGGCAAACGACCCGAGCAACGGCAAGAGCGCGGTGAGCGCCGCGTGGGGCGGAGCATCAGTGGCCGCCACGACCCGCACGGCATCGCCGAGGTCGAGGCAGGCATCGATGCTGTCGTCGATCGATGCCTGAAGTGTTGCGAGTCCATCGGCGTCGGGCAGCGAACCGTCGACCAGCAGGCTCCACGCCTCTTCAAGGGAGTGCCTCCGAGCGATATCGGTCGCGTCGTACTGGCGGTAATGGAAGAACCCTTCGGCGCCGCGAACCGAGCCGATCGTGGTCTCGGCAACCGGCAGGCCCTTCAGGCCCGGCGGGACGGTGAGCGGCGTTGCGGATTCAGAAGGTGTCGTCGGAGTAGTCATACCTCCAACGTGCCAGTCGCCCCATAGGTTGACAATATTGATTTTGTCAACATTGCGACGATCAATGTACAAAGGTGGGCCGACGAGGCGCACTATGTGAAGAGACCATTTGCAAGGGTTGTTTCATGCCGGAATTGATCGATGCTGACGAGGCCGCCGCCCGCTTGGGCGTGAAGAAGGCGACCGTCTACGCGTACGTAAGTCGAGGTCAGCTCGACCGTCAGCGGGCGGTCGATGGCCGCCACAGCCTCTTCGACGCCGAGGAAGTCGATGCCCTGTCGAGTGGTCGTCGCAAGAAACGTCGGGGCGAGATCGATGCGGCGATCGAGTCGAGCGTGACTCGGGTGCATACCGAACACCTCGGCTACCGGGGAGAACCGCTTACGCGGTGTGTCGATCGGCCGTTTGAGGAGATCGCTTCGCACATCTGGATGACCGATCACCACGAATGGTCGTTCTCGGGGTCCGCGGTGAAGACGGCTCAACGGGTAGGCAAGGCACTGTCGAGCGACGCACTGTACGTCGACCGACTCCGAGCAAGCGTGGCCGCGGCGGCCACCACCGACTCGATGCGGGCCGATCTCAGCCCATCGGCGGTCGCCGGCGCGGGCCGCCAACTCATCGCCGCCATGGTGATGGCTCTGCCCTTGCTCGCCGACGACAAGAACACCGCCAAGGACGAGTCGTCGGTTGCAGCGCAGCTTTGGCCACGCCTCTCCCCCATCAAGGGTCGACGCAATGACCTCGCGCTGTTGAACACGGCGCTCATCCTCATCGCCGATCACGGCCTGGCCACGTCGACCTTTGCGGCGCGGGTCGCTGCGTCGGTTCGGGCCGATCCGTATTCGGTGGTGACCGCCGGTCTGGGAGCCTTGGGCGGGCCCCTGCACGGAGCGGCCAGCGGCCACGTGCACCAACTGTTCCTGCGAACCGAAGAGTTGGGGTCGGCGCAACAGGCGGTGAGCGAAGTGCTCCGCCGAGGCGAGCGGGTACCCGGGTTTGGCCACACCGTGTACAAAGACGGCGACCCCCGGTTCGAGATTCTGTTCGGCGAGATTCAACAGGCCTACCGAAACGACGAGCGGCTCGCGCCCATGGTCGAGCTGGTCAAGATCGTCACCACCCGAACCCCGGTACTGCCCAATATCGATTATGCGATGGGGGCGCTCACATTCTTCGCCGGCATGGCCCCTGACGCCGGGGAAGCGATCTTTGCTATCGGCCGGACCGTCGGCTGGCTCGCCCACGCCCTAGAGGAATACCAAGAACCGCCGGTCCGCTTCCGCCCCCAAGCCCGCTACATAGGCCCCGCCTCACTCGACAGCTAGTTCTGGTAGGCGGTTAGCAGTTGGAGTGCTGCGGAGGTTGGGGTTACTTCTCCGGCTCGGACCTTTGGTTCTAGGTCGTGCCAGAGGGCGGCTACCCCATCGTGGGCTCGGAGCCTGGTCGATTGTTGTTCGTCGACCAACGACCACAACCAATCGACCTGTTGTTGCTCGCGGCGAGCGGCGATTTCACCCGACTCGGTGAGGGTTCGGCGATGGAGTTCGATCTGGTCCCACAACGTGTCGATACCGGTACCCGAGAGGCCGCTGCAGGTGACCACCGGCGGGGTCCAGTTGGGCGACACCGGGTGGGTCAACCGCAGGGCGGCCTGATAATCACGGGCGGCGGATCGGGCGGGCATTTCGTTGTCGCCATCGGCCTTGTTCACGGCGATCATGTCGGCCAACTCAAGCACGCCCTTCTTGATTCCCTGTAACTCATCGCCGGCCCCCGAAAGCATCAGCACCAAGAAGAAATCGACCATCTCGGCGACGACCGTTTCGCTCTGGCCGACGCCGACCGTCTCGACCAGCACCACATCGAAACCCGCCGCTTCGAGAACCACGATCGACTCGCGCGTCGAGCGACCAACGCCACCCAGGGTTCCCGACGTTGGCGACGGCCGAATAAAGGCTGCCTCGTCGATCGCCAGCTTCGACATGCGGGTCTTGTCGCCCAAGATACTGCCGCCGGTGCGCGAGCTCGTAGGGTCGACGGCCAGAACCGCAACCCGGTGACCGGCGGCGGTGAGGTTGGTGCCGAGCGTTTCGATGAACGTGCTCTTGCCGACGCCCGGAACACCGGTGATCCCCACCCGGTGGGCGTTGCCACTGTGGGGCAACAGTTGACCGAGTAGTACCTGCGCATCGGCCACATGGTCGGGATGGCTGCTCTCGACCAGCGTGATCGCTCGGCCGATCGAAGTGCGGTTTCGGGCCAGGACGCCCTCGACCAAGCTGTCGATGTCGGGCGTGCTCACCCCAGCTGCTCGATAAGCGCGTCGGCGGCGTCGGCGATCACCGTTCCCGGCGGGAAGATCGCCGCTGCGCCAGCGGCTCGGAGTTCGTCGAAGTCTTGAGGCGGGATTACCCCGCCGACCACCACGAGGATGTCGCTGCGGTCAAGGGCGGCGAGTTCGGCTTTGAGTTCGGGCACCAAGGTGAGGTGCCCTGCAGCCAACGAACTTGCGCCGACGATGTGCACGTCGTTCTCGACCGCCTGGCGAGCAACCTCGGCCGGGGTTTGGAACAACGGGCCGATGTCGACATCGAAGCCCAGATCGGCAAAGGCGGTGGCGATGACCTTCTGGCCACGGTCGTGACCGTCTTGGCCCATCTTGGCCACCAGGATTCGTGGTCGGCGGCCATGGTTGTCGGCGAAGCCTTCGACCTTGGCTCGCACTGCGGTCACGCTGTCTGATTCGCCCACTTCGCTGTTGTACACCCCAGAAATCGTGCGGGTTTGCGCTACGTGGCGGCCATAAACCTTCTCGAGCGCATCGCTTATCTCTCCGACGGTAGCCCGAGCACGGGCCGCTTCAACGGCGAGCGCCAAGAGGTTTCCGTCGCCCGAATCAGCGGCGTTGGTGAGGGCGTGCAGTGCCGACTCGACATCGTCGGCGTTCCGGTCGGCCTTCAGTCGCTCAAGCTTGGCGATTTGGTCGGCCCGAACCTGTTCGTTCTCGACCTTGAGTACGTCGATGTCCTCGTTGTGGTCGAGCAGATACTTGTTGACGCCGATGACCGGCTGACGGCCCGAATCGATCCGGGCTTGGGTGCGAGCCGCCGCTTCTTCGATACGAAGCTTCGGGATGCCCGCCTCGATCGCCTGGGCCATACCACCGTTGGCTTCGACTTCTTGGATGTGCGCCCAGGCCCGCTCGGCAAGTTCGTAGGTGAGCCGCTCGACGTAGTAGCTGCCGCCCCACGGGTCGACGACCCGAGTGGTGCCGCTCTCTTGTTGGAGGAACAGCTGGGTGTTGCGCGAGATACGGGCACTGAAGTCGGTTGGCAAGGCCAACGCCTCGTCGAAGCTGTTGGTGTGCAGCGACTGCGTGTGCCCCTGCGTCGCCGCCATGGCCTCGACGCACGTGCGGGTGACGTTGTTGTAGACATCCTGGGCGGTCAGGCTCCAGCCCGAGGTTTGGCAGTGGGTGCGCAGCGAAGTCGACTTCGGGTTCTTCGGGTCGAACTGCTTTACCAACTTGGCCCACAACAGGCGCCCGGCCCGCATCTTGGCGACCTCCATGAAGAAGTTCATGCCGATCGCCCAGAAGAAGCTGAGGCGAGGGGCAAAGGCATCGACATCGAGCCCGGCCGCCCGACCGGCCCGGAGGTACTCGACACCGTCGGCCAAGGTGTAGGCCAGCTCAAGGTCGGCGGTCGCGCCGGCCTCTTGCATGTGGTAACCCGAGATCGAGATCGAGTTGAACCGGGGCATGTTGGTCGAGGTGTGAGCGAAGATGTCGCTGATGATCCGCATCGAGGGCGCCGGCGGATAGATGTAGGTGTTGCGAACCATGAACTCTTTGAGGATGTCGTTCTGGATCGTGCCTGCAAGGTCGGCTTGGGCAACGCCTTGTTCTTCGGCGGCCACGATGTACAGCGCCATGATCGGCAGAACAGCGCCGTTCATCGTCATCGACACGCTCATCTTGTCGAGCGGTATCCCGTCGAACAATTGGCGCATGTCGAGAATCGAGTCGATCGCCACGCCGGCCATGCCGACGTCGCCCGAGACCCGCGGGTGGTCGCTGTCGTACCCGCGGTGGGTGGCGAGGTCGAACGCAACCGAAAGACCCTTCTGGCCCGCTGCGAGGTTGCGACGGTAGAAGGCGTTTGAGGCTTCGGCGGTGCTGAACCCGGCGTACTGGCGGATGGTCCACGGCTGGTTGGCGTACATGGTGGGGTACGGGCCACGAAGGTACGGCGCAATGCCGGGCCGCGTGTCGAGAAAGTCGAGATCGGCCGTGTCGGCAGCGGTATACAGCGGCTTGACGGCAATGCCTTCTGGCGTCTGCCACTCGAGCGCGTCGAGCGACTTGCCCGTCTCGGCCTCGACGCCCGCGGTCCAGTCGTTGAGCGAGGACGTCGGTTCGTCGCCGCTGGCGAGATCGATCGTGGTGAAGTCGGGGATGCTGCTCATGCGTTGCTCGTTCCGTCCGAAGAAATGCCCAGGGTGGTGAGTGCTCGGTCGAGGGTGGCGAGCACATCGACGCCGATGTGGATGTACTCGTCGACTCCGGCGGCGGTCCATGCTGCTTCATGGTCGCCGGGTCGGCCTGCCAGGTACACCCTCGTGGCGCCGGCGGTCTTCAATGCTTCGGCCGCCGGTGCGGCTAGCTCGGCGTACACCGGATCGGCCGAACAGATCACCGCCAGCTGCGCCCCCGACTCGACGAAGGCGGTCGCCGTGTCGGCAGCGGTGGCGAAGCCATCGTTGGCGAGGCCCTTGATACCGGCGACCTCAAAGAAGTTCTGGGCGTAGGTTGCCCGAGCCGTGTTCTCGGCAACGGTACCGAGGTTGGCCAAGAAGATCGTGGGCGCCGGTGCGGCCCCTGCCGCACTCGACCGCAGCCGTTCGAAGGGCTCGGAGCGACGGCGCAACGACAAGCCGTCAGCGACCTCGGCGGCCCGGGTGTCTCGTTCCGGCAACACCTCGTCGATGTTGGGAAACTCCGACACGCCGGTGATCGCTGCTTTGCGCTTGGCGACTCGGTCGGCCACGAACTCGGCCGACGCAGCGATCTGTTCGGCGACCATGCCCGATGAGATCGCCGACGCCATGCCGCCCGCCGCCTCGATCTGTTGGAAGATATCCCACGCTTTGGCGGCGAGATCGTCGGTGAGTTGTTCGACGTACCAGGAGCCACCGGCCGGGTCGACCACCCGACCCAGGTTGGACTCTTCGAGCAACAGCAGTTGGGTGTTGCGGGCCAACCGCCGGGCGAAATCGTCGCTCACACCGAGCGCAGAATCGAACGGCTGGGTGGTGATCGAGTCGGCTCCACCCGTTGCGGCGGCGAAGGTGGCCACCGTGACCCGGAGCAGGTTCACCCAGGGGTCGGCGGTGGTCATCATCGCTGAGGCGGTGACGGCGTTTTGTTGTTGACCTTGTGCGGCGGCGCCCGATGCCTCGCACACCCGCGCCCAGATCCGGCGAGCGGCACGGAGCTTGGCGATACCAGCGAACTGGTCGGTGTCGATCGAGAACCGGAATGCCAGAGCGTTGCATGCGTCGTCGATCGAGGTGCCGGCCGTGGTGAGCTCGCGCAGATAGGCGACTCCGGTCGCGAGCGAATAGGCGAGCTGTTGCGCGTCGCTCGCCCCCGCATCGGCATACACCGAGGTGTCGACCATGACCGGCCGCACCGCTTCGAACTCCGCCGCGAGAGTCGCCGCCTCGACCACCATCGAAACATCGGCCTCGATGCCGTGGCGAGCAGCCGTCGCCAGCGGGTCGACACCGAGATTGCCGACCAACGCCGAGGCGGGCGCCGAGCCTTTCTTCCATACGTCGACGAGGTGGCGAGCGGCCGTCAGTCCGCCGGTAGAGCTGGTGAGGTGCACACCGATGAGGTCGAGATACACCCCAGCGAGCAACGATTCGAGATCGGCTGCGCTGTCGACACCGAGCCGATCGACATCGAGCACCAGCGACGTTGCGCCCCGCTCAAGGTCGTCGAGAATCGCCTGGTTGGCTCGACCGAGGTCGGGGTCGTCGTGCTGCTGGCGAACATCCCACGCCCCGTCGGTGCGGCCGAGCGCCGCCGACCCGCGAGTAAAGGGTGCCGACCCGGGCAACCCGGAATCGCCCCGGCTCTCGTCGCTCACAAACAACGGTGGGATACCTATCCCGTCGGCCGTGGTGACGGTCAGCGAATCGGGTGCCTTCCCCTTCAACACCTTGGTGGCGAGTTCGACCCACTCGTCGTGGCTCGGTGTTGGAAACTCGGCGCCGAGCGCCAAGTTGCCGTCAGCGGAGGATTGCACCGGTTCTGTCGTCATTACCGCCGATGCTAGCGACCGCACCGCGCGAGGAGGAAGACGATAGGTCGGCCCAACGTGCGTTTTCGGCGTGGGTCGCGTAAACAAGCGGTATGAAAATCGCAACCTTCGTTAACTACGCCGACGACCCAGTAGAGGTCGCTAAGTACATCCAGAACCTCGAGGCCGCGGGCGTCGACATGGCTTGGGTGCCTGAGGCGTACGGATTCGATGGCGTCAGCCTGCTGGGTTACCTGGCCGCCAAGACCGAAACGATCACCCTCGGCTCGGCCATCCTCAACGTGTTTAGCCGCACCCCAGCCGCGATGGCCCAGACCGCAGCCGGCCTCGACGCCCTGAGCGGTGGCCGGTTCGAACTTGGCCTCGGCGCCTCTGGCCCGCAGGTGATCGAAGGTTTCCACGGCATGCCGTACAAGATGCCGCTGACCCGAGTCCGCGAGACCATCGAGGTCTGCCGTATGGCGTGGAAGCGCGAAAAGCTCGAATACGAAGGCAAAACCGTCACCCTGCCACTGCCTGCCGACCAGGGAACCGGGCTCGGCAAGCCGCTGAAGATCATCAACCACATGGTGCGCCCCGACATCCCGGTGCATGTGGCGGCCCTGGGTCCCAAGAGTGTCGAAATGACCGCCGAACTCTGCAACGGCTGGCTTCCCTTTATGTTCATCCCCGAGCTGTACGGCAACGTATGGGGCGACGACCTCGACCGCGGCAAAGCCAAGCGCGACGAGTCGCTTGGCAAGCTCGAAATCGCCGCCGGCGGTTTGTTGTCGATCGGCGACGACTCGACCAAGTACCGCGAGTACGGCCGACCGAGCGTTGCGCTTTACGTAGGCGGCATGGGCGCCCGCGGCAAGAACTTCTACAACGAGTTGGCCTGCAACTACGGCTTTGAGGGCGAAGCGAAAACCATCCAGGACCTGTACCTCGATGGCAACAAAGACGAAGCCGCCGCCGCAGTACCCGACGCCATGCTCGAAGGTCCGTCGCTTTGTGGCGACGAGGGCTACATCAAAGAGAAGGTGGCCGCGTTCGCTGAAGCCGGTGTAACCACCCTCAACGTCACCCCAGTCGGCGGCGACCCGGTCGCCATGTTGGCCAAGCTCCGCGAGATCATCAGCTAACGCCCACCGGGCTAATACCTGCGCAGCACTCGACCGCGAACGTGCGACTTCGGGACCGGACCAAAGGTACGCGAATCGGTGCTGGCTTGGAGATTGTCGCCCGCGACCTCGAGCGACCCATCGGCGAATTGATCGGTCACCCGCTTGACGATCTCGCGTTCGGCGTCGGTACCGAACGTGCGCGGATCGACCACCACCACCACATCGCCAATGCGTGGTCGCCGGCCAATACGAAGGACCAGCAAGCGGTCGCCGGGTACGTAGGTGGGCATCATCGACTCGCCCTCGACGATAAATCGGCGGAGCATCGCGGTTGGTCCGACTCCGATCGCTCCCCGTGGCATGGCCATCATCTTGGCAAACCTAACGCACCGACGCACGCGGTAATCGCCGAACAAAATCTCAGAAAGCGGCGCTTCGGGTTCGACCTGTGGCGAACCAAGGCTAGAGTCATCTCATCACCATCATCTGGCACCGTTTTCGGTGAGGAGACCAAACAATGCTGAATACCGCACTTCGCTTTCTCGACTACTTCTCGGCCCCCGCTTCGGTGTCGGCTCACTGCGATCTTCCCTGTGGTGTCTATGACCCGGCACAGGCTCGCATCGAGGCCGAGTCGGTCAAAGGTTGCATGGAGAAGTACGCCGGCACCGACGACCACGACTTCAAAGCACGCGCCGTAGCGATCAAAGAAGAGCGCGCCGAAATGGTCAAGCATCACCTCTGGGTTCTCTGGACCGACTACTTCAAGCCCCCACACCTGGAAGCGCACCCCGAGCTGCACACCCTGTTCTGGGAAGCAACGAAGCTGGCCGGCGAAGTAAAGAAGACCACCGACGTCGCCAAGGCCGACGAACTGCTGTCGGCCATCGCCGGCATCGACGAGATCTTCTGGGCAACCAAGAACTAGCCCGCGCAACAATCTCGTTACAGCCAAGCCGGCCCTTCGGGGTCGGCTTGGCTGTCGTTTTGGCCTACCCACCGTGACCCCGACAGTTTGTAACGCCCCAAATTGAGTTAATGACGTGTAACGAAGTACCATGAAAATCACATATCCCCCCCGCTATGTCCGGAGAGAAGCAGCCATGAAGCGACGCTCATCACTCATCCTCATCACCGCCGCCGCCCTTGTGGTGGCCTTCGCTACCGCCGCCTATGGCCTTGGCGAAATCGTCGGTGACGGCAACCTAGAGAAGGCAAGCGTCGTCGTGGTGAAGAACTCGAGCGGACAGTTCAACGCCTCGGGAACCGTGTACCACTACGCCGAAGCCGGCCAACGCAAAGCCACCTTCACCATCGACATCAAGGACAAGTCGGTCCTCGAAGCGAACTATGTCGCATCGTCGAACTGCTACTTCGAAGACGGCGACCCGGTGTGGAAACCCTACGACGGTATGGTCACCGTAGAGAAGAAAGAAAAGGGCGAGTTCACCATCAAGCTTCCTCGCAAACACACCGGCTGCGACCTGTCGATGACCGCACTGGTGCTTCGCCCGGGCCAGGGCATCGTGCAAACCGAGATGGTGCTGAAGAAGATGGTTCTTACCATCGACGCCGAGTAGGCCACACCAGCCTGGCAAACACGTCGCCATTGCGGCGGGCGCCGCAGTAGGTTCGTGCCATGACCCACACCGTCCTCGGCACCTGCCATCACGACTGCCCCGATACCTGCGGCTGGATCGCGACGGTCGAGGACAACGACCACGACACACCGGTTGTGGTGAAGCTACGCGGCAATCCCAACCATCCGTTCTCCCAGGGCGAGTTGTGCCCGAAGGTCAACAAATTTGTCGACCGGGTGTACAACCCCGACCGCATCCTGCGCCCGATGATTCGCACCGGAGCCAAAGGTTCGGGCGAGTTCCGCACCGCCTCGTGGGACGAAGCGCTGGCCATGGTTACCGACCGGTTGCGCGAGATTCTCGACGGGCCACACGGTGGGCAAGCGATCCTGCCGTGGTGGGACGCCGGCACCCAAGGACTCCTTCAGGAGAGTTCGCTCGATCGGCGGTTCTTCGCCAAGCTCGGTTCGAGTCGCCGAACCGGCACGTTGTGCGGCGGGACCGCCAGCGCCGGGATCGCACTGACCTACGGTTCGAGCCTGGCCGCCGAACCAGCCAACATCGCCCTGGCCGACCTGGCGATCGTTTGGGCCACCAACCCAAAGCTGACCAACCGCCACCTGTGGCCGTTCATCGAGCAGGCTCGCGACAACAACGGCGCACCCGTGGTGGTCATCGACACCCTCCGGACCGCAACCGCCGAAGCCGCCGACTGGTTCATCCAGCCGCTCCCGGGCACGGATGTGGCGTTGATGCTCGGCGTGATGCATGTGTTGATTCGTGACGGTCACGTCGACCTCGACTACGTCGACCAACACAGCGTCGGGTACGACGAACTGAAAGCCCATGTCGAGTCGTGGACACCCGAAGCTGCCTCGGCCACCTGCGGTGTCCCGGCAACCGACATCGAGCGGCTGGCAACGATGTACGGCGAAAGTACTCACTCGTTCATCTCGACCCTGATCGGCGCCGAGCATCACGAACATGGCGCCATGTTCTTCCGCACGATCGCCTGCCTGCCGGTGCTCACCGGGGCCTGGCGCCAACGTGGTGGTGCGCTGTCGAAGAGTGTCGGCCACTGGTTCGACAACAACATCGACTTCACCGCGTTCGACCGGCCGAACCTCACCGGCGGCGCCGAACGGCGTGGCGTGAGCATGAACCACCTCGGTCGAGCGTTGACCGAACTCGACGACCCGCCCGTGCAAGGGTTGTTCGTGTGGAACGGCAACCCGGCGGTGACCGTACCCAACTCGGCCACCACCCGCCGCGGCCTGCTGCGCGACGATCTCTTCACCGTGGTGAGCGAACAGTTTATGAACGACACCGCCGCCTACGCCGATGTCATCTTCCCGGCAGCCACCCAACTCGAACAGTTCGATGTGGTGCCCGCGTGGGGTCACCTCAACCTTGGCTGGAACGAGCCAGCAATCGCTCCTCTCGGCGAAGCCGTGCCCAACACCGAGCTGTGGCGCCGGCTTTCGAAGGCGATGGGGTTCACCGAACCCGAACTGTATGAGTCCGACGAAGAACTACTCGACCAAGCACTCTCGGGGCTCGACATCGACGAGCTTCGCCGCACCGGGTTCGTTCGCATCGATGTTGACGACGAGCTAAACCCGTACGCCGAAGGCGGGTTCGCCACCGAGTCGGGCAAGGCCGAGCTCGCCAGCGACCGCCTGGTCGATTTGGGTCTTCCCCGCCTGCCAACGTTCACCCCGGCCACCGAAGGTATCGGGTCCGACCTTCAGGCAACCTTCCCGTTGATGCTGGCGTCCCCCAAGCAACACACCCGCTTCCTCAACACTTCCTACTCCGGTTTGTCGAAGCACCTCCCCCAAGAGGGCCGACCATTCGTGGAGATCGACGCCGC
>CALHTF010000132.1 GCA_938038815.1 uncultured Acidimicrobiales bacterium | reverse complement strand
GTTTGATGGGCAACGTGGAAGATGTGGTGGGGGAGTTAGTGCCGGGTCGGTCGGCGGTGCCGCCGGCTGACTACATTGCCGAGACTCGGTCGTTGTACTCCTCGCTCGGGTACGACGACTACCGATGGGCCGAGCGCACCGAGGCACCGCCGTTCGTGTCGATCGACAAGCCGCTCGGCGACTGCACGGTTGCGCTGGTTGGTTCGGGCGGCGTGTATGTCGCCGGCCAAGTGGCGTTCGCTACCGCCGACGACACCTCGATCCGGGCGATCGCGTCCGACACCCCACCCGCCGACCTGCGGACCGCCCACTTCGCCTACGACCAGACCGACGCTCGCCACGACCCGAATGTCGTGTTCCCGATCGAACGACTCAACGAGTTGGCCGCCGACGGAACCATTGGAGCGGTTGCGCCCAACGCCTATGCGTTCATGGGAGGCATCTATTCGACCCGGCGGCTCGAGGCTGAGCTCGTCCCGTTACTGATCGACCAACTGCAAGCGGTCGACGTCGATCTCGTGTTGTTGGTGCCTGTTTGACCGGTCTGTCATCAGTCGGTCGGACTGATTGCTCGCCATATCGAAGCCGCCGGAATCCCCACCGTTGGATTCACCTCGGCCCGTTCCATCACCGCGTCGGCGAACCCGCCGCGTTCGGTTCTGGTCGACGCGCCGCTGGGCCATACCACTGGCGCACCAAACGACCCAGCAACCCAGCGCCAGCTGCTCGCCGACGGGTTGGCGGCCGGTCACGCAATCGCCGAACCGGGAACCATCGTCGAGCTCGACTACCGGTGGGTCGACGACGACTGGAAGGCCGCGCCGTTGTCGTGGAGTCGCAAGCAACAGTCGGCCGGAAGCTCGGGTAGCGATGCCGGCGATACTCGGACCGATCGATCGAAAACCCCGGTATACCAGTCGGCCGCCGACGAAGCTCTGGCCGACGAACGCAGTCACGAAGAGCAGTGCCGCACGTGTATCGGCCTCCCGGTCGACGGGTAGTCACCGCTCGGCCACACTTGTCCCATGCATGTGTGCGCGATCGAGTTTGACCTTCATATCCCAGCGGCGACGTCGCTGAAGGCCAAGCGGTCGGTGCTCAACTCACTGATCGCTCGGGTGCGTAACAAGTTTCCGGTGGCGATCGCCGAAGTTGACCACCAGGACTCGTGGCAACGGTGCATCCTGGGTGTCTCGGCCGTCTCGGGTTCGGCGCATCAGGTGACCGAGATACTCGACGAGGTCGAACGGCTCGTGTGGGCGATTCCCGAGATCGAGGTCGGTTCGGCCAACCGTCATTGGCTCGAACTCGACGCCTAGCTGCCCCAGAATCTTTTTCCGCCGCAACGGGAACTCGTTGGCGCTCGACGGCGTTCTGTATGTGTGCCGACCGGCGCGCCGAGCGCCGAAGAACGTCCGGGTTTCGTACCCAGACACCTGCGGTGGTGTTCCCTTTTGATTGGGGCGGGGACACCACCGCAAAGGTCGGTCAGCGTCGAGGCTGGGCGACGGGTTCGGGTCGGTTCGGATGATGTCGTTGATTCCAGGCTTCGAGTGCGGCACTGGTTGCGGTGTGGCGGTCGAACTGCCATGTCTCGAGTTGTTGGCGGGTGGCCTCGAGCGTGTCGCCAGTGGTGATGAGCCCGGCCGCGACGTTCACCGCCCGGTCGTACTGCGGATTCGGGCCTTTGCGGAGGCGCTCTTCGGTATGGCGGTGATGCTCGTCTTGGGTGCGCTGGGGCAGTTTGCGAAGCTGGCTTTGGGTGACGGGCGGAAGCTTGCGTCGCACGGCGAGCGTGGACGTGTCTTGTTGGCGGGCAAGGCCGAACTGGCAGGTGCGGGTGATCGCCCGCATGAACGGTGAGTTCTTTCCGCCGTTGTTGCGCAGGCCCAAGATGGTGGCGGTTTCGTCGAGGTCGATCGTGTAGCCGTCGGGTTGGTCGTCGAATCCGGATACGAGACGTCGGATCAGCCACACCGTGGATGGGCCGAGGATTCCGAGCCAGTACTGCTCGACGTAGTCCGAGCGGGCGTCGTAGCCGAGCTTTTCGACAAGTTCGTCGGGCCAGGGCTCGATCTGTAGGTACTGGCTGGCAAAGGTCGGTCGGGATTGGGTCACGGCTTTCACTCCTGAGATGCGATTGACTGTTGGTGTCGGTGCATTGAGGGGGGAAGCCTCACCAAAAGTGAATGTACACTTTCAGTGTATTTCAATCATTCTCACACATTAGGCGTGAAGCTGTCGAATCCGTCGCTCACCAGACCCGATTTCTGATCGCGTTTGACCCGCTCTGGGCCGGTCTGGCGCGAAAATTTCGGGGTTAGTGGTTGGGGGATGGCTTTTCGGCGAGGTCGATCGCCGGTTCGGCCGTCTTGGCCGACTTGGCCTGCTCGGCAAGCTCGGCCGGCTTGGCCGTGGTTGACCATTCGACTGCTGCGGGACCGCCGGTTGGGGTGCCTTGTGATGGCGCTGGGGCGCTATCGGCGATGTTGATCCGGTGGTCGATGACTCGGCCCGGACGGCTGTAGTAGCCCCGGCGGTAACCGCGGCCTCCGTCGACGCCGTTGAGAATGAGGCCCATCACCGGTGCATCCAGCCGCTCGAGCGAATCGATGGTCTGGGCGAGTTCGGTTCGACTGGTTTCGTTGTGGCGAGCAACCAGAACAACCCCGTCGACCAGCGTCGAGATGGTCAACGGATCGCTCACGATCCCGACCGGGGGAGTGTCGAACAAGACGTAGTCGTAGTGGTCGGCGAGCTTCTCGATCGCCAGGCGCAGTAGCGGCGACTCGAGAAAGGCGGTGGGGTCAGCAGGCATTGGCCCCGAGGGCATGATGCTGAGGTTGGGCAGCCCCGGACACGCAAAGATGGCGTCTCGCAGCTTCACTTCGCGGGCGATGGCCGACGAAAGGCCAGCCACATCGGGGTCGAGACCGAAACGGGCCGCCAGGGTCGGGCGCCGCAGGTCGGCATCGATCGCAATAACCCGGGCGCCACCCCGAGCGAGGGCAACCGCCAGGTTGGCGACCATTTCGCTCTTGCCTTCGCCCATCGTCGAACTCGTAACCTGCACGACTCGGCGATCGGACTGCAGTAGCGCGAAGGCGATCGAGGTTCGAACCGTGCGGTAGGACTCGGCCGCCACACTGTTGAAGTCGGTCTCGAGAACGGTGCGTCGATCGCCCACTTTGTAGCGAGGTACCTCGCCGAGGACCGGTCGAGTACCGATGAGCTGCTGTGCGCCGTCGCGGCCCACGACCACATCGGCGAGCGAGTCGCGAAGGATGGCCGCGCCGGCGGCCGCAAGGAGTCCGGCGAGTAGGGAAAGAAGCAGGTTTCGACCCGCCCGCGGGCTGCTCGGGGCGGTTGGAAGCTCGGCCGGGCTAACCACCCGTCCAACCGCACCGGAGGTGAGGTCGGCGTTGAGTTGGATAGTGGAGAGTCCCTGTTCGTACACCGCTCGCTGAGCCACGATCGGAACCCGGCGCTCCTCGATTTCGGACAGTGGTGCGTCAGAGTTGTCGATTTCGGCGAGGAGCTTGTCGAGTTCGGCGATCTGTTGCTGCACAACCCCTGCGGTGATCGCAAACTCCGAAACGGCGAGTTCCCGCCGCACCGTGAGGTACGTGTCGGCATAAACCGTCGCTGCCCGCAGGGCAGCCTCGGGGGTCGACTCGGTGGCACGAATAGAGATGAAGTCGCTATTGGTTTCTGAGCTGATGGCGATTTCGGGTTCGAAGCCCAGTTGTCCGGCCACCACATCGACGACGATGGAGCTTTCGAGGAACCCAACTTCGTTCTCGAGTTGTCGAGCGCTATCGGATCGACCGGCCGCCGACGCACCGGTGAGGTCGGTCGTTGGTTCGAGTTCGACCATGATCTCGGTCGTTGCGCTGTAGTAGCGGGTTTGAAAGCTGGTGAACGCCGCTCCCAGGCCCAGCGCGAGCAACGTCACGAGTGCCAGGACAGTCTTTTGCCTTCTCACCACGCCGACATAGTCGGCAAGGTTCTTTTCAACGTCCGGTTGAAGCACTGTTATTCGGTGTCCCTTGATTTGCTCGCACCACGATCATGCAGGCGCGTCCCGCCAGTGAACTATCGGCGTGAGCACCGCGATGGTTAGCGATGAGACGCCGAAATGTCGTTCGGGTTGGGGTGGTTTATTGCTCGTTCGAACGGCTGGGCTTCGACGAGATCAACAAGCCGCCACCGAGCACGATCAGAAGGGCCGCACCGACGGCGAGGGTCAGCGATGATGCTCCGGTAAACGCCAGATCGGGTGCCGGGTTTGGTTCGGGTGTTGGCTGAGCGGCGCCGGCGATAACGAACGGGAACTCGGCATGGAAGTCCGGGCCTGCTGACTTCGCGCTGTCGACCAAGACGGTGTACGACCCAGGGGCGAGGTTCGACGGAATCGGAATCGACGTGGTGATCTCACCTTCGGCGTTGGCCGAAACCGCGATCGAGAGGTCGCTGCTGGTGTTCACCGGGTTCCCGGCACCATCGACCAGGATGATGTTGACGACCGCAAACGGGTCGAGGCCGGTGGCGGTGAAGCCAATGGCGCTTCCCGGTGCAACCTCGCCACCCGGCGCGTTAAACACGCCGCTGTCGGTGTCGGAACCTTCGTAGCTCTGTGCGTTGGCGGGCCCCGCGGCACCAAGAATCAGTGCGGCCGCAAAAAATAACGCGGCGCTGATGCGGCGAATCGAAGTGAACATTGGAGGAACTCCTTGGGCGCTGCCGATCGCAGCACACGTCAATCAGGTGGTCACCTATGGTTTCGGCATGTCAACGAAGCGAGTTAGCGGATTGACAAAGAATCGGGTCGAAAGGGTCCATTGGCCTATCGAGCTGGGGTTTCGCGTCGGTACTCCGGCCTAGAGCGCCTCAATTGGACACTTCGTTGGTTTGCTCCGAACGTCGGGTTTCGCCAAACACATGGTCTTGGCTGAGGGTGATCGATTCGTCGAGAATTGGGTTGGTTTCGCCCGGGCGCTGAACCGTGACGGTGAACGAGTCGGGGTGCACGAGGGGGTGGTGATCGACCTCGAGTGAATATGGGTGGGTGCCGAGAGGCAACGTTCCCTGCAGGTGAAGCACGACCGTACGTTGCTCGCCCCGCGGCACATGGACAATCTGCTCGTGGCGCAGCACACCGAACTCGGCGAGCGTCCGGGTGAATACCGGTTCAGGGCTCTCGGTAGTACTGGTGAGTTCGAGCGGCGTATGCACCACCAGTAGGGCCCGGTTGGTGGCAAAGTCCAGGTCGGAGCGGTTGCTGGCGACGTAGTCGGAGAGTCCTTCCGGCGCGTCGTTGCGTAGGGTGACCGCCAGTTCGGCCTCGACCATGCCGGTGCTGGGGTCAACGACCACGTCGTAGTCGATGATTCGGGTGAGGTACGCGTCGAGTTTGTTAGGTGCAGCGTTGAGGTGCGAGACCGACAAGAAGTCGCCGACTGCGTCGCCCGAGCGCCCAAACGACTCGGCGACGCCGATTTCGTCGAGCGCGGCGAGTTCGTCGGGATCGAGGGTCGCGAAGCCGAGTCGGTCTTGGCGAACCACCTCGATCAACCGGTCGATGTTCGATCCGTCGAGGCTCACTTCGCCGTTCAATCGAACGAAAAAGGAGGTGATGAGCTGGTCGAAGATGGCCTCGCGGTCGGCTTGGTCCGGCACGTCGAGGTACTGGTCGGTGTGGAAAAAGGCTGCCGTGTTGTCTTTGGTGAGGGTGAGATCGGACGAGTCGGTGGGTACCGGTCCGGTCAACGCAACCAGTGCCTCGAGGGCAAAGGGGTCCATCGTCAGCACGCCATCGATCGGGTGACCCGCCATGCTGGGGAACAGTTCGGAGATTGCTTGGGTGAGCAGTGGGAGGTCCTTCATGGCCGTGAAGTTCTGGGCGAACCGCCACGGTTGGTGTTCGAGAAATCGCGCCGGGTAGTCGCTGGCCAGGGCATCGCGGGTGGTGGGCGACGTATTCAGAGTTGCCGCCCGCCCAGACTGGATGACCCGAAGTTCGCCTTCGGTCGCCCGAACGACGGCGTACCCGCCGGCAAAGCCGCCGAGTTCGCGGGCTTCGCTCGGGTTGGTCACCAGCACGAGGTAGGTTCGCTCGCCGTCTGCTCCCAACAGGTTTGGCATGACCTCGGCTAGTCGGTCGACCATGCCGAGCGCGTCGGTTGCTCGCTCGAGGTCGTCGGTAAACGCCGCAACTTCGCTCTGCAGTGGCGGGGCAATCCACGGCCCGTCTGTATCGGCGAGTTCGGCCGAGCTGCGAACGAGCTCGTATTCGACTTCGGCGATCGCCTCGTCGATCTCGCCGAGGCGCGCCAGATTGAACGAACCGTCGTCGAGCAGCGATCCGATGGTCGCCGACTCGCTCAGCGATTGACTCACCGATACCAGTCGATCGGCGCTTTCGGTCGTGGTTCGGGCAGCTTGCAGGTTTTGGCTGACCAAGGGCACCCCTAAGGCAAGGGTCGGCCAAGGGCCACGGAGTGCTTCGTCGATGTCGCCGAGTTCGGCCCGGGCCGTGTCGAGGTCGCCGAGTGCGCTTTCGGTGTTGCCCGCCCGCAGTTCCTGCACCGACTGACGGGCGGCGGCCGCCGCGGTGTTCACATTGTCGCGAAGCGATCGAACCGACAGCCAAGCGCCACAGGTGATCACCAGAGCAGCGATGGTCAAGACTGCAGGTCCGACGGTGAGAACTCGGCGGGCGCGGACGGTGCTTCGCGGAAGGGCGGCTACTAACGACACGGCGAGCGCCACGGCCACAATGCCGGCCGACGAGTACGCCACGAAGACGTCTTGGAGACGAAGCAGCGATGCGGTGGCCCCCACGCTCGCCGCAGCAACCACCAACTCGTTGAACTCGCTGGCCGGGCGCTCGCGGAACGGACCCGAGCCGCGCCAGGCAACCACGGTGGCGCCCGACAAGAGCAATTGACCGGCAATGCCTGCCGACCCGGTGGTCAGCACGCCCGCCGCGGCTGCGGTCGCCCAGATAACGGTCGGCGCGCTTCGGGCAACTTGGGCGACCACGGCGGCCATGGCGGTCAACAACAAAAAGTCGTACCAATCGATACCCGTCGGCTGGGCACCCGAGGACACCGCCACCGCTACCGAACCCACGACGCCAAGGGTGCGGAATGGCCCATAAAGGGCGCGAGTCGGTCGCCCGTGCTGAGCAGGGATTTCATCACGGTCGACAGGAGTAGGGGTGCCCGAGGTCGGGGTCATCACTAGTTCCTTCGGCCCATATTCGAAGTACATGAGTCGAAGGACTCAAACCAGTGGGTGACGGTCCGATGGACTGGGGCAAGGGTCACTTGGTGCGCCGAGCGACTCGAATCATTCCCCAATCTCCCGCAGAGACATTTCCAGGCCGTGCCGGCCGGAGGACCACGTGACCAACCAGCCCATCGACAGAAGCGTTGACCTGGGTGCGCACCGCCTTGCAGCTTCGAAGATCGACGTGGACAACTTGGTGGTCGAAGACCTGGTCGTGTCGGACCTCGGTGGAGTCTTGGTCGACCTCACCGATCACCTTGAGGCTCGAGCCGAGCAAACGTTCGAGACCTCGTGGGTGTTGCCAGCGTCGAGTTTGTACCGAGGATGGCGCCTGACGATAAAGCGGGCGATCGATGTGGTGTTGTCGCTTGTTCTCATCGTCTTATTGGCGCCAGTTATGGCGTGCGTGGCCTTGGCGGTGGCCCTCGAATCGAGCGGCCCGGTGCTGTTTAAGCAGTCGAGGATTGGTCGGGGTGGCTACGCGTTCAGCATGTGGAAGTTCCGTTCGATGTACACCGATGCCGAAGAGCGGTTGGCCTCAGATCCAGAGATGCTCAGCCTGTACCGGGCCAATGACTACAAGTTCCCCGAATCCAACGATCCGCGGGTCACCCCACTGGGCGGTTTCTTGCGGAAGTCGAGCCTCGACGAGTTGCCGCAGTTGTTCAGCGTGTTGGGCGGCGACATGAGCTTGGTTGGCCCTCGCCCGGTAGTGCCCGACGAGTTGGTTCGGTCCCGCCATGGCGACGCCTACGTGTACGCCACCCCCGGAATCACGGGGCTCTGGCAGGTCGAAGGTCGCAGCAGCGTTGGGTATCCCGAGCGGTGTGACTACGACAACCGGTATGTCGAGCAGTTCTCGGTCTGGGGCGACCTGTGGTTGTTGGTCCGAACGATTCCTGCTGTCCTGTGGTGCCGAGGCGCTCACTAGGAAAACCGTGCCGAGGCGTTCATGAGGCAATAGTCTGCCGTGCGTGTCTTCTCCCTCGCCGACCACGCCCGATGCCGATCTCGAAGTACTGATTCGACAAGCCCAAGAGATCATCGACGGCTCCCAGCGAATCACGGTGCTCACCGGTGCGGGTATCTCGACCGATAGCGGCTTGCCCGACTTCCGGGGTCCGAACGGACTATGGACCAAAGACCCCGAAGCCGAGAAGGCGTCGAACATTCGGTACTACATCGAAGAACCCGCGGTTCGGCGAAAGAACTGGAAGCTGCGGGCCGAGGGGCGGCTGTGGGCCAATGTGTTTCCCAACGATGGTCACCGGGCGCTGCTCAAGCTCGAAGAGCAAGGCCGACTCGACACGCTCATCACCCAAAACGTCGACGAACTTCATCAAATGGCCGGGACCGACCCCGACAAGGTGGTGGAGATCCATGGCACGACTCGCAAGGTCGGGTGTCTCGATTGCAACTACCGGACCGAGATGGAAGTGGTTCTCGAGCGAGTGCGGGCGGGCGAAGACGATCCGCCGTGCCCCGAGTGCAAGGGCATCTTAAAGTCGGCCACCATCTCGTTTGGTCAAAGCTTGGTCGAGAACGATCTGCTTCGCGCCGAGATGGCAGCGTTGAGCTGTGATCTGTTGTTCGCGATCGGCACCACCCTGACCGTCTCGCCGATCAACCGGGTCGTGCCCGTCGCCTCTCAGCAAGGGGCGAAGGTCATCATTCTCAACGGTGAGTCGACGGCGTTCGACAACCTGGCCGACGTGGTAGTTCGCGCATCGATCAGCGAGGTCTTGCCCCGAATCTGCGAGCCGATCTAAGCGCTCGCCGATGCGGCGAGGCCTACCGTGACCAGGCGACCAGCTTGTCGAGCAGGTTGTCGCGCTGCACGAAGAGATCATGCTCGGGGGCACTTTGCTCGGGGGTGAGTTGGGGCGCCTTGAAGTAGAAGCTGAGCCAGTCCTGTACTCCCGACTCGCCGGCCCGAGCGGCGAGGTCCATGAACAGCGCTAGGTCGAGCACGATTGGTGCGGCGAGGATCGAGTCGCGACACAAGAAGTTCACCTTGATCTGCATGGGGTAGTCCATCCAGCCAAAGATGTCGATGTTGTCCCATCCCTCTTTTTCGTCGCCCCGGGGTGGGTAGTAGTTAATGCGGACTTCGTGGTCCATGTTGCCGTACAGCTCGGGGAGTTGCTCGGGGCCCAAGATGTCATGCAGCACGCCGAGCTTGGAGACCTCTTTGGACTTAAAGCTGTCCGGGTCGTCGAGCACAAGGCCGTCGCGGTTGCCCAAAATGTTGGTGCTGAACCAGCCGCGAACGCCGAGCAGTCGAGCCCGTAGCGCCGGGGCGATGGTGGTCTTGAGCAGGGTTTGGCCGGTCTTGAAGTCTTTACCGGCGATCGGTGTTTGTTGCTCGATCGAGAGCTGCTCGATGAACCCCGAATCGCAGGTGACGTTCGGTGAGCCGTTGGCGTAGGGGGTGCGGGTCATCATGGCGGCGTACGCGTAGATCTGGCTCGGCGAAATGTCGGGGTCGTTGTCTTTGAGGCCCTGTTCGAACGACGACACGGTGGCGTGCACCGGTCCCGCAGGTTTGTACACCTCGGTCGATCCGCACCACACCATGACGAGGCGGTCGCAATTTTGTTCGGAGCGGAAGCGCTCGATGTCGTCGATCAACGCCAGCGCGGCATCCCACTTGCTGGTGGGTTCTTTGACCCGAACCGGGTCGAGGTTGCGAACCCAGTCGGAGTCGAACACGGCGGGCATGGTGACAATGCCTTCGAGTTCGCCCGAGATCGGGGCGAGGTCGCGGCTGTCGAGCACACCAGCGGTTTCGGCGGCCTCCAGGGCGTTGGCCGAGATGGGGTCCCAGCCACCAAAGACGAGGTCGTCGAGGTGGGCGAGGCCTACCGCGTCGCGGATCGGCGGGCCGGTGGTGGTTTTGTCGGCCGGGTTCGGCAGGAATTCGAGTTGGCTGAGCGAGCCGATGGGGGACGCACCGCCGTTTCGGGCGGCGAGAACTCCAGCGATGAGGGTCGAAGAGACGGCGCCGACTCCGGGCAGGAGTACACCGAGCTTGCCGGTGGCTGGTGCGGGGGTGCCGGTGGATGCGGGTTCAGTATTCGTCATGACCCCAACCATAAGTATTGCTAAATCGCAATGCTGTATAGTTAAGAAAGACTTCACAACAATGTCGTAACGGTTAACCATGGCCCTTCCCAAGATCACCCTGCAACAACTCGAATATCTCGACGCCGTTACCCGCTCTGATTCGTGGGCGGCGGCGGCCGACGAACTCGGGGTCTCACCGTCGGCACTGTCCCAGGGCATCGCCGAGCTCGAGCGACGCCTCGGAATCTCGCTGTTCGAGCGTCAGGGCCGACGCCGGGTGTTGGCCGCAGATGCTGCACCAGCGGTCGCCTACGCCCGGCGAGTCCTCGCCGAGACGCGCGACTTTGGTGACTGGGTTGAGTTGCGTCGATCGGGTCGGGTCGGCTCGTTGCGGGTCGGGATGATCGACGTTGGAGCGGTGCATCATTTCCCCGACCAGTTGGCGGCGTTCGGTACTGCTCACCCCGACGTCGAGCTGCGGTTGGTCGTGGCATCCTCAAGTGGGTTGCTCGCTCAACTCGCCGCCGGCGAACTCGACCTCGTCGTATGCGTCGACCCAGCCAGCCCGTTGCGCCCCGATGGCCGGTCGAGCGAGTTCACCTTTGTCGAGCTCCTGCGCGAACCGCTGGCGGCTTACGCACCGCCAGGCCACAAAACCGGTCGCCCAAAAACGTGGGGACCCTGGGTGACCTTCCCCGCCGATTCCTTTACCCGCCAGGCGATTCGACTTGCGTTGCGAGACCTCGGGGCGCCATTCGAAGTGGTGGCCGAATCGCATCAGCCGGAGGTGTTGCGCGAGATGGTGAGGTTGTCGCTGGGCTGGACCGTTCTGCCCGAGGTCCAGGCCGAGTCGGGCGATCGTCCCCTCGCGCCGGCCACCAAAACTCCAGTGGCCGAACGGCTTCTGGTCGGTGCCCGACGGACATCGGCGACCAATCCGTTGATCGGCGAGCTCGTTGCCCAATTGGTCGAAGGCGTCGCGTAACCCCGAGCTAGGCGACGGTCGCCACCACCGAAATCTCCACCAGTAGTGCCGGTCGCGCCATGTGGGCCTCAACACAGGCCCGTGCAGGCGCATGGCCGGTCGGAACCCACTCGTTCCACACCTCGTTCATCAAGGCGAAATGATTGGCGATATCGCGCAGATAGATCGTCGCCGACAGCACGTGTTCTCGGTCGCTTCCGGCTTCGGTCAGCAACTCGTCGATCCGGGCCAACGTCGACCGGGTTTGGTCCTGAATCCCCGCCTCTGGGTCCTCAGCAACCTGGCCCGAGAGGTAAATCGTTCCCTGCTGGGCGGGGTTGATGACGATTTTGGATGCCCGCTCGGATGTATGACGTCGATCGATGCTCATGCGTTCCAGCGTAGGGCTAGCGACCCACCCGGAGGGCGACCGAGCTCCGTTCAACAATTGATCAGGTCAGGGTCCGTTATTGCCGATCCAACAAGGTGATGAGCGCTCGCCCCCAGCCCACTGCTGAGTCCGGTGAAAGTCGCCGCACCGCCGCGGCGCTCGCGGTCGCGTCTCAAATCGCCGGAGTCGTGTATTTGGTCTGGCGGTTTGGGTGGACCCGCCATGGCGCATCGGCACCGTTGTTTGGTCTGGTCTTCCTCGTGGACCTCTGGGTGTTTGTACGCCACGTGTTGCGTTGCCGGTCGTGGTCGAAGACCCGCCCCGCACGTTCGGGCGTGAACCGTCACCTCGCTCCCAACCGGGCGGCCCTGCTGCTCGACGTTGGCCAAGAACCATTGCTGTCGATTCGGGTGGCGATCCGGGCGTGTCAGGAGGTGGCCGGCAACGAAGCGTTTGTCGTACTTGACCGGCTGAATCGGCCCGACGTCGAAACCGAATGCCGCCGAGCCCGGGTGCCGCGGGTGGCTCCGACCGGTGGCCAACACGAGGTCGATGTAGCAAACGCGTTCGCGGCCGCCGCGACGAGCCCGCTGATCGCGGTGATCCCGGCGTCGGTATGGATTTTGCCCGATGCGCTTGCGGTGGCCGCCCCGAGTTTCCGAGCGACCCTGCGAGAGCCGGTCGAGTCTGGCGAGGTCGCGGCGGTCGGGTTGCGGGCCGAACTCAGCCCGGATCGACATGGCGAAGCGGGGTCGAGCGACCGGTCGGGTTACCCGTTGTTCGATGATGCGTACTACCGCCACGGCGACGTGGGTGCCGCCAACGAAATCGTGGTCATCCGCGCCGATGCGTTGCGGGCCGTCGGCGGTTTCCATGGCGGTTATGGCGTGGGCAACGGCAGCTTTGCAAGCCGCACGGTCGACGCCCTGGTCGATGCGGGCTACACCACGTCGATGGCCGAGGCGCCGGGTGCTCGACGCCCTGCGCCTTGGGATGAAGACGTTGCCCTGCGAGCGCGACTCGACGAAGTCTCCCGCCAACAGCAGACCCACAGCGGGCGTCGAATAATCGAAGCGTGGTCGGTTGTGCCGCGCACGTTCATGTTGTGTTTGGCGGCGATCGTTGCGCTGACCGGTTTGTTGCCGTTCACGTTTGGGTTCGCCGAGGTGGTAGCGGTAGCTGGTCCATGGTTCGCCCTAGCGGCCCTCGCCCGAAGAGCAGCCAATCCGGGTGCTGACTGGTCCGATCTGCGTGCCGGAGCGCGCACCGCAACCGCCGATTTTGTTGGCTTGGCCCGCGGTTCAGCGCTGGCCATCCGGCCCGGCGGGTTGGCGGCCCGCCACGCCCGAGTTGCTCTTGGGGGCGTTGTGGTTGCGGCGGTCGGGTGTTTCGCCCAAGTGCTGGGCTTGCGAGCCGAGCCGCTGCCGACGCTGGCTCACGGATTGGTCATCGCCGCGTCGGTTGCGCTGTTGGTGCTGGTGCGAGATTCGATCTGGGCTCAGAGCGACCGCGAGCGGCGGTCGCTTCCACGCATCGCCGGAACCAATGCGCTGACCACGTCGATCTCGCCGTTTGGCGCGACGCTCGATCTTGCCCAGACGACCATTGGTCACCTCACGAAGGGCGATGTTGTTCGCTTGCGGCTGCGGGTTTCGCAACCGCAACGAAGCGACTGGGAGCGGGTGGTGACCGCGGTGGCGTCGGGTGATGGTGGCTACGTGCAGTTCGACCTCGACGAGCCGGTGTTTGACCAGCTGCTCTACGGGTGCGCAGTGATCGGCGCGGCCCACGTTTCGTCGGTCGAAAAGACCAGAGAGACGAGACCCTTTGCCCGTCGAAGCCTCACTGCAGCGATGACCCAAGGTCGCGGCGCCTTTGTTGCCCCAGGTGTTGCGGGCGACCCGGTAGCCGCCGTCGACCGGACACCGCGATGACGAACTCGTTCGACGTGAGACGATCGTCGGTTGCCCGACTATGGTCGGCGCGCCCACTACCGTTTCAGCTTGTGACGACCACCTCCGGATTGCCTTCCACGACCGAGGTTTTGCGCCAGCGCTTCGCCGAGGAATCCACGCCGCAGAACCGCGCCGACGACTTCCGTGTCGCGCTGGCTGTCGAAGGCGGCGGTATGCGAGGCGTGGTTTCGTCCGGGATGTTGCTCGCCCTCGAACAACTGGGTTTCGGCGAGGCATTCGACTTGGTCATTGGCACGTCGGCCGGCTCGCTTGCCTCCGCGTTCTTCGTCGCTGGCCAAGCAACCGAGGGCAGTGTGCTGTTCTACACCGACCTCACCAAGGCGCCGTTCCTCGACAAACGAAACGCCTTTAAGCGCCGCAAAGCCATCGACCTCGACTACCTGGTCGACACCGCTAGTCGCCGCCGCGGGCTCGACTACAACGCCATTCGCTCGTCCGGTGTCGAGTTCTGGGCCACGATCACGCCGGTCGAACCCGAGAACCAGATTCGCCGGGTTCGCGTCGAGGGCGACAACGACCGTATCGGTGCGATTCTCAAAGCCAGCGCTGCCTTGCCGGTGCTCGGCGGATCGAACCGCTACGTCGACGGCGAACCCTATGTCGACGGTGGGCTGAGCGAACAGATCCCGTGGCAGAGCGCAATGGATCTTGGCGCTACGCATATTCTCGTGTTGCCCTCCCGTGCGGTTCGCGACGTCGAAGAAGCATCCAAGATGACCTTCATCGAAAAGTTCGCCACCACCAAGATCGTGGGGTCGATGCATGGCGACTGGGTCGCTGAGTTGGTGGGCAACCTGCCCGATGAGGCCGCCCACGAAGCCCTCACCTTGTTGGCGATCGCCGACGGGTTGGCGTCGCCGCTCACGTCGCAATGCCTGCCGTGGCACGGCGATCTCGAAATGGTCCGAATCGACGACAGCGTGCCGATTCCAGCCCGGCTCGAAACCAGTCGTCCGGTTTTGGTCGACGGGTTGCTCGGTGGCGCGCAGTCGCTGCTCGATCATTTCGGCTACGGCCAGATCGAGGTCGAACAACGGGTGGTACTTCAACACCCCGACGTCGAGGTTAGCGAATACCGCAGCGAGCAGCTTCGCAGGATCTTGAATCGCGCCGGGTAACGCGTCGACGGCGTCCTCGGGGCTACTCCCTAGGTCGACCAGCTCAGTAGTCTGGGGGCATGGCCAGTTTCCGAGAGCTGCTTCAACAAACCCGTAGCGAGATCGTCGAGATCGATCCGGACGAGGGCCAGGCCCGACTCATGGCTGGCGCGGTACTGCTCGATGTGCGCGAACCCGACGAGTTTGAACAGGGCGCGATCGACGGTTCAATCCACATCCCGCGAGGGTTGCTCGAAACGTCGGTCGAGGCGCGAATCCCAGACCGGGCAACCGAGCTGGTCGTGATGTGTGCTGGGGGAGTGCGCTCGGCATTTGCGGTGAAAACCCTGGTCGAGCTTGGGTACGAAAACGCCGTATCGATGGACGGCGGGTTCGGTCAGTGGAAGACCGAAGACCGCCCGTGGTCGGTGCCCGACACCCTTGACCCCACCCAACGCACCCGATACTCGCGTCATCTGATGTTGCCCGAGGTCGGCGAGGCTGGCCAACAAAAGCTGCTCGGCTCGAAGGTTTTGCTCCTCGGCGCCGGCGGACTCGGTTCGCCCGCCGCGTTGTATCTTGCGGCGGCGGGTGTCGGCACGTTGGGCATCGTCGATATGGACGTTGTCGACGAATCGAACCTCCAGCGCCAGGTGCTCCACAACACCGACCGGATCGGCGATCGCAAGGTCGATTCGGCCAAGAAAACCCTCACCCGGCTCAACCCCGACGTCGATGTGGTCACCTACGACGTTCGGCTTGAGGCCGCGAACGTGTTCGACATCATCGAGGGCTACGACGTCATCGTCGATGGCGCCGACAACTTCGACACCCGGTACGTCCTCAACGACGCGGCCGTGAAACTTGGCATAACCGTCGTACACGGCTCGATCTTTCGGTTCGAGGGACAAGTCACGGTGTTCGACCCCAAGGTCGGCCCCACCTACCGCGACCTGCTTCCCGAGGCGCCGGCTGCGGAGTTCGCTCCGAACTGCGCCGAGGCCGGGGTGCTCGGCGTGCTGCCCGGAATCGTTGGGTCGCTTCAGGCACTCGAAACGATCAAGGTGCTGTTGGGTCTCGGCGAACCGTTGATCGGACGGCTGCTGGTCTTTGACGCTACCGACATGCGGTTTAGCGAATTTGCGCTGCCGGTCGACCCGAACAACGCGGTCACCTGGGCGAACCGCGACGCCATCTAGTCGGGCACTAGCCAACAACCGTCACCACAACGCCGATCGTGGCGCGAACGCGCTTGGTGGCTAAGTTTTCACTCTTGCCGTCATCTCGCTCGCGCCCGCCGGGTCCGCCTTCTGAGGAAGCCTCGTCTGTCGATCCCACCGAGGATCGAGGGTTGACGCTGCGCGAGCGCAACCCGCTGCCTACCGGCAGCTTCGCCATAGGCGGGGGACTGCTGATCAACGGTTTCGCCACCTTTGGGTTCCTCACGATTGCCAAGCGGACCCTCGGCGACGAAAACTATTCGGCGCTGGCCGTGCTCTGGGCGCTGGTATTCATTCTCGGCCCCGGCTTCTTTCAGCCGCTCGAGCAAGAGTTGTCGCGAGCCACCGCCAACCGAGCGAGCCGCGGTGAAGGAAGCGGGCCGGTCTTGGCCAAGACGGCCCGTATCGGTGGCGCGCTGTTGTTGTTGGTGTCGGCCGGTCTGCTGATTGCATGGCCGCTCGGGCTCGACGCTCGTCTCGACGGGAAACCATTGCTGCTGGTGAGCCTCATGCTCACGATGGCGGCCTTCTCGATCTCGCAGTTGCTGCGAGGCTTGCTCGCCGGTCGGCATCAGTACCGCCAATACGGCATCTTCTTTGGGGTTGAGGGACTCACCCGTTTCACCGCTGCCCTGGTGCTGGCCTGGCTGGCCGTCGACCGGGTTGGCATCTTTGGCCTGTTGGTCGGCGGTGCGCTGTTCGTCGCCGTATTCGCCGTGGTGCAGGGCTCGGGTCCGTTGTATCGAAGCGGCCCCGACGCCGACTGGAGCGAGATCACGTCGTCGCTCGGGTTCCTGCTCTGCGCCGCCTTGTTTGAAGCGTTCTTGTTGAACATCGGTCCGGTGGCCGTCGACGCGCTGGCCGATGTCGGCCAAGAGGACGAGGCCGGCCGGTTCCTGAACGGATTGTTGACCGCTCGAGTCCCGCTATTCTTCTTCCAGGCGGTCAAAGCGGCACTGCTGCCCAACCTGGCCGACGCGATCGGCCGCCAAGACTTCACCAAGTTCCGTTCGGTTCTGGTTCGGCTCTTGCTCGCCGTGGTGGCCATCGCGGCGATCGGCGTTGCGTTCTCGTTGCTACTCGGACCCTTTGTGGTCGACCTGTTGTTCGGCGACGAAATGAGCCGCACCGATATGGCGATGCTTGCGTTCTCCAGCGGGCTGTTTATGGCTGCACTGTCGCTGGCCATTGCCCTGATCGCCCTCGACCACCAGGGGTACGCCGTCATTGGCTGGCTCGTCGGGGTGATCGTGTTCTTCCCGTCGCTCACCCTCGCCGACGACCTCTTCTTGCGGGTCGAACTGGCGCTTATCTTGGCCGTGTCGACGACCACCCTTGCCATGGCGGTGCTGTGCCGCCACGGACTGCGAAACGCTCGGGTCGATCAACCCGTCGCGTCGGCCTAACTCAGTCGAACAGGTCGGCCGACTCAGCGAACATCGGAGCGATTTCGTCCTTGGCCGAGATCGCTACGCCGTCCGAAACCGGCCAGTCGATGCCGAGGTCGGGGTCGTTCCAGCGGATACCACGGTCGGACTCGGGGGCATAGAACCCGCCAGCGACCTTGTAGGCGACCCGGCAATTCGGTTCGAGCGTGCAGAACGCATGCCCAAAGCCAGCGGGAACGTAGAGCTGATTGCCTTCGTCGGCCGTGAGGGTGACCGCTACGTGCTGGCCAAAGGTCGGCGAGCTCCGTCGAAGGTCGACCGCGACATCGAGGATCGATCCAGTGATTACCCGAACCAGCTTGTGCTGGGCGTTTGGGGCGAGCTGGAAATGAATTCCTCGCAAGGTTCCCTGCTGAGCCGAGAACGACTCGTTGTCTTGAATCCACTCCAGCGAGATCCCCGCCTCGGCGAGGGTGCGCTGGTTGGCGGTTTCGCTGAACCAGCCGCGGTCGTCGCCGTGGCGGGCCGGAACGAGCTCGATGACTTCGTCGATTGCGGTTGAACGTACGTCCACGTCAGTCGGCCAGTCCGCGTCGAGCGGTCGCCTTGGCGGCAACCAGGGGCTCCCACCACGAACCGTTGTCGAGGTACCACTGCACGGTGCGGCGAAGGCCTTCCTCGAACGACACGCTCGGTTCCCAGCCAAGGGTGCGCTTGATCTTTGATTGGTCGATCGCGTAACGAAGGTCGTGGCCTGGGCGGTCGGCGACGAATTCGATGAGGTCGCGGCGCGACCCGCTGGCGAGTGGCTCGGCCAACTCGTCGACCAGGTCGCAGATGGTCTCGACGACCTGCAGGTTGGTGCGTTCTTCGTTGCCGCCCACGTTGTAGGTCTCGCCCGGCTCGCCCTTCTCGACCACCGTTACCAGCGCCGACGCGTGGTCCTCGACGAAGAGCCAGTCGCGAACGTTGTCGCCCTTGCCGTACACCGGCAACGGTTCGCCGGCGAGGGCCCGAATGGTCACGAGCGGGATCAGCTTCTCGGGGAAGTGGAAGGGTCCGTAGTTGTTCGAGCAGTTGGTGATGAGGACCGGCAACTCAAAGGTTTCGCCCCAGGCCCGAACAAGATGGTCGCTGGCTGCCTTGCTGGCCGAATACGGCGAGCGGGGGTCATACGGCGTGGTTTCGGTGAAGGCCGGGTCGGTCATCGACAGCGAGCCGAAGACCTCATCGGTCGAGATGTGATGGAAGCGTTCAACGCCCGCGGCCCGAGCGGCCTCGAGCATGTTGGCGGTGCCGACCACGTTGGTCTGGATGAACTGCACGGGCCCATCGATCGAGCGATCGACGTGAGATTCGGCCGCGAGGTGCATGACCGCATCGGGCTGGTGCTCGGCCATCACCGCGCTGATGGCGGCGATGTCGCAGATGTCGGTTTGTACAAAGCGGTAGCGGGCATCGTCGGCGACCGAAGCGACCGAACCATCGGTGGCTGCGTAGGTCATGGCATCGACGTTGACCACTTCGTGATCGGTGGAATTGATCAGATGGCGTACGACCGCCGAACCAATAAATCCTTTGCCGCCGGTGACAAGAATCTTCATCGTGGGTCGCCCTCCAAGAGGCTAAGTAGATACGTTCCGTAGCTGTTTTTGGCCATGGACTCTCCTGCTTTACGAAGCGTATCGTCGTCGATCCAACCCTGTTCCCAGGCAATTTCTTCGAGGCAGGCGATCTGGCTGTTCTGGCGATGCTGGATGACCCGTACGAACTCGGAGGCTTCGACCATCGAGTCGAAGGTGCCGGTGTCGAGCCATGCGAAACCGCGGTTGAGTTGGGCAACTTCGAGTTCGCCTCGTTGGAGGTACCAATCGATGACCGACGTGATCTCGAGTTCGCCGCGTTCAGAGGGCACGACCTGGCGAGCTGCTTCAACCACGTTGTGATCGAAGAAGTACAGGCCGGTGACGGCCCAGTTGCTTCGAGGTGTATCGGGCTTTTCTTCGATCGATACCGCCATGTCGTTGTCGTCGAGTTCGACGATGCCGTATCGCTCGGGGTCGCGTACGTGGTACCCAAACACGGTTGCGCCCTGGTCCTTTTGGGCAGCCTGGGTGACCAGCTTCGACATTCCGGCGCCGTAGAACAGGTTGTCGCCAAGGACCAGCGAGGCGCCGCCGCCGTCGAGGAAGTCGGCGCCGATCAAGAACGCCTGGGCGAGGCCTTCGGGGGCCGGCTGGGTGGCGTAGGAAAGGCTCATTCCCCACTGCGAACCATCGCCTAAGAGCCGTTGAAACGACTCGCTATCGGCGGGGGTAGTGATGATCAAAACCTCTCGAATGCCGGCCAACATGTGGACCGATAGGGGGTAGTAGATCATTGGTTTGTCATAGACCGGGATCAGCTGTTTTGAGGTGCCCAGCGTGATCGGATGCAGACGCGAACCGGTACCACCGGCGAGAATAATGCCCTTCATATACCCCTAAGGGTAAGGCGCCCACCCCAAATGCGTATACGGGCCAAATGGACGGAGTATCCGGTGGGTTATCCGGCCTAGTAGATTCGGTGAGTGACCAACGTTCTTATCACCGGCGCCGGTGGCCAATTAGGCACCGATTGCGCCCTTCGTTACTCCGCTGCGGGAGCCACGGTGACCGCCGCAAACCGGTCCGATCTCGATGTCGGCGACCGCTCGGCGGTCCTGGCGATGGTCGAGGCCACCAAACCCGACATCGTGATCCACGCTGGCGCCTGGACCGGGGTCGATCTTTGTGAAGCCGATCCCGACCGGGCGTTTCGCGACAACGCGCTCGCCGTGCGCCACGTGAATGAGGCGTGTCAGAAGTCGGGCGCCCACCTGGTTCACATCTCGACCGACTACGTGTTCGACGGCAAGAAAGAAACGCCCTACGTCGAGTGGGACCAGACCAACCCGCAGTCGGTGTACGGGGTTTCCAAGCTCGGCGGCGAGCAAGAGGTTGCCCCCGAGTTCACGATCGTTCGGACCTCGTGGGTGTGCGGTGAGCACGGCCACAACATGGTCAAGACGATCTTGGGCGCTATCGAGAAGTACCCTCGGCTGAGCTTTGTCGATGATCAGCGCGGCCACCCGACGCTCACCGCCGACCTGGCGATCATGCTCGAGACGATCGCCGCCGAGCGGCTGCCGGGAATCTTTCATGTCACCAACGCCGGTGCGGTGTCGTGGTTTGAGTTCACTCAAGCGGTGCTTGAGGCGGCGGGGGAGGATCCGAGCCGGGTCGACCCGATCACCACCGCCGAGCTCGACCCACCCCGTCCGGCGTACCGGCCCGAGAATTCGGTGCTCGACAATGCGGCCCTGCGGTTGTCGGGTATTGAGCCATTGCGAGATTTCCGCGAGCCCCTCGCCGAGCTCCTGCAGGCCATCAAGGCGAACTAGTCAGGCGAATTACAGAAATCTTTCGCTAGGGCTTGCGCATGGGGTATTTTCAGTGAAATACTTTCATTAACAGGTGGCGGGGAGTCTTAGCGGTACCGGGGGGTGCGGCTAAGTCTTCGAATCAGCGAGGGATCGCTGGGGCGGAATCGAGAAGTGATGGCGACTCTGGCGGATCGCCATCACTTCTTTCGTTTTGGGGCCAACCCAACGGTGAGGCTCGGCGCTACCTAGCGGTGATGTGGCGGAACTATCCGACCGTGATGTCTTGGCACCCGATGATCACCGCGACCTCACCGTTGGCCGAGATTGCTCGCACGCAGACCTGGTGTTTGCCTGTGGTGGTGGGCAAAGTGACGTCGAAACCATGGGCTGAACCACGGCCGTAGCTATCGAGGTCGTCACGTTCGAAGCGGGCGGTCGAGCGGGCCGCTTCTTGTCGGTCGATATCGAAGGCGACGTTGATCGAGTCGTTTGAGGTCGGGTCGAGCGCCCAACCTGCAACCCGGATTGCCGGATCGCTCACCGACGCAACCCGAACAATTTCGAGTTCGCCAACCGGAATATCGCCCGAGGGATCGGGTTTGGGATCATCGTCGGTTTTGGTCTTGACCGTCACCGTCTTGCAACCCAGACCAGTGGTCGGTCCGCCCTTGACGTTGCCGACGGCGGTTACGCAAACCTCGTGGGTTCCGGGCGTTGCTTTGACGTTGATGCGGAATCCGTGGTTGTTGCCTACCCCGTAGCGGGCATCGAGTCCGGCAGTGTTGCGCTTGGCTTGGCGGGTCTTGACCCGCTTGCCGTCGATCGACACCTGCACTCGGATCGCCGCATTGGTGTCTTGGTCGAGGGCCCAACCAGCTACCCGAACCTTTCCGACTCGGCCTTGTACCTTGCTCAGTTCGCCAAGCGGTGCTCGGTCGTCGGGGCCAACCAGTTTGAAGTTGGTGCTCAAGATCTGGTCGTCGCGGCTCCAGCGACCCTCGCTCTGCAGGCCGGCATTGACCAGGATGCGAAAGCGATCGCCGGTCATGGTGGTCGAGCCCTCGGTGCCCTTGATGTTGACCGTTGCCTTGTTCACCCGGCCCGAAACGCCAATGTTGCCCGAGATGTTGACGTTTTCGATCGTGCCGACTCCGGCGCTAAGCCATCGGGTGAGCTCGTCGGCCGAGTAGGTGCGGGTCCACGACGCAAGCGGGTTCTGGTACGAGTCGAACTCGTCGGGGGCTCCCCGGAGGTACGGCACCTTGTTAGTGAACACGTACTCGCTGTTCTCGGAGTGACCACCGGTCGACGACCCGTACAGCGCGTCGATGACGGTGCCGTTGTAGGTCGCGATGATCTTATTGGTGGCGTCGACGGCGCCGACCCAGTTCTCGCTAAACGCTCCAAGTTCTTTGGAGTTACCGGTAAACGCCTGGTCCTGGGTGGTGGCGAACAGGTCAAACGGGCGGTTCCAGTTCGAGTCTGCCCGGCGAGCCAGGATTCGGCCCTCGGCGTAGGAACGGCCCGCGATGGCTTGGGCCTTGAGCGCCTCGGCCGCCCACGACGAAGGCATTTCGGCGAGGCCGTAGAGGTATTCGTCCATCTTGAGCTGACCAAGAACCACATAGAACGTGGTTGCGCCGCTGCTGGTAGGGGTCAGTTCAAGGCGGCCGTGGCGATAGGAGTGCGAGCTCGTACTGAGGTGCTGATCGACCAGGTCCTTCACCACGAACCGAAGTTGGTTTCCAATGCACGGGTTAGGCAGAGGCTCTTGGCCGTCGGCAACCGGCTGAGGAACGCAAATGTCGACGCCGCCAACCGTTATCGCCCAACGACTAGCGAGCCGGCTAACGGCAATGTTTTGCTCCTTGCCGGCTTCGGCGATCAGCTTGCCGTCGAGCTTGATCTTCGCCGTGCTGCCGAAGCTGAGGGTGGTGTTCGACGACGTTGAGAGGTGTACGCGTACGTTGTTGGTCACCGCACGCGACTCGACCTCGACCCCTTGGTAGTAGGCCTGCAGGATCTCGGTTGAGGTGTGCCCGGCCGCTGCTCGGCCGTAGGCGCCAAACTGGCTCATGCCAAGACCGTGACCCCAGCCGCCACCCTCGACCGTGAAGCTGCTTTGGGGTTGCTGCGCCTGGGCCGGAGTTGAGCCAAGGTTCACCACGACGGTGGAAAGCAGTACCGACAGTGCGGCGCATAGCGCAAGCAGCCCAAAAGAGCCGCGGCGCGGTTGACTGGAGGTCTTCATGGTGGAAACTCGTCCTTCGCGTTGGAACCCGCCCCCTGAGCTTATCGACCCTGCGGGCGGTACTCACTTTCAAGCCGCTACCGTTTGGTCGAGATGGACCTCAACGCGCTCACCGACGACGAGTGGGACGATCTCTTTGGCGACGATCCCGACTCGGCGCCGAACGATGGCCCACGGCGCTTTCCGCTCTGGGCCAAGGTCGCAACCGGTCTGGCGGTCGTCGCTATGCTGCTCAGCGCGGTCCCGGGTGCGGTCACCTTTGTTCGCCAACTCGACGATGTCGACCAGCCCGAACAGATCCGGGCCGAGGCGCAGGATTTCGCGGCCGACGCGCGCTGGGGTTGGTTGGTGTCACGGGTGCTGATCTCGGACCTCGAACCGGCAAACGTTGGGGCGCGGGTGCGCACCAATCCGGGCGATGGGATTGTCGAGATCGACAACCGGTCCTGGGATCTGAGCGATCTCGACGAGACGATGGCCCATGAAATCGGCCACTTGCTCGACTTTGCGCTGTACGCCAATCCGTCGGCCCTCGAGCCAGGCCGCCAGGTCCGAGGCGGCCTCGAGCAAGAGGTGTGGGCCGAGTGCGCGGCGGTGTTTGTGGGCGAGCGATCTCTCGATGGAGAAGGTGCCGAGCAAGAGTATCGGTGCCGTCCCAGCGAGCTTGCGGTGTTCGAGGCCGAGATTGCCCTGGTCGATATGGTGTGTCGGCCTTGGGATGAGCCCGAATGTCGCTAGCTATGAAAAATGCCGAAAACCATTTACATTGTGCCCATAGCGCCCGGTGGGTTGAGCGCGCTCGGAGGTAAGCACATCGTGCAAATTTGGATCGATATCGAAGCGACGAATCGTTGCAATGCGGATTGCTTTTTCTGCCCGCGCGACCAAACTCCACATCAAGGTCTGATGTCGATGGATGTGTTCGACCAGTCGCTCCAGCGGATTGTCGAAATGCGCGACCTGGCCGAAGCTGACGGCCTGGAACCGTACGTGCACGTCAACATCTGTGGCTTGGGCGAACCCCTTTTGCATAAGCAGCTTCCCGAGATGGTGAAAAAGCTCCGGGGCGCGGGATTTGGTTGCGGAATCTCGACCAACGCTGGCTTACTCGACGAAAAGCGCAGCCAGATGCTTATCGATGCGGGCGTTACCTCGCTCAACATAAACATTGGCGATGTCGGCGAGGCGTATGAAGAGGTCTACAAGCTCGACTTCGACAAGACGCTGGCCAACGTGCTGCGTTTTAAGGAGATGTCGGGCGGCGAGATCGACATGATCATGGTGCTCGTCAACTACAAGAACGATGCCGAACACGTGAAGTCGATGATCGACTTCTGGCACGATCAAGGCCTGCCACAAACGATCTCGTTTGAGATCATGAACCGCGGCGGGGCGCTTGAGGTCGACCACATGGCCTACGAGTCGTTCCCCGAGTTGCAGCAAGCCCGAGACATCTTCGCCGCAATGGACGGGCCACGTCCGGTCTGCGGCGCGCCGTTCGCCTTCCATTTCATTGGGTATGACGGCCAGTACTACCTGTGCTGCTCGGACTGGCGCAAAGAGGCGCCGCTCGGATCGGTTTTTGACGAGTCGTTGCTATCGATCATCGGCGAAAAACACCGCCTCACCCTCGACCGCAGCAAGGTGTGCAAGTCGTGCAACCTTGACCCCACCAACCAACTCACCGAACAGCTCCGTCTGCAGAACGAAGGCGGCGCTACTCAAGAAGAAACCGACGCGTTCATCGCCACCCTCGACGACCAGCGCAACGTCGCGAACGAGGTAATCGAAACCCTCGCATCGACGGGCAGCCGGGTCGGCGTTGGCCAGGTCCGCAAGCGAATCCCTGTCCAGATCACTACCGGTGACTGACGCCTCGACCACCGCTGGTCTCACCGAATCCCAACTGCGCTTCTTCCGCACGTTTGGTTTCATCAAGCTGCCAGGGTTCTACGCCGACGAGATCGCCCAGATCAGCGAGGGGTTCGACGAGGTCTTCGCCGCCACCGCCGAGCCGTTTGTGTACGGCGACGACTTCCACCTCACCGAACACGAGGGTTATGGCGACAAGCCGCGCATGATCATCCCCAAGATCGTCGACCAAACGCCGAAGTTGTCGTGGCTGCGCGACGATCCACGGTTGCGGGCGATCGTCGAGTCGATTCTGGGGACCGATGTCACCTACATGGAAAGCGACGGCAACCTGTTCCACTGCGACGTGCACTGGCACGTCGACACCTTTGGCACCACCAACGATCTTGAGAACATCAAGGTGTACTTCTACCTTGACCACCTCACCTCGGAGTCCGGTGCGCTGCGAATGGTGCCGGGAAGCGCGTTTCCTACCGACACGTTCGCCAAGACCGTCGGGGCAGGCCTCTACACCCCGGAACGGTGCCGGGAGACCTTTGGTGTCGAACCCGACGAGATTCCTGCGGTACCGATCGACATCGTCCCCGGCGACCTGTTGATCGGGCGATACACCACCTGGCATGCCAGCTTTGGCGGCAACCCGAACCGCCGGTTGTTTACGATGAACTTCCAGGCCACTAACCCCGGCTTCACCGAAGACCCGCTCCGAAGGGGCTGACCGCCGGGATACTCGACCCGCAAAGGTCGGCCCCAAACACCACTGGTCGGGCAGGCACCTATAGCATCGCCCGTATGGGTCTGTACGTGCTCGGCATGCATCGAAGTGGCACCTCCGCGGTCACCGAAGCGCTCGCTTCTCTTCCGTTTGAGCTGCCCGGCGCCGATGCCATGGTGGGCGGCGATGAGTCGAATCCGCGTGGCCACTGGGAGGTCGAGTCGCTGGTCGATTTCAACCAGGCGCTGCTCGAGCGAGCGGGTGCCACGTGGTTGGCTCCAACCACGCAGTCGCTGACCGAGATGGCCAAGCTCAGCCGACCGGAACTCGGTCTCGACCAAGTAGCGGAGGCAACGTTCGCTGAAGCCTTCGCCACCGACCGCTGGCTGTTTAAAGATCCTCGCCTCAGCCTCACCATGCCGTTTTGGCGGCACGTTCTTGGACCGAGCCCCGCAGTGCTTTTGTTGCGTGATCCCTTAGCGATCGCTCGGTCGCTACGGGCCCGAAACGACTTGGCGATGCCGTTCGGACTGGCTCTGTGGGAGCGGTACCTGCGCTCGGCGGTCGATTCGCTCGCCGGCATGGCGGTTCATGTCACGACCTTCTCGGCGGTCGCCGCCGGCGGCCAACCGGTGCTCGACCTGGTCGAGTTCGCGGCCAAGAGCGTCGACGTGGCGATCCCCGACAACATCGAAGAGCGGATTCATCAGGTCATCGACCCGAACCTGCGGCACCACGATGGTGGTCCCGATACCGACCACGACCTGCTGAGCCCGCAGCAGCGGCTCCTCGTCGAAGCGCTCCATGAGGCCGAAGGGAACCACGCCGACTTTGCGGTGTCGGTGGCCGAGATCGACGAGACCCCTGGACTCGACCTGGTCTTTTCGTCGGCGGCCGGATTCGCTCGCTCGGCCGATGCGCTCATCGCGAGCCAGCGCAGCGAACTAGAGGCCGACTTCGCCAAACGAGAGGCGGTCTGGTCGCACGACTTTACGAACCAGCGAGAGCGGGCCGAACGCGAGCTCAGCGAAACCAGCGAATCGTTGCTGGGCGAACTCGACCGACTCCGAAACCTGCTGGCCGTCGCCGAACATAGCGAGTCGGGTCTGCACATCGAACAACATGCGCTCGAGGCCGAGATCGAACGTCTCCGCATTGAGGTTGCCACGGCAAACCACGAACGGAACCTGGCGTCGCTGGAACTCGCCCGGATCAACCGGCGCCGGGCGGTGCAGCTTGCGACCCGAGTCGCCGATGGTCTTCGCAAGGTCGGCATTCTCGAAAAGGAAGAGCTTCCTGCCGTCGTCACCCCCGAAGTCGAGCACACGGTTACCCCGATCGTGGTCGGGGCATCAAACTCCCAGCGTTCGCCCTTCACCAATGTGGTCGGCGCGATCGATGCTGGTGCGTTTGACCGTCCGTTGACGGTGATCATCCCGGTGTACAACGCTGTCTCGGCGCTTCAGCGGTGCCTCGAATCGGTGCAACGATTTACCCCCGAGCACGTGCACCTCGTCGTGATCGACGACGCCTCGACCGACCCCGATCTCGGCGTGGTGCTCGACCAACTGGCCGATCGGCCGAACACGACCGTGCTAGCGAACGAGACCAACCAGGGATTCACCCGCACCGTCAATCGCGGGCTCGAACACCGCGACTCGGTGGGTGGCGACGTGGTGATCCTCAACAGCGACACCATCGTGACGCCTCGCTGGACCCAACGCCTGCGTTCGGTCGCCCACGAAGACCCCAAGACCGCAACCGTCACGCCGCTGTCGAACGCCGCGGGCGTGTTCTCGTTCGTTGCTGATCTGCCGACCGGCGCCGACCATGCCGCTCAGGTGGCCACGCTGGTCACCCGAGGCGCCGAATACCTCCGCCCAACCGCACCTACGGGCAACGGGTTTGCCTTGTTCGTAAAGCAAGAAGCTCTCGCCGACGTGCCCCGACTCGACGCCGAAGCGTTCCCGCGGGGATATGGCGAAGAGAACGATTTCTGTATGAAACTCGGCGGCTTGGGCTGGAACCATGTCGTCGCCGACGAGATCGCCATCTTCCACGAAGAGTCGGCCAGCTTTGGCGACGTCGCCAAAGCCGAACTGATCGAAGCCGGTCTCGCCGTACTAGACGAGCGGTACAGCACCTATCGAGCCGATGCGCAGAACTTCGTCGACTCGGCCAGCTTCGTCGCCGCTCGGGCCAACGCGACGGCCGCCTTGGTCGACCCGCCCGAACAGATCCGTCCCCGCTCGCTGGTGGTTATGCACGACGGCGGCGGCGGAACCGACTACCACGCCGCCGATCTGATGGGCGCGTTAGCCGACGACTACGAACCGTTGCTGTTGATCCCCGATGGTAACGACCTGGTGCTCTGGGCCGCCGACGATCCCGAAATGCGGATCGAGATCACCCGGTGGACCCTTTCGAAACCGTGGGATGTGCGTCATTTCCGCGACGACGATGTGGCGGCGGTCGTCGCTGAAGTACTTACCCGGTACAGCATCGACATCGTGCACATTCATCACCTGATCGGTCACACCTTCGACCTGCCTCGTATCGCTCGGGCGCTCGGCATTCCGGTCGTGCTTACGCTTCACGACTTCTACATGGCCTGTCCGTCGGTAAACCTGCTCGACGAAACGACCACGTTCTGTGGCGGTACCTGCACCGCAGGTCCGGGTCAGTGCCACACCCCGGTCTGGCTCGAACGCACCATCGACCTCAAGCACCGGTTCGTGCACCTGTGGCGAAGCCAGTCGACCAGCGTGTTGCACGATGTCGACGCCCTCGTGACCCCGTCGGCCGACACCCGAGAACACTTTGCTCGGATCTTTGGGCCCGAGGTTGGCCGCAAGGTGCGCGCCATCGAGCACGGCCGTGACTTTGACCGGCCACGAGCCTTGGCCCGAAGCCCTCGCGACACCGAAACGATTTCGATCCTTCTGGTCGGCGCGATCAACGCATCCAAAGGGGCGGCGCTCGCTGCCGAAATCTCGGCCGCCGGCGCGGCCCGCAATGTACAGATCGAACTACTCGGTGAGGTCGAACCGGGCTACGAAGGCGGAATCATCTCCCACGGCAAATACCGTCGTGACGAACTGCCGCACAAGCTCGCGACCCTGCGTCCGACCTTCGTCGGTGTGTTCTCGGTGTGGGCCGAAACCCACTGCTACGTCGTCTCCGAAGCGTGGTCCTGTGGCATTCCCGTCTTGGTCGGACCACTCGGGGCTCCGGCTGAACGGGTCCGTGATCATGGCGGTGGGGTAGTGGTGCCCACGCTCGAACCCGACCAGATAGTCGAGGCAGCGGTCGCTGCGGCACGCGACCGCGTGGGCTACGCCAGACTCGCCGCTGAGGCCACGGTCGACAATGTGCGCACGACCGCCGAGATGGGCAGCGACTATCGCTCGTTGTACGGCGAATCGATCAGAGTTCACGGCGGTTGGGTCGACGGCGGTGCGGCCTCCTCGTGACCAACCCGTCAACCGACCCGTTCTTTATTCTTGGTTCGCCCCGCAGCGGCACCACGATGTTGCGCGACCTGCTGCGTTCGGTGCCTGGTCTGCACTGCCCTGAAGAAACCCATTTCTACCGGTGGGGACAGCCGTACCGCGTGCCCCAGTTCAAGCGGCATTACCTCAAGAACAAAGTGCTGGCGAAACACCGCGAAATCGACGGAATCTCCGACGATCAAGTGGAAGAACTGTTTGCAACCTGTCGAAGCCGGCGGGAGTTCTTCGATGGATACATGGCGTTGTTCCTGGCGGCCAAAGGTGCCCCGGGCAACGCCCGCTGGTTCGACAAGACCCCCCAGAACATTTACGGCGTCACCCTGCTCGGCCACGACTTCCCCAACAGCCGGTTCGTCCACATCTACCGCAACCCGCTCAACGTGGTTGCGAGCTTGCGGGTAGGCAAGGTCATGTCGCTCGACGATCAGGTTGCGGCATCGAACTATTGGTCCGAGGCCGTAGTGCTTGCCGAGTCGTTTCGCAAAGCCAACCCCGACCGGATGATCTCGGTCGCCTATGAAGACCTCACTCGGCGCCCGGTCACCGAGGTCGACGCCATCTGTGAGTTTGTTGGTATCGAGACGCCAGCCCCGGCCGAGTTAGCGGGCGTGAAGCCTGAGGCCAACCGGTTCACGTCGGTCCTTGAACCCGACGAAATCGCGTTGGTCAAAACCATCGTCGGCGATGTCGTCGACGAGTTTGGCTACCGGTTCGAGCAGTACTAGTGCCGCCGACTGTTCCCGCACCGTCGTTTGTCTGTGTCGGCGTTGAAAAGTGTGGCACGACCACCCTGCACCGCATGCTCGACCAACACGACGACGTGTATCTCGGCCGGTTCAAGGAGCACTTCTACTTCAACCGCGAGTACGACCGTGGCCTCGCCTGGTACCAGGACCGGTACAGCACCTACGACGGTCAACGTCTGGTGGGCGACATCACGCCCAGCTATTTCCGTAACCCGGCGTCCTACGACCGAATCCACGAGCTCGCCGGACCCGACGTGCGGGCGATCCTGGTGCTGCGCCAACCAATCATTCGGGCGTGGTCGCACTACAACCACCAGCTGCTGCGAGCGAAGTTCGATGTCGGCTTCACCGAGACCTTCGACCACCCGCTCATCAACGTCGACTACGTAAAGGTCGTCGAGCGATTCCAGGCCAACTTCGGGTCCCGAGGCCTGGTGCTCATCTACGAAGACGATGTGGCGGCCGATCCGCTGCGAGCCGCCCAATTGGTCGGCGACCACCTCGGAATCTCGATCTCTGGTGTCGAGTCGCGCTGGTCGAACCGGGGCCTGGCCCCGCGGTACGTGGTGCTGGAGCCGGGCGATGTGGTCGGCGATGATGCCGGCTCGTCGCACACCATCGCCACGCGTTGTCTGGTGCTGGCGACCCGGCCCGAGCTATCGACCGTCGTGGTCGATCCGTCGGCCGAACAGATTGCTGCGGCGCTGCGCCAAGAGGCGGCGTGGACTCGCACCCTCGATGCAACACAGGTCACGCCGCTCACCGCTAGCGTGTTTGGCGATGTGGTGGCCACGCTTGAGGGTCTGCTCAATCGCTCGCTTGCGAGCTGGGTAGACCCTGCGCCGCCATCGACCTACCAAGACGCTCCAATCCCGGTAACCGCGCTTGCGAAAGCAGGCGTGATCACCTCATGAGGTTCCTATGACAACCGACGTTCGCTATCACAGTCACTTCGGCGGCAACTGGATCGATACCGACCGCTTCGAAGACGAGCTATCCCAACGGGTTGCCAGCGGTTCGCTTACCCCAGAGTTGGCCGAACAGGTTCGGACCTTTGAACGTGACGGCTACATCATCATGGGTGGCATCGTGCCTGAGGAGATCCTCAACGCCATCGACGACGAGGTTGCGTCGGCATGGGAACCCGGCAGTGGGTTCTTGGGTCGCAACCCCAAACAGGGCCTGGGTTGGGCCCATGAATTTCCGGCCGACGGAAACCGGCGCATCGTCGATCCAATCGTAAATGCGCCCAGCGCGCAGCTGGCGGCCTTTGTGCCCGAGATCCGCGACTTTATGGCCGCCATCTTCGATGAAGATCCGTTGGCATTTCAGTCGTTGTTCTTCGAGCGGGGCTCCCAGCAACGGATCCACCAAGACACGGCGTACGTGGTGGTCAGCGAACCGGTCACCATCGCTGCGGCGTGGATTGCGCTCGAGGATGTCGAAGAAGGCAACGGCGAGTTGGTGTACTACCCGGGCAGCCACCGATTCGACGATTTCATGTTCGGTACCCCCGAGGAGCCGTCGAAGTCGTGGAACCAGGGTCGCGACGGCCAAGACATGCACAAGGCGTTCTTGCAGGGCCTCGACGATCAAGCGGCCGCTCGCGGCATCGATGTGGCGAGGTTCTTGCCCAAACGGGGCGACGTCTTGTTGTGGCACGCCGACCTCGCCCACGGCGGTTCGAAACAAACCAACGAGGACGCCAGCCGGCGCAGCATCGTCGTGCACTACATGCCCAAGTCGGTGCAGCCCAACTACGTGAACTTCACCAAGCACTTCCGGCCGTACCCGGTTCGCGACGGTGGGTACATGAGCTCGCGTCACTACGACCCGTACCTACTCGACGAGGGCCACAAACCGGTGCTGCCGGTCGAGGGTCTTGGGCTATCCCCATTCGAGGGCGCCTAACTCGATGCGCATTTTGATCTTTGGGCAAGCAAAGTCAGGCACCACGGCGCTTATGCGTTCGGTGAGTAATGCGTTGCCCGGTGCGATCGAGGTACTCGAACCCGACGATCTCACCGCGGTCGACCTGGCGCCGGAAAATCTGGTGGTCAAGAAGCTGTTTGGCCCCCACAACCGCAACGAGGGCGTGAAGTATTCGGCCTTTGACCACCGACTGCTTTTGGTACGCGATCCACGCGACCGCTTCATCAGCGCCCTGTTGTACGACGCCTATGGCCGCACCGAACTCGCCGACGACGCGTTTGCGCCGTTTCTCGAATTGCTCGAAGCCAAAGAGGCCGACCCGACGGCAGTCCCGCTCCTGGCGTTGCATCACACCTACTGGCGGATCACCGGGCTCGACCTGTTTACCAACGCCGCGCGGTCCACCCAGCGGCTGCGCAGCTTCTACCGCAACAGTGCCGGCAGCTTTCGCCTCGTGCGGTACGAAGACTTCGTTAGTCCGGAGTCGAACCAAGAGCTGGCCGACGAACTCGGTGTTACGTCGCTCGAACAGCCGGTGATCACCGACGACCTGGCCCGGGTCTCTCGCACCCGAGGTCAAGGTTCGTGGCGCCATTGGCTGACCCCAGCCGACCTGTTGGTGTTCGAGCCGTTCGCCGACGGTGTCTTAGACGAATTCGGCTACACCGCCGACTGGGAGCTAGCCGCCGAACCCGTGATCCCTACCACCGAGGCGAGCGGTTACGTGCGCTCGCTGCTCGCCAGTCGGACTAGTTGATCCGCCAGTCGCCGCCGAGCTCGATGAAATCGTTGAGCTGAACCTCTTCGAGCGGGTGGATCGGCACCCGAGAGCGACGCGACGCAACACTTCGGGCGTCGCTGCCTGCTCCGTCGGTGATCTCGAGTTCGATGGCGTACTGGCCGGGCGGGATCGCCAGGATCGGGATGCGAATATCGATCGTGCCTCGACCTTCGAGGCGCTGGTTTGCCTCGACCGCTGCCGACCCGAGGAACACGTTGGTTTCTTGAGCCCGGAAGCGGATGGCGAAGTGGGCATCTTCGATCGGTTCGACCAGGTCGTACGCTGCATGAACGTTGAGGGGCGTGCCGGTGTAACCCGCAGCGATGCCGTCGTCGGACGAAATGTCGAGATGGGTGATCGGGTTGTTGTCGACCACGTCTTCATCGGTGACGAGCACTTCATCACCCATGGTCATGAAGTCGCGGTATTCGCGAATAACCTCGCGTGGTTCGCCCACCATCTGGGCTTCGCCCTGGTGCAGCCAGAGGATCTGGTCGCAGAGTCGCTGCATCAGCCCGAGGCCGTGGGCCACCAGCACGATGGTGACCCCGCGATGGCGCATCTTGGTCATATGGTTGATGCCGTTTTTGGAGAAGCTAACGTCGCCGACCGAGATAATTTCGTCGGCCAGCAAGATATCGGGATCGAGGTGCACCGACACGGCGAACCCCAACCGGGCTTTCATGCCGCTCGAGTAGGTGTCGACCGGATTGTCGAAGAACTCACCAATATCGGCGAGCCGGGCAACATCGGCGATGATGTCGTCGACCCGGTCGCGTGGGATCCCCATAACCGCGCCGTTCATGTACACGTTCTCGCGGCCCGTAAGCTGGGGCACGAACCCGGCGCCGAGTTCGAGCAGCGCGGTGATCCGGCCTCGGACTTCGACCTGGCCTTCGGTGGGGGAGTAGATGCCACACATCGTGCGAAGCAGTGTCGACTTGCCCGAACCGTTGCGCCCAATGATGCCGAGCATCGAGCCGCGCTCGACGTCGACTGAAACCCCTTTGACCGCCCAGAAATCTTTAGGTTTCGCGCGATGAAATCCGGTGAGTGCACTGCGCAGCCCGGTGGAGGAATCGGCGCGAATCTCGAACTTCTTGGAGACGTCCGAAACGCGAATCGCGATCTCCGGCTTGGGCTTTGGGACCTTAGGGTCCTCGGGGAGTGGCAGTTCCTGTTCGGCGGCCTGGTCGGTGGTACTCACTGGCCCTCAGCTGCTTTACCAGCTGCCCGGTGGAACCGAGTCCAGCCCCACAGGAACGTCCCGAACGAGACCACGACCAAGTAGATCCACGTCGTCGCCGATGGCCATTGCAAACGGTAGATCCCGTCGCGCGACGCTTCCACGATCTGGGTCAACGGACTCCACCGCACGACATCGAGCAACCATGGTCGCTCGCCACCCTCGCCGAACCGACGCTCGAAGTCGCTGAGCGACCAGATGATCGGCGTGATGTAGAACCCCAGCCGGAGCGCAAGCTGAAAGAGCATGCCCACATCGCCGTATCGAGCGTTTGGAACCGCCATCAAGAAGCCGACACCTGAACCAAAGATCATGGTTAGCAACATCAACGGCAGCAGAACAATCCACGTTGGGCCAACCGTTCGGATGCCAGTAGTGCCCCAAAGGATCAAATAAAAGACCATCAGCATGGCGACCTCGGGCAGCAGCTCGAACGACTTCGAGAGCACCTTGGCGATCGGCGGCGCGGCAGGCGGGAAGTACAACTTTTTTCGAAGGTTCAGCGAGCCCGAAAACGAGTTCATCACGCTGGTGGAGGATTGCCGGAAGAAACTCCAGAACACCAACGCGGCGAACAGAAACGCGGGGAAGTTGTTGAGACCCGTCGGGCTGTCCCCGCCCCGTTCGACGACCATGATGTAACCAAACACCAGCGAGTAGATCGCCAAGGTGACGAGTGGCTCCGCGAGTGACCAGATCCAACCGAGATAGGTCTTGAGATAGTTGGTCCGAAGGTCCTTTTTGGTGAGGTAGGAAATGTATCCCCGGTAGTCCCAGATCTCGCGAAATGACTCCGCGAGGCCGCGCTGTTGCGAGGCCGGCGTGAATATGATCGGTGGGTTCTCGGTAGCCAAGGGGTTCGGTCTTCGTTAGGGGATTTCCGGGCGATCGATCCCCGGAATCGTCGGCAAGCTGCCAGGACGAAGACTACCGCCGCCAGGCCGCCACGCATACGCAGCCCGAGGCACCCGTGCCGGGGCGAAACTCTCGACCTCGAGCGAAAGGTTCGGGCTGTAGGCCGGGTCGGCGAGCAGTTCGTGTTCCCACGTGTCGAGCATGTGGTGGACTTCGGCGGCGAAACGTTGTTGCTTCTCCGGGGTGTCTTCGCCTCCACGGCTCACCGACTCGTAGTGGTACAGCTCGGCGTACGGCGTGAAGATCACGTTGTAGCCGGCAGCCCGGATGCGTAGGCAGAGATCGATGTCGTTGAAGGCGACCGCCAGGTTCTCGGCATCGAGTCCGCCGACGTGGTCCCAAACCTCGCGGGTGGTGAGGAGCGCGGCGGCGGTCACCGCCCCAACCTCGTGAACCAGGCCGAGCCGAGAGAAGTAGCCAAAGGCGTTGGCGTCGAATCGCTTGTGGCCGTGCCCGGCGACCCCGCCGAGGCCCAGAACCACGCCCGCGTGCTGAATCGTATCGTCGGGGTAGAGCAGTTTCGCGCCGACGGCGCCCACGCCGGGTCGCGTGACCTGGCGCACCATTTCGCCCAACCAGTCGGGGTTGATCGCCTCGATGTCGTTGTTCAACAAACACACGAGCTCGCCGGCCGATTCGGCAACACCGAAGTTGTTGATGGCGGAGTAGTTGAACTCGTCGTCGTACGAAACGACTCGGGCTCGGCCTGACGACTCGAGTTCGGCGAACAAGGCAAGGGCATCGGGCGCCGCCGACTGGTTGTCGACCACGATGATCTCGATGTTGCGGTAGGCGGTGCGACTCGGGTCGGTAAGGCTGTCGATGCACTGGCCCACGAGGTCGGCGCCGTCGCGGGTGGGGATCACGATCGACACCAACGGCGCTGGCTCGGGGTCGGGCCAGCGGACTCGGTACGTCGTTGGTGCTTTGGCCACCTCGACGGTGGCGGCCGCCACGTGATCGGCGAGGGCAGCGAGGGCGGCATCTTCGGTGTAGTCCTTGGCGTTCGTCGACGATGCGGTCGACCCGGCGATCGCCCGCCAGTGGTAGGTGACGAACGGAACGTGAACGATTCGGTCGGCGTCGGACTCGGCCACACAACGCAAGAACAAGTCGTAGTCCTGGCTGCCCTCGAACCCCTCACGAAACCCGCCTACCTCGCGCACGAGATCGCTCCGCAGGACGGTGAAGTGGCTGATGTAGTTCTGGGCGAGGAGCAGATCGTGGTTAAACGGCGGCTTGAAGTGCGGGTCGGTTCGGTTGCCGTCGTGGTCGATCTTGTCTTCGTCGGAGTACACCAGGTCGGCCGGTGTTCCAGCCGCCGCGGCGTCGAGGATCGCCTGGGCCATAAGGTAAAGCGCATGGGGGCGTAGTTCG
>CALHTF010000131.1 GCA_938038815.1 uncultured Acidimicrobiales bacterium | reverse complement strand
GCCGCCGGGGCTTCAGACTCCGCAGGAGCGTCCGCCGTTTCGGTCGCCGAACTTCCGCCACAGGCCGCCAGAAAGACGGTCAATCCAACAAGCAACACCAGTAATCGCTGCACAATCATCAACCCTTCTCGTTCGAACCAGTAACCGTACCGGCGTGGCTGGACTTAACGGACGTCATACCTTCTGCACTCCGGTGTGCCACCGCCGTGAGACTCGTAATAAACAAGGCGTTCGTCATCTCTTACCCGAGTTCGGCGAGTGACTAGGTTCTCAAGAGGTACAAGGGAGGAGTTTCGGTGCCGCCAGCCCCAGACGAACGCGTCGCAAATTCCGCGTCTTGGTTTGTGTCACCTGGCGCCGTGCGTACCTTCGCCACCTTCTTTGCCGTGTTTGCCCTCTGGGCACTTGCCACTCCGCTGTTCGCCGCCCCCGACGAACCAGCGCACATGATCCGCGGCGCAAGCATCGTTCGTGGCCAACTCGACGGCGAACGCACCGGCCCACAAACCTTCACCGTCGACGTGCCATCGGTGCTCACCCCCGGGCCGGTCTGCTTCGCCTTTGAACCCGACGTTCCGGCCGACTGCCAAGAGCTGGCCCCCGATACCGGCCTGGTTCGCGCAGCTTCGAGATCGCACGACAACCCACCGCTGTTTCACCTGCTCACCGGGTGGCCCACCCTGCTGACGGGCGGCGAACTTTCGCTCTACCTCATGCGACTCGCCAACGCGATCGCCTGCGCTGGTTTGCTGACCCTTTCGGTTCACAACATCCGGCGACTCAAAGTCCCCGGACCGGTTGCCGCGGGTCTCGCCGTGGCCCTCACCCCGATGGTCTTGTTCCTCGGCGGACCCGTCAACCCGAGCGGCTTGGCCACCACCGCGGCACTCGGACTCTGGACGAGTGCCCTCGTGCTCATCGATGGAGCCACTGGTCGCTCGGCCGCCCGAGCGGTGACCGCCTGCGCCGTCCCGTTCTGGATACTGATGCTCGTACGACGCGACAGTCTCCTATGGGGCACGGCGATCGTCGTGTTGTTGCTGTTCGTCGCCGGCTCGAAGCGAATCAAAGAACTGGCGCAGCTTCGACCGGTTTGGGCGTGGAGCGCGGCTTCGCTGGCCGGCGCGGCCACGATGTATCACTTCTCGGTTCGCGGCAATGTCACCAAGTTCCTACGGATCGCCGACGCAGCAGGCGGCGGCTCCACCAGCGAGGCAGCCAACGCGCTCGACGCATACCTCGACCAGATCATCGGGCACATGGGCTGGCTCGATACTCGGGTACCCAACCTGGTCTACCAATTCTGGACCGTCGCATTGGTCGCCGGATTGGTGGCGACCCTAGTGCTCGCCAGTCGCCGATTCTCGGCCACCGTGCTGCTGGGGCTCGCCACGATTGTTGGTATTGCGCTCGCCGTTGGATCGATCAGGTTCCCGTACCTGCAAGGGCGTTACGTACTGCCGTTTGCGGTCGGTCTCCCGCTGGTCGCTGGCTACGGCATCGCCAAGACCAAGCGGATCACGTTCCCGGCCTGGCTTGTCGGACCAGCGATAGTGGCCTTCACCGCAATGCACACCGCCGCCTTCACTCAGAGTCTGCGGCGCTACACCGTCGGCCACAGTGGCGACTGGAATTTCTTGTTCTCGCCCGACTGGGCTCCCCCACTGCCGCCGTGGCTGTTGCTGGGCGGCTACCTGATGGCGGTCGGCACGCTGTACACGACACTCGGCGCCATGGCGGTCAGTCCGAAACCGAAACCGGTCGACAAGGCCGAACCGCAACCTCAACGAGTTCGCGAGCCGTTGGTCGTTCGCCCGACCGCGGCACTCCCACCCCTGGTGAAGACACCCGAACCAGCCGTGCTCCACCTCCGACGCCTCGACTAGGGACCCGACCCAACTTCACCCGCAGTAGTGGCTAGAGGTGTTGTCTTGGTCGGTGAACGCGGCCGGGACCTACGCCCCGAGCAGCACGTCGTGGGCCGTGGGATACAGACCACGCTTCATGATCGCCAGGGTCTCGCCAGCGTGATGGGTTTGCGCCCGGGCCCACTCGACGGCCACACCGAGAACGCCGGCCTCGGGTGCCGTTGCCTCAGCGATCCCCTTTTCACGCATCTCGACGGCGCCCCATCGTTTACCGGTCACCACCGCTTCGTGCAAGGTTCCGGCCGGCATCCGAGACTGCAGTGTTGCGGTCATCCCTGGGGTGAGCGGCATGTCGAGGTCGACCTCGGGGATACAGAAGTAGCCCCGATCCTCACGCATCACCCGGAAGTCGTGGGCGGCCGCAAACATGGCGCCTCCCGCAAACGCATGCCCGTTGATCGCCGCGGCAGTGGGTGCCTGGTTAAACAAGATCCGACCAAACAGGCGGTGTACATCAGCCATGAAGTTGGGAGCTTCGGCCGCCGCCGGTGATCCGAGCCAATCGAGGTCGAGGCCGTTACTGAAGAACTTGCCTTCGCCCACCGTCACGAGCGCACGCGGACCATCGATCGCGTCGAACTCGTCGAGCGCTGCGTGAAGGTCGGCGATCGAGGTCGCGTTGAAGCGGTTCTCGTCGTTTGTCATGTGCAGGATCCGCACGTCGCCATCGGCCTTGAGTTCGATCACGGTCGTAACCTAGCGCCGCCATTTCGTCGTTCTGGCTTTTGCGACCAGACTGCAAACATGGCTGAAACCAACGATCCAGCACAACGGTGGATAGATGCCGGGCTCTTCGACCCAACAGCCGACACGGCCGACCAACGGCGCGAACTACTCGGTTGGTTCGACGAGTTGGGCTACTCCCCCGCCACGTTCGAGGGGGTCGATCCGGCCGAACTACCCGCCGTCGCCAACCGGCGCCACTCGCGACCGGGTCCGTTGCTGACCCGGGAGCAGGCTCAGCAGCGATCCGGTATTGCTCCCGACTTGTTCGAACGAGTCGCCCGGGCCAGCGGTTGGCCCGACCACCTGCAATTCACCGAGCTCGACATCGAAGCGCTCAAATCGTTCGGCGTCGCGAGCGAGATGTTCAGCACCGATGAATTGCTCCACTTCGTGCGGGTGCTCAACGCGACCATGGGTCGGCTCGCAGAGGCAGCAACCGCGCTGTTCCGGATCGATGTCGGCGCAGAGATCGAGGCCAGCGGAGGCCGAGAAGTCGACTGGGCCAAGAGTAACTACGAAGCCTCGCACCTGATGGAGCCCATCAAAACCACGATGGAGTCGTTCCTGAAGATCCAGCTCGAGGAGGCAGCGCGCCGCAGCGATGCCGGACGCGAAAAAGTCAGCAGCACCGGCAACTCGAGCACCTTGCGCCTGGCCGTTGGATTCGTCGACCTGGTCGGCTACACCCAACTCTCCGAACAACTCGAACCCGACGAACTCGGACGATTCATCCGGACCTTTGAGGCGCGGGCCTACGAACTGGTCGCCGCCAACAACGGTCGGGTGGTGAAGCTCATCGGCGACGAGGTGATGTTTGTAACCGTCGACCCCAACGATGCATGTCGGATCGCCAAGCAGATCATCGCGTCGTTCGACGGAGAAGCAACGAGCCCGAGCGGAGGAGTCGCGTATGGCGAGGTCATCGCTCGCGGCGGCGACTTCTACGGCCGGGTGGTCAACCTGGCGGCCCGCATGGCCGACCTGGCCGTCCCGAATGAAGTGCTGGTCGACGAGGCGACGGCCAACGCGGCGAGCGGCGAGACCTTCGAACCAGCAGGGCGCCGACAACTCAAGGGTTTCGAAGAACCGCTGGCGTTGCAGTCGCTGTCGGTGAGCTAACCCGACCTGGGTTGCTTTGACGATCGCTTCGACCGTCAACTAACCATCACCCCATGATCGACACCGCAGACACCGGCCGGATTCGCACCATCACGCTCAACCGACCCGAAGCCAAGAACGCCATGAACGCCATGATGTGGGACGGCCTCACCGAGGCGCTCATTGCGGCCGCCGACGATTCGTCGATCGCTGTCGTGGTGCTCACCGGAACCGGCGACGCGTTCTGTGCTGGTCAAGACATCTACGAGATGGCAACGATCGCGGCCGGCGAAACTACCCAAGGCACGTACGGATTCTCCGGGCTCACCGACCACCTGGTCAGCTTTGCGAAGCCGCTCATCACCGCAGTGAACGGCATGGGTCTCGGGTTTGGCGCCACCGTGCTCGGACTTTCCGATCTGGTGTTTCTTTCGTCGCAGGCTCGGCTGAAGTTTCCCTTCACTAGCCTTGGTGTCGCCCCCGAACTTGCGAGCAGCTACACCTTCCCCGCCCAGATCGGTCGCCAAAACGCCACCTGGGCGCTGATGAGCTCGGAATGGCTCAGCGCGGACGACGTGTACGAGATGGGTTTGGCGTTCAAGGTGTGCGAGCCCGGCGACTTGATGGCAACCACCATGGCGCACGCCGAAGTGCTCGCCTCAAAACCCATCAGCTCGCTCATGGAGTGCAAGCGAACCATCACCCATGCGATGGGAGCGGCGATCGCCGAGGCCCGCAAGCAAGAGGATGCGGCGTTCGCCAAGCTGCTCGGCGGACCGGCCAACATCGAAGCAATGCAGGCCTTCGCCGAAAAGCGGCAACCTGATTTTTCGGGGATCGACTAGCGACGAACGTCCCACGGGCGCAGCGGATCGTTCCAGATTTCGCCGGCCCGGTCGTACAAGGCGCGAGCCATCTTGGCGTTGACGAACGGGTCGTCCCAGTCGGTCCAGTCGACACCGGCCCACTCGGCCCAGGTCCGGATGTAGCCGGAGTTGAGCTGGAGAAGTCCGTAGTCGTAGCTGCCGTTGCGGTTCGGACCACCGATGATGTCGGGAGTCCAACGCGACTCGCGGTACGCGATGGTGTCGGCGAAGTAGCAAACATGGGGCGTGTCGTGGAATGCGGCGAAGATAGCCTCGACCACTAGCTCAGGCGCCGATACACAATGTGGCAGATCCTTTTCGGGCACGGGCTCGCCGCAACCCTCGACCGTTTCGGCTCGGCAGATCGCCTCAGCGTCATCGGCTACGTCAGCGCCGGAGCCGCCGACCAATACGTCGTAGCCCTCCTCGCCGTCGAGCCAGTCGTTGCCGCCGCCGCCTCGAAGCTTGTCGTCGCCGTTGCCGCCACAGATGATGTCGTTGCCGCGACCCGCCCGGATGATGTCGTCGCCACCGCCGCCAAAGATGACGTCGCGGTTGGGAGTCCCGACGAGCACGTCGTCGCCGGCCGTGCCGACGATGGTGGCTTCAAAGCCGTTGCAGAGATGTTCGCCCGAACTGCGCAGACCGTCCGGCCGAGCCTCGGCGGACGGCGCAGGAGCAGTAATAAATGACAGGATGGTTACAGCGACCATGGTCACCGCAACGTAAAGGTGCCGGCGACGAAACCGTCGACTTACTGGCTGAATGGAACCCATCGGGACAGTATGGGTCGTTCGGACTACCTTTGCGGTGCTTTACCGTTGGTCTTTTGTCACGCATTCGCAACATAAGCTGAAACCAGCAGGTCACAAGCCGCCGAGTACCACGATGTGTTCAAATGTACTGAAAGTTTAGACGCTCTACTGCTTGGCTTCGGCGGCGATTCGCTTCTTGGTTGCGGCCCACGAACAGATCGGACAGTCGAGCAGATCGTGGTTGCGAGCCGGACAGTACTCACGGCCAAAGAAGATGACCTGCAGGTGTCGCTTGTTCCACGTCTCCTTCGGGAACACCGCCTTGAGGTCCTTCTCGGTCCGCTGCACCGTGGTGTCGTTCGAGAGTCCCCACCGGGCGGCAAGGCGGTGGATATGGGTATCGACCGGGAACGCCGGCACGTCGAAACACGCGGCCATCACCACGCTGGCGGTTTTGTGGCCCACGCCAGCGAGCGATTCGAGGAACTCCCAGTCGGGACGGATCTCGCCGCCATCTTCGAGGATCTGATGGGCCATCGTCGAAAGGTTGCGGGCCTTGGTTGGGGCCAAACCCACCTGACGGATGTACTCGAGAATTTTGTCCGGGTGCAGCGCCGCCATCTCTTCGGGCGTGCTGGCCGCCGCAAACAGCGCAGGGGTTACCTCGTTGACCTTCTTGTCGGTGGTCTGGGCCGAAAGCGCAACGGCCACGAGCAAGGTGTACGGGTTGACGTGGTCGAGCGGGATCGGCGGCTTGGGGTAGAGATCGTCGAGGATCTCGCCGATCCGTTCGGCTTTTTCAATTCGGCGCATGCCTGAGACTAGCGAGTCCTCAGCGGTCGTCGAGCAGCACTTCTTCGCCCACGATCGGACCCGGCGGGAACCGCAGGAACGTCGCCAACGCAATCGCGGCTAGCGACCCGCCCAACAGCACGGTCCGAAGTGAGGTCAGCTCGACCAGCGGGCCGGCGATGATGTTGGCGAACGGCACGGTGCCGCCGAACGACAACACCCAGATCGCCGACACCCGACCGCGAACGGTTTCGTCGACATGTTCTTGCCACATGGTGCTCATGGTGGTCGGGAACACGAAGTAGAAGAGTCCAACGGTAAACACTGCCGCGTAGGCAATGTTGATGGTGTCGACCATCGACAACCAGCCCAAGGCGAGCGCGAAGCCCACCAGCGTTGTCCGGCCGACCCGGTCGCGGGGGAAGTTCACCAAGCTGGTTCCGACCAACAGGGCCCCTACCAGCGCACCCAGCCCGAACGCCGCATAGAAGTAGCCGTACTCGCTGCTCTTTGGGTCGACCCCCAACTGCACATCGGCGATGGCGGGCAACTGGCCGATGAAGGGCAGACAAAACAGCGAAAACATCGACATCGCCAACAACGGACGGCCGACCTGCGGGGCCCGACTCGCCAGCTTGAACCCGCCGAACAGCCGGTCGCCAATCGACCGGATAACCACGGTGGGCGACGGGAACTTGGTCACCCACAACGCCCACAACACGAACACATAGGTGACCGCGTTGAGGGCAAACACCTCGGCGAACCCGACCTTGCTCGTGAGCCAACCGCCAATAGCCGGGCCGATAACGCGGGCCGCGTTCATCTGGGTCGAGTTCAGCGACACCGCCGGGCCGAGGTTGCCCGGGCCAGCCATCGTCGGAAGCACCGAGGTAAAGGTGGGCGCATAGATCCCCTGGCCGAGACCCATGATGAAAACCAGCGTCAGCAACATCCACGGTTCGATGTGGTCGTCGATCACCAGGGCGGCCAACACAAAGGTCCAGCCCATCTGCCAGAGCTGGGTAGCGAGCAGCAGCTTGCGGCGATCGACCGAGTCGGCGAGCGAACCACCAACCAGACTGAGCAGAGCCAGCGGACCGAGCTGGGCAAAGATGATGGCCCCGAGGAACGCGCTCGACTTGGTGAGCTCCCACGCCAACACACCTTGGGCGGCGCCCTGCATCCAGCGGCCGATGTTCGACACGAACGAGGCGGTGAGTATTCGTCGGAACGCCGGTTGGGCCATCGCGGCACGAGCGGTACCCGTCTCGTGCTCGCTCAGCGCCTCGGTAGTCACTTACTCAGTACTACGCCCCTAACCGACCCTTCGCCAAGGTTGCTCGGTGTGACTTCGGGTTCGTGACCTACGCGGCCTGATAACGCCCGGGTTCAACCTCGGTTGCCTCGTCGCGCGCCAGCATCCGTTCGATATGCATCTCGGCGCTGCGTTGTTCGACCGAGTCGGCAAACACATGCTCGACGTGCGGGCGGTAGATGAACCGGTGGGCCACCATGTCGGCGACCGAGCGCGGCTCGGCCAAAAACTCGAGCATCTGGCCGTGTCGACGGTCGATAACGCCGTGAAACGAGTCGAGCAACTCGACGAAGGTGTCGCGCCCTTCGATCACCCCTTTGTGATGGAACGTCACGTAGAAGTCGGCCTCTTCGTCGCGGATGCGGGTAAGGCTGGCGTCGAAGTCGTCGAGACTCGACCACAGGTCGCCGTAGTACGGGCCAAACCCGGTGAGGTCGATGTCGGACAGAAAGAACACACCGCCCTCGATCCGGAACCCGCTGTGGCCTCGGGTGTGGCCGGGGAGGTGTACCGCTTCCATCCGCAGCCCGCCCAGATCGAACACGTGGCCGTCGGAGAAGCCGGTGGCGTCGGGTCGGGGCGTGTAGTTGAACTCTTCGACCAACTGTTTGGCGAACGCGGCGCCGGTTGTTTGATCGAGCCCGTAGACCTGCAGCAATCCGCCGAGCGAGTGTGCCCCGAGCAGGTCGTCGTGGTGCATGTGCACCTTGGCATCGGGGAACGTGCCGTTACCGGCCACGTGGTCTTCATGGGCGTGGCTGTTGACCACGATGTCGACCGGCACGGGCGCACCACCGTTAGCGACCACGGTGACCGACGGGTCGATGATCGCCGCGTCGGCCGACCCTTGCACCAACAGCGAATTACCCGACGGATACCGGCCACCGTCGGCACCACACAGCACCGAAACCTTGTCGGTTAAACGGAGTTGCTGATCGGCCCAGGAAACTTTGCTCATGATGAAGTTTGCGCTGGTGGCCGCCAACAGAGCAATCTCGCTGCACGAGTCGTGTTCACAGACCGGAGATGTTGCCGTGCAGATCGCACTAGATGAAGAACAAGCAAAGTTCCGCGAGGAACTCGAGGCCTACTACGCCGACCTGATGACCATCGAGATGCGTCAGGCGCTCAACGACGAAATCGGCACGGGCCCCGTGCATCGCAGTTTCGTCGAAAAGCTCGGCGCCGATGGCTGGATCGCTATGGGTTGGCCCGAGGAATACGGCGGCCAGAACAAGGGGGCGATTTACCAGTTCTTGTTCTACGACGAGTCGATGCGGGTCGGTTCGCCGGCCCCCATGCTCACGATCAACACGGTCGGGCCAACGATCATGGATTACGGCACCGACGAACAGAAGGACTTCTTTCTGCCCAAGATCGCCGCCGGCCAGCTGCACTTTTGCATCGGCTACAGCGAACCCGATGCCGGCACCGACCTTGCGTCGCTGGCCACCCGGGCGGTGCGCGACGGCGACGAGTACATCATCAACGGCCAGAAGACCTGGACCAGCTTGGCGACCGGCGCCGACTACATCTGGCTGGCGGCCCGCACGAACCCCGATGTGAAGAAGCACAAGGGCATCTCGTTGTTTGCGATCCCGATGGACACCCCGGGCATCTCCCTCGAACCGCTCAGCCTGTTGTCGACCCACGACATCAACCACACGTTCTTCGACGACGTGCGGGTGCCGGCGTCGTGCATCATCGGCGGCGAGAACGAGGGCTGGCGCCTCATTACCGGTCAGCTCAACCGTGAGCGGGTCACCCTTTGCTCCTCCGCACTGGTCGAGCGCAACCTCGAAGAAACCATTGCGTGGGCAAAAGGCGCCAAGACCGCTGACGGCAACCGAGTCATCGATACCCCGTGGGTTCAGCGCAACATTGCGACCGTGGCCGCCAAGGTCGAGGCACTGAAGCTGCTGAACCTCAAGTCGGCTTGGTCGGTCGATACCCACGGCCTCGACATTCCGTTGTCGAGTTCGATCAAGGTCTACGGCACCGAGTTCTTCATCGAGGCCTTCCGGCTTTTGATGCAGGTTCACGGCCAAGCGGCCTACGTGGTGAACAACCAACCGCGAGCGACCGCCTCGCTCGAGCAGATGTACCGGTCGATGGTGATCCTCACCTTCGGCGGCGGAGCAAACGAAATGCAGCGCGACCTGATCTCGATGTTCGGCATGGGCTTCCCTCGGGCCGATCGATAGGAGACGAGAACATGAACTTTGACTACACCGAAGAACAAGTGGCCTTGCGGGACCTCGTCGAACAGATCGTGGCCGACAAGGTCGACCACGCCTCGCTCCGAGCACTCGAAGCCACCGATGGCCGAGTCGACACCGCCACGTGGAAGGCGCTCGCCGACGCAGGCGTGCTGACAGCGTTGCTGCCCGAGTCGGCCGGCGGAGCTGGGGTCGGCATGGTGGGCATAGGTGCGGTGCTTGAGGTGATCGGCAAACACGCCGCGGCCGTGCCGCTGTATCCGACCATTGTGCTCGGCGCCGTGGCAATCGCCGAGTTCGGAACCGACGCGCAGAAAGAACTGCTGGCATCGATCGGCTCGGGCGAGACGATCGCCACGGCAGCCCTCGCCGATGGCGACGTGGCCGCAACGGCCACCGATGGGTCGGCCACCCTTTCCGGATCGGTGTCGTTCGTTCCCTCGGGCCTCGACGCCGACGTCGTGCTGGTCGCCGCGGGCGACGCTGGGGTCGCCGTGGTGCCAACTACCGCCGACGGCCTCACCGTCGAGTCGATACCGACCACCACGGGTTACCCCGAGGCCCGATTGGTGTTCGACAACGTCTCTGGCGAGCTGCTCGGCGGCGGGTCCGACCCGGCGCAGGCGGCGTGGATCCGCAACCGAGCCGACGTTGGTATCTGCGCCCTCACCACCGGCATCTGCGACGGTGCGCTCGAGTTGTTAAGTACTTACGCCAACCAACGCGAACAGTTCAACCGAGTGATCGCCTCGTTCCAGGCGGTAAGCCAACGGGCCGGTGACAGCTACATCGACACCGAAGCCGTACGCCTCACCGCCCGATCAGCCGCCTGGCGACTCGACGACGGCCAAGACGCCTTGGCCCAAATCGCTATCGCTCGCTGGTGGGCGGCCGAAGCCGGCCACCGGGTCGTACATGCTTCGACCCACATCCACGGAGGCGTTGGCGTCGACCGCGACTACCCGCTGCATCGCCACTTCTTGATGAGCCGCCAACTCGAACTCACGCTCGGAGGCAGCGAGCATCAGCTCGCCCGCCTCGGTGCTCACCTGTCCTACTAGACCACCCATCCACGAACCTTTCGAAAGAGGTCCCACCATGGCCGACCACGCAACCACCATCGCCAACTACGTCGAGTTCCTCGGCAAAGAAGACAAAGTCGACGACCTCGTCGCGTTGTTCTCCGACGAGGCGACCGTCGAAGACCCGGTCGGCACCGACCTCAAGGTCGGCCCTGACGCGCTGCGCGAGTTTTACGGCACCCTGCCAGGTGCCGGCGTGGTGGGCACGTTGATTGGTCCGGTCCACGTGAAGGACGACCAGGCGGCCTTCCTGTTCCAGATCGAGGCTATGGGCACCACGATGACGCCGATCGACCTGATGACTTTCGACGCCGAAGGCAAGATCACCTCGATGCGAGCATTCTGGTAGCTAGCTTCTGGCGACGCGTTACCTCGCGCCCGAGGCCCACTAGCCTTTAACCATGTTCAAACTTCGGCGTAAGAAGTCGGCGCCCGAGCCGACGCCCTACCGAGGCCCTGTTGTGCCCACCACACCGGTCTCGGTCGACGCCATCGACATCTTTCGCGCCGAGAACTTCCCCGATGCTGGGCCAACACCCTGGCTCGACCGCCCTGACGCCGCAGAACGCATCGCCGAACGGTTGGCTTCGGGCGACCTCACCGAGCAACAGGCCGAGTGGTGCCGCAAGTGGGTCGACGACGGCTACCTCATCCTCGAAGGGTTCTTCTCCGACGAGCGACTTGACTTTGTTTGGGAGTCCTACGAGCAGTCGGTCGCCGACAAGGTGATCGAGCTGCCCCAAGACCCTCAGTCGGCAGAGGATCCGTTCCCGGGCCGGGCGCTCAACCCGCACTTCCGGAACACAGCGATCGAGGAGATGCTCGAAGACCAAGCGATGGTCGACGTGATCGAGATCTTGATGGGGGCGACCCCCAAGCCGTTCCAGACCATTTCGGGTCACAAGGCCAGCCAACAGGCACTGCACTCCGACACCATCCACATGACCACCTATCCCGCCGGCTACTTGGTGGCGAACTGGATCGCCTTTGAAGACATCGACGCCGACTCGGGCCCGCTCGCCTACATCCCGGGGAGTCACCGGTTGCCGGTGAAGCACTGCATCGACGCCGGCATCACCAAAGACGAGTACGACGAGATTGGCTACGCCGCGTACTCCGCCAAGTACGAACCGCTCATCGCCAAAACCGCCGAAGAGAGCGGACTCGAGATCAAACACTTCCACGCCAAACGCGGCGATGTGCTGCTGTGGCACGCCAATCTGCTGCACGGTGGCTCGAAGCGCGACAACATGCTGCGGTCCCGCAAAGCGCTGGTGTGTCACTACTTCGCCGAAGGGTGCATCTGCTACCACGACCTGGCAGGAACCAAAGCCTGGGTGCACGTCACCGACGGGCACTACCCCATCTAGGGCGCCGATCGAACGCCGCGGTTAGCCTTTTCGCTTTTGGAGGCGGGCCCATTCGTCACGCAGGCCGACCGTGCGATGAAACAGCATCGGTGTATCGAGGTCGTGAGCGAAGTAGCCGGTGCGTTCGAACTGTACGACATCGCCCTGAGGTAATTCGGCGAGCGAGGGCTCGAGCTTGGCGCCTTCGATGACCTCTTTGGCGTTTGGGTTGAGCGAGTCCATCGGGTCGGCGCCATCGGCGGTGGGGTGCTCGGCAGTGAAGAGCCGGTCGTACAGAACCACGGTTGCGTCGACCGCTTCGGCGGCCGAGACCCAATGGATGGTCGACTTCACCTTGCGACCATCGGGCGCACTCCCACCCGAGGTTTCTGGGTCGTAGGTGGCGCGCAGCTCAACGATGTTGCCGTCGTCGTCCTTCACCAAACCGGTACAGGTGATGAAGTACCCGAATCGCAGTCGCACTTCGCGGCCCACGGTGAGTCGGTAGTACTTGGGTGGCGGGTCTTCTTCGAAGTCGTCCTGCTCGATGTAGATCTCGCGAGAGAACGGGACTTCGCGGGTGCCGAACGATTCGTCGCCCGGATGGTTTACCGCCTCACGCATCTCGACCTGGCCCTCGGGGTAGTTCTCGATGACCACCTTGAGCGGCCGCAACACGGCACTGCGGCGAGGTGCGATCGTGTTGAGTTCGTCGCGCACAAACGATTCGAGCAGTTCGATCTCGCGCACGCTGTTCGACTTGGCGACCCCGATGTGGGCGCAGAAGTCACGAATGGCCTTGGCCGGAAAACCACGACGCCGCACGCCGCTGATGGTGGGCATGATCGCATCGTCCCAACCAGCGGCGATGCCATCTTCGACCAGCTGGGCAAGCTTGCGCTTTGACGTGACCGTGTGGGTCAGATTGAGTCGTGCGAACTCCCACTGGTTCGGCTTCTCGAACGGCAGATCGATGTTGTTGTGGTACCAGTCGTACAGCTCGCGGTTGTTGTCGAACTCGAGGGTGCAGATCGAATGCGTGACGCCCTCGATTGCGTCTTCCTGGCCGTGGGCCCAGTCGTAGTTGGGGTAGATCGGCCAGTCGTCGCCGGTGCGGTGATGGGGCAGGTTTCTGATCCGATACATCACCGGGTCGCGCATCTGCATGTTCTCGTGGTTCATGTCGATCTTGGCCCGCAGCACCCGCTCGCCATCGGCGAACTCGCCGGCGCGCATGCGACGGAACAGGTCGAGGTTCTCTTCGATCGAACGGTCGCGGAACGGGCTGTCTTGGCCCGGGGTGGTGAACCCGCCGCGCATCTCTGAGATGGTTTCGGAATCCGAGTCGTCGACGTAAGCGAGACCTTTGTTGATCAGGTCCTCGGCCCACTGATACATCTGCCCGAAATAGTTCGAGGCGTAATAAACCTCGTCGTCGGAGGTGAACCCCAGCCACTCGACATCTTCGATGATCGCCCGCACGAACTCTTCGTTCTCGGTTTCGGGGTTGGTGTCGTCAAAGCGCAGGTTGCAGGTGCCGTCGAACTCGTCGGCCAGCCCAAAATTCAGACAGATCGACATGGCGTGACCAATGTGCAGGAAACCGTTTGGTTCGGGTGGGAAGCGAGTTTTGACCCGCCCTTGATAGGTGCCAGCGCTCAGGTCGGCTCGGATCTGCTCCCGCAAGAAATCTGAGGCTTCGGTGGGTTCGCCGCTGGTGGTCGTGTCGTCGCTGCTCACCCGCCAAGCATAGGGCTGCGGCGCAAGAGTTATTTCGCACTTTCGGTTCGGGTGGGAGAAACTGGGCTATGGCAGATCAACTCGCCCGGCACGCCGCGTTCGACCTCGTAGACCGCATGAACGAGCTGATCCGTTCCAGCACCACCGACATGGCCCCGTCGATGATGCGAGTGCCGCTCGAGCACTACAACAGCCAAGAACGCCACGAACGCGAACTTCAGGCGATGTTTCGCACCACCCCGCTGTGCGCTGCACCGTCGGCGTCGATCGCACACCCCGGCGACTACACCACACGCGAGGTGCTCGACCGGTCGCTTCTTATTTCGCGCGACGCCGAAGGCGAGGCGCACGTGGTGCTCAACTACTGCACCCACCGGGGCGCGATGATCGCCAACGGCGACGGTTGCACGAAGCGGCATGCGTGTCCCTATCACGGCTGGACCTTCGATCCGGCCGGCACCTTGGTCGGCATCCCAGGCGCCGAAGGGTTTGCCGAACTCGACCGCTCGACCGCCGGGTTGGTCAAGCTGCCGACCGTCGAGGCCTACGGGTTCATCTGGTGTATCCTCGACCCCAACGGGTCGGTCGACATCGAAGCCGACCTGGGCGAGTTTGGTGCCGAGCTCGGGCGATGGGGATACGACAGCTTCTGGAAGGTCGCGGTGTACGACCACGTGTTCCCCGCCAACTGGAAGACCACGATGGAGGCCTTTAGCGAGACCTACCACTTTCCCTACGTACACGGCGCCTCGATCGGGCCGGGAGTCATCGCCAACACGGCCACGTTCGATCTGTTCGCCAGCCGGCACCATCGGCTCGGCGCCCCGCTCACGCCGATGCGCGCTCATGCCGAAGGCGACGCCGAGTTTGACCCCGTGTGGCACACGTCGTTGTTGTACTGGAAGTGCCCCGACCTGATGCTTGCCAACACGCCGATGGGGGTCGAGGTCGTGCAGGTAACCCCAACCCTCGACGTGGGCCAGACACGGCTTCGCCACACGATGTTGGCCCGATCGGCACCGACCACCGATGAAGAACGTGAGATCGCTCTCGCAATGTCGGTGCCGGCGGCCAACGCGATCACCCTCGAAGACGGGCCGACGCTCTCGACCTGTGGTCGAGGACTGAGCGAGGGCGACCACAGCCACGCAACCATCGGCCGAAACGAGCCCGGGGTGCAGAACATTCACGAACAAGCCCAACGAGCACTAGGAGAAATCGCATGAGCGCAGTCGAGGTTTTTGCCCGGGTCGATATCGACTGGTTCCACACCACCGAACTTCGCGAGCGCATCGCCGCCGGCAACGGCGCAATCGTCGCCGCATATTCGGGCGATGGTCGAGCCATCGCGTTCACCATCAGCGACCTCGACCGATCTTGGACCTATCAAAGCACGGGCACCACGGTCGAAATCGTCGACGGCGTTTCCGATAATGCGTCGGTCGTCGTCGAACTAGACAGCAATGCGTTCTGCGACCTGATCACCGAGCGGTGGTCGGCCTTTGGTCTTGTGTATCAAGGCCGGGCCGAACTCGGTCGAGGTTCGTTCGACCACCTCGGAGTGTGGGAGCCAGCACTCCAAGCGCTGTTCTTCGGTCGACCGATCTACGGACCAGACACGGCGCCGGGGCTCGACCGCGAAGTGCGATCGTTCACATTCGGCGACGATCCGGCTGAAATGTCGGCTGCGCTTCACCGGTGGGGCTTCCTACACGTGAAATCAGTGTTCTCCGACGCCGAGATGGCCACCCTGCGATCCGAGGTCGCGAGATACACCGAACTCGCCACTCCAACCGACGGAATCTCGTGGTGGGCCACCGATAGCAACGGGGTCGACCGGTGCTGTCGCCTTACCTATCTCAACCGACTGTCGCCCGCCGCCCAAGCTCTTGGCGTCGACCAGCGACTCGCCGAACTTGCCACGCTCACCGGCATCGAGATGCAACCGACCATCGACCGCCTCGATGGGGTTTCGTGCGTGATGAAACAGCCCGACATCGTCACCGGTCTCTCGGATCTTCCATGGCATCGCGACTGCGGGATGGGTGGGCACCCGGTCCTGTGTCCGGCGCTCAATATCGGGGTGCAACTCGATCCAGCCAACGCCGAAAACGGTCAGCTCAAGTTCTTGGTCGGCTCGTCGCATCATGCGAACCCGCCGCTTACCGAGAGCCAGGTTGCCGACTTTCCCATCGTGGCGGTCGAAACCGAACCCGGCGATTGCACGCTGCACTTTGGCCACACGATGCATGTTGCTCCGCCACCAACCTCGCCGACGGCAAACCGCCGAAGCATCTACGTGCAGTTCGCGACACCAGCGGTGTTCGATGTCATCGGCCCGGGCCAAAGCTTCAACGACGTGTTGTTCGAACAGTCGGGCGATGGCCACATGCGGCCGCCTGCCGAGGCCTGACACTCCCGCCAAAGCGCCAGGCCCCCGTCAGGGGACGACCGATCGATATATCCCGCCTGTATTTCGATCGGATGCTGCTTAGTTGAGGGTTCCCGCCTGAACCGTTCAACCTTGCAAACCCAGTTTCTCAACTTCGACGCGACGCGTCTGTGGCCCAGCAAACACTCAAAGTGTGCCGGCGCTTACAAAACCGGGTCGTCGAGTTAGCTCTTTGACGATGCGGCTTTGGACGCCATGAACGCCGCGAAGGCGGCTCCCATCAGGGCGGCAGCCACGGGCACAGCCGCCCAGAAGCTGATGGGCGACAAGATGTCGAAGGTGTGCCAGAGCGCACCGGCAACCAGCATGATGATCCACGCCAAGATGGCGACATCGACCACCAGCATGAACAACAGGCCGCCGTTGCCTTCGAGGCCAAGCAGCGACATGTCGCCCTTGCCGTCGAGGGCTTCGCGGAAGTTCTTCTGGTGGTCGGCCATGAGCCCAGACTACTGGTCGGACTCGACCGGGTGGGCCGACCCCTCGGATCTACTTGCGGAGCCGCACCCTGGTGGAGGCGAGGTCGAGGGGTTTGCCAGTGTTGGCATCGATCATCATGGGCTTCACTGGCTCACCGGTTCGCTTATCGGTGAGCTCCACCTGGGCGCCACCGGGGCGAGCATCGAACATCCAGTCGTCGCCGAACTGCCACATCGCCGCCGCGACATCCCAGAGCGCGACCCCCTTGTCGGTGAGCAGATACTCGAACCGGGGCGGCCGCTCTTCGTACTGCTCGCGCACGACGATTCCTTCTGCTTCGAGCCGTTTGAGCCGCGAGGACAGCACCGCCCGGCTGATGTCGAGCGATTCGGTGATTTCGTCGAACCGCTTCTGACCGACAAACAGCTGGCGGAGCACCATCGGTGTCCACCAGTCGCCGAGCAGGTCGGTGGTGCGACCGAGCGGGCAATGTCCTTGGTCGAATCGGGTCCGTCTCACACCGGCACTGCTTCGAGACGAGCCGGCACATGCTTGTGCCACGGGGTGCCGGCGTATTCGTCGCGCCAATCGTTGGTGGTCAGGTCGTTGGGGGCCACACCGGTGACCTCAGCATCGCCACCGGCGGGCGAGTACGACAACCCCATGCCGTTGGGCAAGGTGATGTGTCCGGGTTGGAGCGAGTCGTTTACCTCGACCACGGCCACGGCGGTGCCTCCGGGGGTGGTGATGCGGATTCGGTCGCCGTCGACCACACCCACCGACGTAGCGTCGTCGGAACAGATCCGCAGCGATCCTTGCTGATCGCGCTTGCGCCACGATGGGTCTCGAATGATCGTGTTAGCGGTAAAGGCTCGGCGTTCACCGGCTGCCAACACAAAGGGATATTCGTCGGTCCGGTAGTCGGTTGGCTTGTCGGCCAAAGCGGCAAGATCGGCCACCATCTCGGGGATGTGCACGTTGATCTTTTGATCGTGGGTCTTGAGCATGTCGAAGGACTGCTCGTACTCGTGGTGGGTGAACACCACGCCGTCGCGCGACTCGATCAACGCGTCGAACAGGGCATCGCCCAAGTCCTCGTCGGCCACATCGAATCCGGCGGCTCGAACGGCGGCCGGGTAGCGCATGGCGGCCTGTTGCGCCGAGAACCACAATGCCGCGGCAGCTTCCATACCTTTGGGCAAGGTTTGACCCAGGGTTTCGTACAACATGACCGCGCCGATGCCGGCGAGTTCGGGTTTGCCCATGGCCGCCTCCATGAATGCGGCGGCGAACTCCTTGCGGCCAGTCTCGGCGGCCGCTCGGAGCGAGGCGATGATCTCGTCGTCGAGGAGTCCCATCTCGCGCAGCAAACGACTGTGCATTTCCGGCTCACTCAAGGTTCCTTCGAGCGGCTCGAGGATCGGGGCCCGCACCGTCATGGCGTTGTCGGGGAACGACAGGTTGAAGAAAGTGGTCTCGACCTTCTCGAATTGCGACGACGCGGGCAGCACATAACTCGCCAGCTTGGCCGTCTCGGTCATGGCGACATCGATGACGACGGAGAAGTCCAGGGCCTCCATCACGTCGCGCCACTCCGACGATCCGGCCAGCGAGTGCACCGGGTTGGCGCTTTCGATAAACATCGCCCGGTAGCGGTCGGGGTGGTCGGTGAGCACGGCCGCCGGGATCTCGTTGCACGGAACCAGCCCGGAGATGACCGCTCCGCCGGTGACCGGCGACGATGGCTCGTTGCCGGTCGCTCCGTAGGAAAACAGCGGCACCATTGACGTATGCGGGGTCATGGCCCCGGGTCGTCCGAAGCTACCCACCAAGATCCACACCAGCTTCTGGAGGTAGCTGACCAAGGTGGAGTTGGGTGCCATTTCGGTACCGAGATCCTCGAGCACCGACACGCTGTCGGCTGCAGCGATGCGGCGAGCGGTCGACCGGATGAGGTCTTCGTCGACCCCACAGCGCTCGCTATAGGAGGCAATATCGACCTTGTTGAGTTCGGCGATGACCGCCTCCGGGTCGGTTGCGTTCTCGGTAAGGAACGACTTGTTGACCAGCCCTTCCTGAACGATCGTGCCGAGCAACGCCGCAAGACAGAAGGCATCGGTTCCCGGCTTCACCTGAAGGAAGTAGTCGGCGAGATCGGCGGTCTCGGACCGGCGAGGGTCGATGACGACCATCGACCGGTTGTCGTCGTTGTTGATGTCTTTGAGGACCCGGCGGGTCTCGTCGAAGCCGTGGCTATGCCACGGGTTCTTGCCGACAAAGATCGACACCTCGGCGTGGTGGAAGTCGCCGTGAAGGTGGGTTCCGAACAGTCGTCCGTCGACCCATGCTTCGCCGGTCTTTTCCTGGGCCAGCGCGTTGCTGCGGTTCTTGATACCCATCGCGTTTCGCAGCGAGGCGCCGAACGCACCGACCAGATGGTTCCCTTGGCCGCCACCCCCGTAGTACAGGATCCGCTCGGGTCCATGGGCGTCGCGCACGCCAACCAGCCTGGCAGCAACCTCTTTGATGGCGGTATCCCAGTCGACCTCTTCATAGGTGCCGTCGTCTCGGCGACGCATGGGGGAGGTGAGGCGGCTGGTCGCGTTCTGGTAGTGGTTGAGTCGCAGGGCTTTTTCGCAGGTGTACCCCTTTGACGAAACGTGTTCCTTGTTGCCTCGAATCCGAACCATCTGACGATCGTCGAGTCGCACCTCCACGCCACAGTTGCACGAACACAAGATGCATACCGTCTTGTGCCACTGCTTGGTCGGGTCGGTCTCGGTCGGTTGCTCCGCTACATCGGTCATTCGCTGTACCTCTTGTTCCCCTCGTCGCCGTTACCCACTTCGAGTGGGTATGTTTGTTGAACTTACTCGGCAAAGCGGGCGCGAAACAACTACGTTGCGGTTATGACCGACGCAGCCACCAACGACACCGACTACGACATCTACTTCTACTGGGACCCGGTGTGCCCGTTCGCGTGGATCACCAGCCGGTGGGTGAACCAGGTGGTGGCCCAGCGCGACTACAAGGTCGACTGGCGCTTCATCTCGCTGCGCCTGATCAACAAAGACGTCGACTACAACGCCCACTTCCCGCCCGAGTACCTCGACGGCCACACCGCTGGGCTTCGCCTTTTACGGGTTGCCGCCAAGGTGCGAGCCGACCACGGGCGTGATGCGATCGGCGCGCTCTACACCGCCTTCGGTGAGTCGATCTTCGACGTGGCGCCCGAGGCGGAGATCCGCAAGATCATGGGCACCCCCGAACACGTTTCGCCCATCCTCGAAGCCCTCGGTTTGCCGGCCCACCTGGTCGACGCCCTCGACGACGAGTCGTGGGACGAACTGCTCGACGCCGAAACCGACGAAGCTCGCGACAAGACCGGCAAGGATGTCGGCACGCCGATCATCCACTACAACCCGCCCGCGGGCCCGGCCCTGTTCGGACCAGTCATCAGCCGCCTGCCCAGTGACGAAGACGCGCTGCAACTGTGGGACCACGTGGTCGGCTTGGCCACCTTCCCCAGCTTCACCGAACTCAAGCGCAGCTTGCGCGAACTTCCCGCCCTTCGAGCCCTCGGCGCCGATCCCGATGCCCTTAACGAACCCGGCAAGGTCGAGGACTGGCACGGCGGCAGCCGCCGACAAAACCACGAAAAGGGCTAACCCCTCCCGAAATTTTCGCAGTTGAGCCGTCGAGCGCGGCTCAACTGCAAACAGAACGGTTTTGGACGGGGTGGGGGTTGTCTAGAAAGCTCGGGGCATGGCCGGACAAGTGCACCTGGAAGTGAACGGGCTGGTTGCCACGATCACCAACGACAACCCCGACAAACACAACGCGTTCGACGACGACATGGACGCCCAGCTGTTTGGGATCTTCGACGAGATCAAACAACGCAACGACATCCGCGCAATCGTTTGGCGAGGGGTTGGCAAGAGCTGGTCGTCGGGTCGCGACGTCGGCTCTATCGGCACCAACAAAACCGACCTCACCCACCACGAACTCATGACCCGAGGCCACAAAGGCATCCAGCAGATCTGGGAAATCGAGGCGCCGATCATCGTGGCGATCCAGGGCTGGGCATTGGGCGGATCGTTCCAGCGAGCCCTGATGTGCGACATCCGCATCGCGGCCGAAGGGGCCAAGTTCATGCTCCCCGAAGTCGGCCATGGGGTCATCCCCGACACCGGTGGCGTTGCGGTGCTCTATGAAATGTGTGGCCACGGCGTGGTGAGCGACATGGTCCTCACCGGCCGGCGTATGGAGGCCACCGAAGCGCTCCGCCATGGGGTGATCAGCCGAATCGTTGCGCCAGAAGACCTTGACGAGACGGCCCAGGAGATGGCCCACAAGATCGCAGGAGCGCCAGCCGTAGCGGTGAAGTTGTCCCGCCGGGTTATCTCGCACATGAGCCGGCCGACCATCCGGGCCTCGATGGACGACGAGCTGATCTACCAAACCTTCCTCAACAAGTCCGAAGACTTCGCCGAGTTCAAGGCCGCCCGGGCCGAAGAGCGCGAACCCAACTATCGCGGGAGCTAACCGTGGGCATTCCGAATCCTCCAGCACCCGGCGACACCGCCCTGAAGCCCGGTACCTTCGCCGACCAAACCGTGTTCGTCACCGGCGCCGGCACGGGCCTCGGTAAAGCGATCGCCTCGGAGTTCGCACGCCTCGGCGCCAACATCGTGATCGCCAGCCGCAAATCCGAACACCTCGAAGCCGGCGCCGCCGCCATCGGCGAGATCGGCGCCGAGGTTCACACCGTCACCTGCGATATTCGTGAACCCGACCAGATTGCCGCAGCGTTCGACTCGGCCGAGGCGGCCTTTGGAATGCCGTCGGTGCTCGTCAACAACGCAGCGGCCAACTTCCCGGTTCCCGCCGAAGACATGTCGCCCAACGCCTGGCGCACCGTGGTCGACATCACCCTGAACGGCACCTTCTTTTGCGCCCGCGAGTTTGGGCGCCGACACCTCGAAGCGGGCTCGGCGGCCTCGATCATCAACGTCGGCGCTTCCTATGCCTGGACGGGCGGCCCGGGTTTCGCCCACTCAGCCGCAGCGAAGGCCGGTGTGAAGAACCTCACCGAGAGCCTCGCCGTCGAGTGGGGCCCCTCGGGCATCCAAGTGAACTGTCTGGTGCCCGGTCTGTTCCCGCACGAGGACATGACCGCCGATATTCAAGCCAACCTCGCGGGCACCAGCGACAAGGACGTGTGCCAGCCGGCGATGCGGGTCGGCCACCGCCAAGAACTCGGCTGGGCGGCTACCTTCCTCGCCTCGCCCTACGGTCGGTTCATCAGCGGACACACGCTGGTGGTCGACGGCGCCAACTGGCAACGCCGCAGCTTGGTAAACCCACCGATGGTCCCCATCCGTGAGCAGATGGGGCGCGGCACCTTCGAGCCCTAAGTCAGGGTGAACGATGCGCCGGGCACGACGGCGCCGTTCAACTGCACCTCGACCACATGCTCGCCCGGGTAGTGCTTTCGTGTGCTGTGTTGGGCGACCGAAATCGACTTGGCGAACTCGGCCTCATCGCCGGGCGCCAGCTGTAGCTCTTTGCCTTTGAAGACCTTCGGTGAGGTCGATCCGTCGGCCTTCACGAAGTGCACCACCAGGTCGACCAACGCACCGGCTGGTTTGGTCGATGGATTGCTCAACGTCACCGAAACTCGTACCTTCTCGCCAATCGCCACCTTGTTCGGTTCGATCACGACGCCCACAACCTTGGCTGGCGAACTCGGGCCAAACCCCAAGATGTCGAGCGCATCGAGGTTGCCCGCCTTAATGAGGCTTCGCAGTCCGTGGCGGATCATGCGCCGTTCGTCGGCATTGGCGGTGGGCCACCACCGACGAGCGGTCGCCACCACCACATCGGGATGGTCCTTGGCGATGTCGTTGAGGTTGTTGGCCACCGACCGGCGCACGTATTCCGACGGATCGTTCTTCAACTTCTCTAACAGTTCGACCACCGGCGCCGGGTCGGCGATGAACGCCTTCAGTTGCCCCGACCAGGGCAACCGGGGCCGCGATCCTTCCGACACCAACCGACGCACGTGCTCGTCGGGATCTGCGGTCCACTCGTGCGCTTGGGCCAGGGTCTGCTCGGGATGGTTTTCCCAAAACGCTCGGATCGAGAACTCGGCGGTGAACCGCTTGGTGAGTTCGGCTTGGAAACGCATCGCGCTGTCGAAATCGTCCAGCCCAAACTCGGCCACGAAGTAGCCGTGCGGCATATAGAAGAAGCCCTCGATGCCGCCGAGGTCGTCGCCCTCGAGCACCGGCCCAAACGACGCCAGCAAGATCTCCATCGCCTCGGTGCGATCGGCCGGGAGGGTCTCGCCCAGGGCAGTGGCAATCTGTTTGCCTCGAGGCGTCAACTCGAGGTCCTCGTAGCCGTCGAGCGCCAGCTTCAGGAAGCGTTTCGTATCGAAGTCGGCGTACACCGCGACGATCGAGGCGGCGATCGCCTTCGGAACGTCGGGCCCGTAGGAGTTCTTCATTGGTTCGGCCATGAGCGAACCTTAAACCGCTAGTCCTTCGACCAGAACTGCTGCCACGTGTCGAGTTCGAACGGGACCGATCCCATGCCGGTCTGGTTCTTTGGCCACTCGGCGGGTTCGAGCCCAAGCGGGCTCGCCGCTTGTTCGTAGCCGGCCACCAAGAAGTGCTTGCGGTTGGCGGCGAAGTACCAGCGACCGTCGATGCATTGGTAGCGGTCGTGGTAGTGGATCAGATGGGTGATCCACCTGCTCGACTCGGGTCCACCGTCCTGAATCTCGGCCCGGGTGTACGCAATGCCCGTGGCGGTGTCGCCATCGAGTTCGATCAGGTGGCTCCCGACGTTCAGGAACGTCAGGCCCACGCTGCGCAGCGCGCCGTCGAACAGTTCGGCCAGCGCTTCGCGCCCCGACAACTCTTTGCTGACCCGCACGTCGGGCACGTACAGCTGCACCAACGACTCGATGTCGCGAGCGTCGAGGTACACCGCATAACGCGAGGCCAATTGGCGGATCTGGTCGTGGGCATCGAGCGAGTCGTCCATCAGGGTCATCCTACCGATCGACGAATCCACCGCTGGCAGATCACCTTCTGGTCACTGCTGGAGCTTGATCTTGTCGAACGCCTTGTCGACCTGCTTCGGATCGCCGGCGGCCGCGAACCCGGCGATCGAAAGCTCGTCGGTTGCGCATGCCAGCACCGCTGCTCGATTGTCGGCGTCGTTCATCGTCGAGAACATCTCGTCGGTGTACACGCTGACGAGCAGCTCTCGCCCCAAAGCCCGATCAAACGCACGACGCATCTCGGCGGCATCGCCTGCGAAGACTCGTACCGGAAAGGCCAACAGCGACGGGTAGGTCTGGCCGGAACCGTCGACATAGGTTTCGCCGAGCAGTTCCGGCGCTGCTGTGCCGAGGCCGCTGGTCAGAAACGCAACGACATTTAGCTTCTGCCAGGTGGCCAGATCGGCTCGCACCGCCACCGCGATCTTCTGGCTATTCAGTCCAGTCATAGCTGGTGACCGCTGGTCGAGTCGATGTGGTCGGGCAAGCCTTCGGTGTCGGCGTCGCCGGTGGTTAGCGTGCCCGACGGTTCAAACATCAGGATCGACCCACCGGCGGACGACGGCTTGTGTTCGATCCCTTTGGGCACCACGTAGATGTCGCCTTTGGTCAGGTGCACCGCCGACTCGACACCGTTGGCATCGCGCATGTCGATATGAAACTCGCCGTTGAGCACCAGGAAGAATTCGTCGGTGTCTTGATGCGCATGCCACATATGCGCACCCAATGTGTGGGCGATCCGGACGTCGTAGTCGTTCATCGTGGCGACGATTCGTGGGCTGTATACGTCGTCGAACGAAGCCAAGGCTTCGTCGAGGTTGACTGGCAGTCGTGAGGTCATGACGTGATTCTGACCGATAGGTCCAGAGGACGTCTTGTACGTTATTGATGTGATCGACGAGCACCACGACGTTCCAGATGGGTGCCAAATCACGGCGTGGCGGCCGCCCGGCATCGACGAAATCAGCGAGGTCTTTCACGCCAAGATCGTCGACTACGGCTACCCGACCCATACCCACGACACCTGGACGGTACTCATCGTCGATAACGGGGCGATCACCTACGACCTCGACCGGCGCACGCGCGGAGCGGTCGGCGACACGGTGGCGATCTTGCCTCCCGGGGTGACCCACAATGGTAAGCCGGCAGCAGGTGCGAAGGGCTTCGTGAAACGGGTGCTGTATCTCCGGGAATCCGCCGTGCCCGTCGAGCTCGTCGGGGCAGCGGTCGATCGAACAAACATCGAAGACGCCGAACTGCGCCGGTCGATTTCGTCGCTGCACGAAGAGTTGCGCATCGGCGCCGATCCATTCTCGGCCGAATCAGCGCTGGCGCTCATTACCGACCGGATCACCGCCCATCTAGCCAACCGGGCCGAGTTCGTCGCTCCGATCGAGAGCGGCGTGGCGAAACAGCTCCGGCTGCTGCTCGACGAATCGCCAACCCAACCCATCACCCTCGACCAGGCGGCAACCCGACTCGGCCGGTCGAAGGCCCATATGGTTCGCAGCTTCTCGACCCAATACGGGGTGTCGCCCCACGCATATGTGATCGGCAAACGGATCGAACGGGCTCGAGCGCTGCTCCTCGAGGGGGTCGCACCCGCCGACGTCGCATCGTCGGTCGGGTTCTACGACCAAGCCCACTTCACTCGACACTTCAAGCGGCACACGGCGATCCCGCCCGGGGCCTACGCAGCGAGCGGCGTCTAGCGCTCGGGGTTTGGCCGCCTAGTCCGGCAGCCAAAGCTGGTACGTTCCGGGCCATGACAACCACCGAATCAGGCCTTGATCTGGCCTTTGTTCGCTCGCACTTTCCAGTGTTCGACACCGCATCGCCGATGTTCTTTGAGAACGCTGGCGGTTCGTTTGCGTGCCGCCAAACCGTCGACGCGTTGACCAACTACTACACCCACACCAAGGTCCAGCCGTACGCCTCGTACGAGTCGTCGGCCACCGCGGGCGAGCAGATGGATGCGTCGCAACGTCGCTGGGCTGAAGCACTCGGGGTCGCCACCGACGAGATCAGCTTCGGGCCGTCGACCTCGCAGAACACCTACGTGCTGGCCCACGCCTTCGGCGAAATTCTCGGTGAAGGCGACGAGATCATCGTCACCAATCAAGACCACGAAGCAAACACCGGCGCGGTGCGGCGGATGGCAGCGCGGGTCGGCGCAACCCTGAAGGAATGGAAGACCAACCCCGAAACGGGTGTGCTCGACGTCGCCCAACTCGAAGCGCTTCTCACCGACCGCACCCGCTTGGTTACGTTCCCGCACTGCTCGAACATCGTCGGCCAAGAGAACGACGTGGCCGCCATCACCAAGATGGCTCACGACGCCGGCGCCCGGGTGATCTGCGACGGTGTATCGTTTGCGCCGCACGGCTTCGCCGACATCGGCGCTCTCGGCCCCGACATCTACTTGTTCAGCCTCTACAAGACGTACTCGGTACACCAGGGATTGATGGTCGCCCAGAACGGCATCCTCGACGAGCTTCCGAGCCAGGCCCACTACTTCAACGAGGGGTATCCCGAAAAGCGGCTCACCCCGGCAGGCCCCGACCACGCCCAAGTGGCGAGCGCCGGCGCAGTGCTCGACTATGTCGAAGCCCTCCACGCCCACCATGGCGGAACCGGCGACCTTGCCGCCGCAACCCGGGCGGTATCGAAACTCTGGCAAGATCACGAAACGGCGCTGCTCCAACCCTTGCTTGAGTGGCTGGCGTCGTCGGACAAGGTTCGGCTCCTCGGGCCAGCCGACACCGAGTCCCATACTCAACATCGCTGCCCCACCGTCGCCTTCTCGCCACTGGGCAAATCGCCCGAAGAGGTCGCCCAGGGCTTGGTCGACCGCGGTATCCAGACCAGCCACGGCACCTACTACGCCGACCGGGTGCTCGAAGGAATGGATATCGACGCGGCGCGTGGTGTGGTGCGGTTGAGCTTTGTCCACTACACGTCGGTCGACGACATCACCGCCGCCGTCGAGGCCCTCGAGGCCGTGCTGGCATGAACGCTCGCCGACCAGCCGAGGTCGAGTGGCAGGTAATCGACGATCTACGTCCGCTCGCCGCAGCAACCAAACGCCCAGCGTTCGTCGCCGACCCGTCCGACGTAGCAACCTTCGCCACCGACGGTGTGGTGCGGATCCCCGGAGCATTCACCGACTGGGTCGAACCGCTGCGGGCCGGACTCGATCGCAACCTTGCCGACCCCGAGGCTTACGCCTTCCCCGGAGAGAGCACGGCTGTGGAGGACCGAGGCCGGTTCTTCAACAGCTACTGCAATTGGCAGCTCATCCCCGAGTACCTGTCGTTTGTTCTGGCCTCAGAGGCCGCGGCGATGGCGGCTGCGTTTATGGCTTCGAGCACGGCACAGCTATTTCATGAACACGCCTTTTCGAAAGAGCCCAGCACCGCCAAAGCCACCCCTTGGCACCACGACCTTCCGTACTACTGCGTCGATGGGCAACAGACGGTCAGCATCTACATCCCGCTCGACGACACGCCCGAAGAAACCGCCGTGCGGTTCCTCAAGGGATCGCACCGATCGGGCCAACTCCATAACCCACGACTGTTTGTCGACGGGTCGCACTACGACACCGCCGACGCCGAATTCGTGCCGGTTCCCGATATCGACCCACACACCGACGGCATCTTCAGCTCGGAGCTGAGCGCCGGCGACGCATTGTTGTTCGACTTTCGCACCCTGCACGGCACGACCGATGCGCCCGTCGTCAACCGTCGCCGCGCCTTCTCGACCCGGTGGTTGGGCGACGATGTCACCTACCTCGACCGGCCAGGCGACACCTCTCCCCCGCTCCACAACCTTGGCCTGGCCAGCGGCGACCGGATGCGCGAGGACTGGTTTCCCGTGCTCTGGGACGAGCGTTAGAAAAGATCGCCGATCCAGCTGTAGACCCCGAGCAGGTTGAGGGCGAGAGCGATCGCCGCCGCGATCATGACCCGGCGAATCCATTCTTCGCCGCGCTGAATACTCAAGCGGGCACCGATCCATCCGCCCATGGTCAGACCAACCGCCAGCAACAAGGCGGGCCCCCAGCGCACATTGCCCTGGGAGAGAAACACCGGCAAGGCCACCAACGTGACGGCGATGTTCACCAGCACCTTGATGCTGTTGGCGGTAACCAGATCAAAGCCCGCCCGGCTTAGCGCGGCCAGCATCACCAAACCGACGCCAGCTTGGATCGCTCCGCCGTAGATTCCGACCCCGAGAAACACCACGGTGGTTACCGCAGGACTCCAGGTTTCGCCGTCGGTTCGGGGTGCTGGCTTGTTGATGGTCAACAAGATGAGCGGGATCATCAACAGACCAAAGACGGTTTCGAAGGTGTCGTCGGTCAGGCGACTAATGCCGAGCGACCCGATCAGGCCGCCGAGCAGCGCGGGCCCCACGACGGGCAAGGCGTGTTTGAGCCCCTCGACACCGCTGCGCCGGAACTCGGCCGCCGACGCCAGGTTGCCGGTGAGTATCCCAACCCGGTTCGACCCGTTGGCCGCATTGCCGGGCACCCCGGCGAGAACAAGAAGCGGGACGGTGAGCATCGAGCCACCGCCTGCGACGGCGTTAATCGTCCCGGCGAACGCACCTCCCGCAACAAGGAGAAGCGCCTCCCACCATTCCATGCTCAAACCCTAGACCCTCGAACTGAATCAGGTGTCTGACACCTGATTCAGTTTGAGGGGCGACTCAGCGTCAGGGTTTTGTTGGTGGTGTCGTTGGTGGGGATTGTGGGGAGAAAGTCGAATTTTGGCTGCAATTGGTGGTTTTTTGCCCAAGGTTCACCACTTTGCGTCTTGTCACAGCTAAACCGGACACCAGTAGTGTCACGTTGCGCGATACTGCGCGACTAATTCACCACTGCGTGCGTCCTCCTCGTAGGCGGTGGCGGTGAAAAATCCCCTCTTGAACCCCCCACTTATGAACCCCCCTTACACGGCAACAACCGAACCAGCGGCTGATCCGAGAAACCGGATCGTCATCCCGGGCCTCGACCCGACCACGCGGTCGCACGTTCGCTTCATTGCCGATCACGCCGACTTCACCGCAACCTACGAGCCGTACCGACCGTCGCGTTACCTGCAGTGGGGCAAGCGATTCCTCGACCTGCTCATCGCGGTGCCACTGATGCTCGTTATTGCCCCGGTGCTGGCCCTGGCGGCTGGTGTCGTGCTCGTTTCGTTGGGCCGGCCAATCATCTACAAGCAACGACGGGTCGGCCGTGGCGGCCATCCGTTCGAAATCATCAAGCTGCGGACGATGAAGCCCGAAACCCGCATCGACCTGATCGACGAAGAACCGGTACTCGAGTTGGTCGACCGCACTACGGCGGCGACTCGCATCCTGCGCAAGCTCAGCCTCGACGAGTTCTGCCAACTCTGGAACGTCATCCGAGGCGAGATGAGCCTGGTTGGCCCGCGGCCCGAAGTCTGGACCAAAGCGGTTGGCCACGGACTGGTCGCCCACCCCCGCAATCAGGTTCGCCCCGGTATGACCGGCGCCTGGCAGATCACCCCGGCTCGCGTCGGCGACATCCGCGACGGCATTCAACACGACCTCGACTACATCGAGAGCATCAGCCTTAGCGGCGATCTTGGCATCTTGGCTCGCACGCCCGCCGCGATCGTGCGCAGCGACACCAACTAGGTCGACACTGCAGCCGAGGCTGCGGTGAGTGCTGCCTCTCGGCGGACCACCTGCACCAGCACGGCGACCACGATCACCATGCCGATGATCTGAACGAGCCCCACCGACTCGTCGAGGAACAGTGCGGCGCCAGCCGTCGACACCGCGGGGATTCCGAGCGTGAGCATCGACGACGTGCTGAGTTTCACCCGAGGGTGCGCCCAGTTCATCAGGAGGTGACCAGTGCCCGGAATAGCCGCCAAGCCCAGCAGCCACCACCAAGCGTCAAGGCTTGGAACCACGAACCCGCCCGCGTCGACAAACGCCAACGGTGCCAAGGTGGCGGCTCCGACAATCCAGATCGCGGTCTGAAACTCAAGCGCCTTCACATGTTGGCGAGCAGACTTCGCAAGCGCGAAGTACACGGCGAACAACAACATGGCGACTACCGCGAGAGCATCACCTTTCGGCGACCAGGCGGCGTTACCCGAGGACCCAAAGACCACTAACGCCACACCGGCCACCGCAACCAGCGACGCGCCAATGAGCCATCTGGTCACCGTCTCACCGAACCGGCGGGCCGCGACCCCCAACAAGATAAGGGGTACCAGGTTGGAGATCACCGTGGTGTTGGCGACGGTCGTGTGGTTCAGCGCCACAAAGAAGGCGGCGATTTCGAGCGAGATCGCCACCGCGGTCGGTGCTGTCTTGCGGAGGTCGGCAACGGTGAGTCGTCCGCCGGACAGGTACAGATACGCCGTGTAGGCAACGGCGCTCAGCGAGATCCGCCAGAAGGCAATCTGCAGTCCACCGAGGGGGACCTTGCGCACCATGACGTTACCGATCGCCCAAAACAACGCCGCACAACAGGCGGCCGCAAGGCCTGACCGGGTGTTGGCGGGCTGGGTTCGTTCGGCGATCGTCACGATGACGCCTGCGAAGGCATCCCAGCAGTGTGGCCGAATCGGGCCCGAAACCCCGTACCGGTCATCCGAAGGTACCGTTTCGGCAACCGCAAACGTCACCAAACCACCAGTTCAGCGTACTTTCTTGGCGTTTATCCACCGGTGTTGATGAACCTGTGGATAGTGGGGTATGCGTGGTCAGTGTTGCTTGTGTTGTTATGGGCGAGAGGTCGGACCTTCATCTCGCAACTCGTGTAGCTCCTCCATGGCGCTACGGAGTTTGTCGATCCACTCGGCCTCATTCTCGGCTACCAACTGCACACACCACGACAACGCGTCGCTGCGACTCCGGGCAACGCCAGCCTCGATGAGCGTGTCGAGCGTCGCCCGCTCATCGATCGCCAAACGGGTCATGACCGGAACGCTCGAGGTCGTGTAATCGGTCGACTCTTCCCCGCAGTTGACCGCCCAGGAGACCTTGCGTTGATACGTGTGCTCGGCGCGTTCGGCGATAGCTATTCGGGCTTCGCGGGTGTCTTCGCGGAACGCGGCCATGCGAGCCTTGGCGGCCACGACCTCGTCGTCGCCTTTGCTGAGCTTGGGCATCGGCAAGGTTCCGGTGATGACGATTTCGTCGCGATCGAACAAGACCTCGACCGGGTCGGAGAACCAGTCGTCATCGATGTTGCCGGCGAACCAGGCCGCCAGTTCTTCAGTGGTCGTTGCGGGCGGTTCGGTTGGGCGTCGACCCCGGCGGCTCTTCCCTGAACCGCGGCCGCCTCCGCGGCCGGCGCGGGATCCGGCAGGGGCCATCGTGGCTCCGTCCATCATCAACATGATCTTGCGTGCGTGGTGTTGGTGTCTTGTGTTTCGATGCAACGAGATGCTCCGGTTTCCTATGTTTGTAATTATGTAATTAAACATACAGCTTCGAAGGTGATTTTCCACCGCGACAATCTCTGGCACTATTTCCAGACACAACATCTGCTTGTTTGTTCGCGCAATGGGGGGCGAGATGCCATCGGCATTTTCAGCAGTCGAGGTCGACCTCGAAGCGGTCGTGGATATCGACACGTATCCAATCCACGACATCGCCAGCCCGGTTCGCACCGAGTTGGTTGGTGAAGCTCGGTCGCAGATGCAATCGACCGGTTGCTTCCGCTTCTCGGACTTCGTGCGACCCGATGCGGTCGAGCACATGGTCGGCGAAGCGACGACCCTTCACGACCAGACGTTCTGGTCGACCGAAGACCACAACCCCTACTTCTCCCCCGACGATCCAAACTTCGACGACGACCACCCGAGACGCACCTTCCAAAAACGCCAGACCGGGTTCATCAACGCCGACCTGCTGTTCGAGAACTCGATCCTGCGCCAGTTGTACGACGCCGACGTTCTCTTGCACTTCATTTGGGAGTGCCTGGGTGTTGATCGGCCGATTTACCGCTGGGCCGACCCGCTCGCCCGGAACCCCTATGGGGTGATGGAACCGGGCCACTACTTCCCGTGGCACTTCGACGGAAACGAGTTCACGGTCAGCATCCTCGCCCAGCGAGCCGATGAAGGCGGGATCTTCGAGTACGTACCGAACATTCGGCGCCCCGATGCCGAGAACTACGAACACGTCGCTCACGTGCTCGGCGGCGGACGGGATGGCGTTGTTTCGCTCGACCTTCAGCCCGGCGACATGCAGCTGTTCGCCGGGCGATTCTCGATGCATCGGGTGACCGAGATCGTCGGTCGGAACTCGCGCTACATCGGACTTCCGAGTTACGTTCACGATCCCTACCGCATGAACCGACCCTTTCACTCCGAGACCATCTACGGGCGAGCTACCGACCTCCACCACACCCGGGTGCTCGAATCGGTCGACGGGCTGGCCGACTAGTGGCGACCGTTGCGGTAATCGGTCTCGGGAACATCGGCGGCGGAGTCGCCGCCAACCTCGTGGCGGCCGGGCACCGAGTTCAGGTCGCCGATCTCGATACCTCTCGAGTCACCGACCTCGTCCAAACCGGAGCGGTCGCCTGCGACTCTGCGACCCAAGCCGTCGAAGGAGCGGAGGCTACCTTTACGTCGCTTCCCGGTCCGGCCCAGATCACCACCGTCGGGAACGAGATCTTGCCGGCGATGGCTACCGGTTCTTCGTGGATCGAATTGTCGACCAACGACATCGCCACCGCACAAGCACTCCACGCCCAAGCCCAGACGCTCGACATCGCCTACCTCGATGCCCCGGTTTCGGGCGGCCCGGAAGGGGCAGCCGCCGGAACGTTGTCGATCTTCGTGGGTGGCCAAGGCGACCATGTCGATGCGGTGCGACCACTGCTCGGCGCCATCGGTACCAAAGTCGACCATGTCGGTCCGACCGGCGCGGGGATTGCCGCAAAGATCGCCCAGGTCACCCTCTGCTATACCCAAACCGTCACCTTGATCGAAGCGATGCTGCTCGGGGTGAAAGCCGGCGTCGAACCACATCTGATGCTCGACATCATTCAGAACAGCGCTGGCGGCTCCTACGTCGCCGACACCTACGGACCGGAGATCCTGGCCGGCACCTATGACGCATCGTTTCCGATTAGTCACGCCGCCAAAGACATGCGACTCGCCACCGAGCTCGCCGCATCGGTAGGCGCCGACCTTCCCTTCATGGCCGAAGTTGCCGCGCTGTACGCCGATACCGAGTCGGCCTATGGCCCAACGGCGGCCCACCTGCTCGCTGCACAACTGCGCGAACGGGCCAACGATCTCGTCCTTCACGAACAACTAGGAACCAACCAATGAGCGACCAAACCCGCAGCCGCGAAGTAACCGCCGACGATTTCACCGCCGCCAGCGACGGATCGTTCACCGGCGACGAATGGGCGGCCCGAGTCGACTTGGCGGCTATGTACCGTCTCGCCGCGCACTTCGGTTACGACGACTTGGTCTGGAACCACATCACCATGCGGGTTCCGGGAAGCGACCACGATTTCTTCCTCAACAAGTTCGGGCTGCTGTACAACGAAGTAACGGCGTCGAACATCATCAAAGTCGACAGCGGCGGCACCGTGCTCGAGGGCCCCGCCGACGTCAACACCGCAGGCTTTGTGATCCATTCGGCGATCCATAACGACTTCCCAAAGTGGAAGGTGGTGTTTCACGCCCATGTGCCCGACGCCTTAGCGGTCACCGCGCTCAAAGGCGGGTTGCAACATCTGGTCCAGGACTCCTCCATGTTGTTTGGCGACGTTGGTTACCACGACTGGGAAGGCCTCTCGCTCACCCTCGAGGAACGCGAGCGACTGGCCGCCAACCTCGAAGGCAAACGAGCGCTCATCATGCGCAACCACGGGTTTTTGACCGTCGGCGAAACTGCGGGGGAGGCATTTATGGTGATGCACTACCTGATTCGAGCGTGCCGAACCATGCTCGCCGCCCACGCCACCGGGCTGGAGATCGATCCCGGACCACAGAACATTTGGGAGCTCTCCAAAGAGCAGTACGACCACTTCCCCCTGGGACTCCACGAGTGGCCGGCGCTGCGTCGGATGCTCGACCAGATCGATCCGTCGTACAAGCTGTGATGGAGTCGCGTTCGACACCGCGGTACCTCGTGACGCGCCGCACGAAGTCGCTCGCGATATTGTCCCGTTGCCTGCTCGTGGTTCCGTTGGTTCTTGCCGTTGCGATCTCGTGTTCCTCTGACGAACCCGTCGCCCAAGGCGGCACGGCAGAGCCGTGCCGGCACGACGACGAATCGGTGCTCGACCTGACACCTCACGGTTGGCAGGTCGGTGATC
>CALHTF010000130.1 GCA_938038815.1 uncultured Acidimicrobiales bacterium | reverse complement strand
GTTGCGCCGGTGCAGGTGTCGGTGTCGAGGGTGGAGTTGATGAGTGCGGTGCCGAAGGTGGCGTTGAGGTCGTCGTTGATGGTGACGTTGGTGAGGGGGACGTCACCGGTGTTGGTGGCGACGAGCGTGTACTCGAGGTCGAACGTGCCGTCGCCGTTGGAGGTCGGTCCTGCCGTGATGTCCTTGGCCAAGCCGACCTCAGGGTTCTCGGGAAAGCTCACCGGTGTCGGCACATCGTTGTTGGTGGGGTCGCCGTCGCCATCGGGATCGGTCGACGCTCCGTCATTCGAGTCGTCTTCTACGCTGGCTCCGCTGGGTGCGGTGCCATCAGCGGTCGCCGTGTTTTCATAGACGCCCAATGTCGCGCCTGGTGTAACGGTTACTTCAATCTCAAGCTCACAGGTCTCGTCGACGAGCAATATGTCGGTTCCGGTGAGCAGCTCGATCTCGGTTGCTCCGTCGTACGGGATGGTCGAGTCGTTACAAACGGCCGTTCCGCCGGTGACGGTTGCCGAGTCGAGAGTCCACGACGTGGCCGAAGCAAAAGTGGCCGACAAATCGTCGTCGACCTGAACGTTCGTCAGGTTGGCCGCTCCGGTGTTCTCTACCGTTAGACCAAACGTCAGCGAATAGGTGCCGTCACCGTTGCTTGTGGGGCCTTCGACTACCGATTTCGCTACACCGATCCCCGGCTCTTCCGGGAACGTGGTGTCCGCCGAGGAGGTGTCATCGGCGCTGATACCAAACGGGGAGTCAGCGGTTGCTGACGCATCGTTGGTGAACACGACCGGTGCGACATCGCTACCGGGGTTCACCACGACCGAGATGTCGATTTGGCATTGGTCGCCGGTACCAGCGGGCACGGACGGGGAAAGGGTCGTTCCAGTACACGTATCGCCATCGATGGCCGAAGACACCAGCGTCGCACCGAACGTTGCGGACAGGTCGTCAACCACCGACACATTGCTGAGGTCGGTAGCTCCGGTGTTGGTTACCACCAACGAGTAGGCGACATCGTATGTGCCGTCGCCGTTGTTCACCGGCCCATCGCTGATCGACTTGTCGAGACGTAGTTCAGGTCCGACAACATCAACGGGTGCGGGGCTCGAGTTGTTGGCTGGGTCGCCGCGGTCGGTAATCGATGCGGTGTTGGTGAGGGTGGAATCAACATCGGCGGTATCGGCTGGTTGGCTGTAGACAACGGTGATCGTCTCACCGACATCGAGGCCTCGGGTTCCGCCGGTCGGAACTGCGGTACCGGTCGACGAGGAGTATGGCCGGTCACAGGTCAGGGTCGCTGGCATGGCATCGCCCGCTGCGGCGCTACAGGACAAGGGTGTGGCGTCGAGGCCCGACGCGCTGCCGGCGCCAAAGGTGATCGAGTCGATGGTCTTTGCTCCGCCGCCCGGCAAGGTATCGCTCAGGGTAACGATGTCGCCCCGGGTCATCGGGTCCGGTCCGAGGTTGGTTATCTCGATGGTGAAGGTAATTGTCTCGCCGACTTGGACCGCCGCCGGCGAAACAGTTTTTTCGACCTGGAGGTCATAGGAACACGGCTCGAACTGCACGGTGAGAAGACCGTCTTGGCCCTGAGCGGATGCCGTGTTTCCGGTTCCGCCCCAGCCGGCCAGGCCTGGGCCTGCGGCGGTTGCGGACGTAAAGGTTGGTGCGGTGCCGAGTCCATCGACCGCAGTTCCCGTAAAGACACTTGAACCGCCGCCACCGCCGCCACCACCTTCCGACGTCGTCGTGCCAGTGTTTGTTCCGCTGCTGCCGTTGGTTGCGGTACCACCGCCGCCGCCACCACCAAAGACGCCGGCGCCGCCGCCGCCGCCAAGGTCGATAGATCCGCTCGCTCCCGGTCCGCCGCCGTCGCCGCCGTCGCTGCCTGAACCAGCAGATCCGTTTGCGATTGCAGCACTCGGGTTTACGCCACCGGTTCCGGGTGCGCCGGCCTGACCACCCTGGCCGCCGCCGACAACAACGGTGCTATCGCGGTCGTTTCCGACGAGACCGTTGGTTCCCGGTGCGACAACGCCCGCGGCAGCCGGAATACCGGCGTCGCCACCGACCATGCCATTGGCAAAGTGGCCGCCGCCGCTGCCGCCGCCGCCGCCAGCGACGATAGCTGCGGTTGCAAGGTCGGCGATAAAGAAGTCGCTGCGTCCGCCACCGCCCGCTCCCTCATGGAAGCTTGCGTCGGCGCCGTCGCCACCGGTGCCGTTGGCTCCGACACCGCCGGCGAGTTGTCCGGCGCCGCCACCGCCGCCACCGACAGAACCTTCATAGGGCTGTCCTGGATGAACCTCAAACATGCCCACGACTCGTGCACCGTTTCCACCATGGTGGATCGCTTGGTTGGGGTTATTGCCGCCGCCGTAGGCGAAGTTCGATCCGCCACCACCACCGACGACCTCGGTGGTGATGCGGCACGTCCCGTCCGGAATCACTCCGGCTGTCGTGTCTCCGCCAGCGCTCAACAGGATCGGAGCAGTATCGGGAGCTGGGTCGGCGTCCGCAATGTCGGTGCCCTGAATGAAAACCGTGTTTGCCGCGATGACGGCAATCACTACGGCAAGCAACGCCGAAACCTTGACGACCTGGTTACGAATAGATGGGGTCCGCCGACCGATTTCCAATGTGGACGAATTCATGGTCCACGATCGGAGTTGTCATCTCGGTCGTGAGCGAAACGTCGTTCCTTTTCTGCAAATTTGGACACCAATTTTGGTGTATTTGGATCGTCGTTTTTGATCAAGTACGAGCGATGCGGCGATCGCAAAGGTAGCGCCTAGGCCCTGTTGGCGAGCGTCATCTGGGCATAGTGTGTGCAGCTATGGCTTCTGCACCGCTCGACCAACGGATCTCGATCTTCACCATCGCCGTGAACGACCTCGATGAGTCGCGGTCGTTCTATAACGACGCCTTCGGCTGGACCCCAGACAAGGCCGACCCAGACGAGGCGGCCAACATTGCCTTCTATTCAATGAACGGCTTCAAATTTGCGCTGTTCCCTCTGGCGAAGTTTGCCCAAGAACACGGCGCCGAGGTCACCCCACCCAACGGGTTCACGATGGCCTACAACGTCAACACCGAAGAAGAGGTCGACCAACTGTTCGCTCGCTTCGCCGAGCACGGCGTCACCGTTTTGAAGGCCCCCGAAAAGGTCTTCTGGGGCGGCTACTCGGG
>CALHTF010000129.1 GCA_938038815.1 uncultured Acidimicrobiales bacterium | reverse complement strand
GTAGAGGTGAAGGGCGACCAGTTGCCGTCCCGGTCGATGAGTGGTGTTGTTGACAACTCGCATTGGTTCGCTCCTTGAAAATGTGGGCGGCTCCGTTTTGCCGCTGCATCTAGCTTCTTGGATTCCTGCCGCCGGTTCCGTGTGCCTCGGCACAAAACGAGTGTGCTCGTGGCGAAACCAGTGAAAACAAAACGCAAAGGCGGGCCGCTCGAGAGCGACCCGCCTCGCTGGTGTGGAGGAAGCGTGTGGTGTTACCTGCGGGTCTTACTTCTCGCAGGTCTTTCCGATTTTGTTCTTGCCCGGGCCGCCGTCGCAGGTGTCGGTGCCGTCGCCGCCGTGGAGGGTGTCTCGGCCCTTGCCGCCGTCGACGTTGTCGTCGCCACCGTCGCCGTAAGCGGTGTCCTTGCCGCTGCCGCCATCGATGTCGTCGTCTCCGTTGCCACCGTTAATGACATCTTTGCCTCCGCCGCCGGCCAGGATGTCGTCGTCTTGGCCGCCATGGATGGTGTCTTTGCCGCCGCCGCCTTTGACTTTGTCGTTTCCGTTGCCGCCAAAGATGGTGTCGGAGCCGGCCGAGCCCTTGATGGTGTCGTTGCCGCCCCAGCCGCAGATAATGTCGTCGCCCTTCTTACCGTTTATGGTGTCGGGGCCTTGGGTGCCAAGGATCACGTCGTGGCCTCGGGTGGGCTTGTCGCCTTGGTTCAGGTCGACCGTTACCGTGCGGCCGCCACAGGTGATCGCCGCCGGTACCGCAGTGCCGGTGGTTACCTGGCACTTGAGGCCTTTGCCGCTGGTGCCGTCGACCGCCACCGAGCCGTCGGGGCAGGTGTAGGTGGTGGTTGCCTCGGCCGGAACCTTCACGACCTTGGTTACCTCACACATTGCATCGTCTGCCGGCTTGGCATCTTTCGGGCAGCTCAACTTGGTGACCTTTTGCGCTGGCACCGAGGTCTTTACCTTGGTTTGCTTCGAACACGTGGTGGCTGCTCCGGAGCCCTTGGCCTCGAAGCCCTTGGGGCATGAGTAGGTGTCCTTGGCAATCGCCTGGGCCGTTACGGTTCTCTGGCTATCGATGAAGCACCGCAGCGCTGCCCCTCCACCGGTGGCTCGGTTGGTGCCGATCGGGCAGTTGTACTGGGTTTCGGTCATGAGCAGGCCCGGTGCTGGGAGATCGCCAAACGGTGTCGGGATGACGCAGCGAGGTGGATCGAGCCGAAGGGCGAACCCATCTGGGCAGCTGTGGCGCTCGTCGACCTCTCGTTCGACTTCGACGGTTTCCGTTACCACTCGGGTGCAGATGGGCGACGGGTCGGTCTCGAGGGTGAATCCATCCTTGCAGCTGTAGTCGGTCTTCTTGACCGGCGGTGCCGCCTGCAACGTTGTCTCCTCTCGCTCGCATTTCAGCGACGGACCCGACCCGCCGGCTTCGGTACTGTTTGCTGGGCATTTCCACGTATCGGTGCGCATCGCCGGGACCTTCTCGGTGGTGGTGGTCTCGCACTGGAGATCCTTACCACTGGTCTTGGCTACCGCCTTCGAGCCGTCGGGACACGAGTAGGTCGTTTCCGATTCGGCGTCGACCTCTTTGGTCGTTGTGGATTTACAGGTCAGATCGGTTTCGTCGAAGGTTGTGCCGCTCGGACACGAGATGTCGACCCCATCGGTCTCTGACGCCGCCGCTGGATTCTGGCTGATCGTCAGCACAGAAAGGACGAGCGACACGATGACGCTGAGCGTCCATGCCGCCGATGCTGTCCGGCGGAATTTTCCCCGGGTCGCCCGCCCTTGGTTTTTGTTGGTTTCCCCTGAGTTTCGCATTTCTTATCTCCCCGCTATGGGCGGCCAACCGTTTGGCCGCTGGAGACAGTCTCTGGAATTCGACACACTCCTTCCGTGCGCTCGGACACAGACGAAGTGTGCGCGTGGGCACACAACTCGCCTTTTTGGGGCATTTGTAGCGAAATGGGGAATACACCAAGTGTTCCTGACCGCCGCCAGGCGTTCCGTTCGCCCCGACACGTTCGAACTGTGCCCGTCGTCGTCTAGTCTCGCTGGTCGTGCATGCCGCTGATGTTTTGACCGAAAGTATCGGACGATCGGGGTCGATCGCTTGCGTAGGGCTCGACCCTCGACCGTCTTTGCTTCCTGATAAACTGAAGCAACGCGCCCTCGACGCACACGGTCCTAGTGCCGAGGCAGTCGCCGCGGCGTTTGTGGAGTTCAACCTGGCGATCATCGATGCGGTGGCCAGCAAATGTGCGGCATTCAAGCCGCAAGTTGCCTGCTACGAGGCGTACGGGGCGGCGGGTTGGGAAGCCTTGGTCGCCACCATTGCGGCGTGTCACGACGCTGGGGTCCCGGTAATCGCCGACGCCAAGCGCAACGACATCGGCTCGACCGCTGCTCACTATGGCGAGGCGTACTTCGACGGTTCGGTCGGGCTCGACGGTGCTCGACTGCCCGGACTCGGGACCAGTTGGCTAACGGCCAACGGCTACCTGGGGTCTGACGGCATCACGCCGATGCTCGATGCGGCCGGCGACGGCGGGGGAGTGTTTGTACTGGTGAAGACCTCGAACCCGGGCAGCGGCGAATTGCAGGACACGGCTGCGGGTGATGCGACGGTCGCTGCGACCATGGCTGGCCTCGTCGATGCCTGGGGTGCGGATCGGCTGGGGGCGTGTGGGCTATCCGACGTTGGTGCGGTGGTGGGCGCCACCTACCCGACCGAGGCGCGGGCGATGCGCGAACGTATGCCCAACGCCATCTTCCTAGTTCCCGGCTACGGCGCTCAGGGTGGGGGAGCCGACGACGCGGTTGCCGGTGTCCGTGCGGCAGGCGACGGCATCGTCGTGAACTCGAGCCGCGGCATCATCGGAGCGTGGCAGAAGGACGGTACCCAAGAGTGGGCTGCTGCGGCAGCCGACGCGGTCGATGCCATGAACGCCGACCTCGGCGCTGCACTCGCCAGGACCTAATGGTCTGCGTGGGCGGCACGGTTCTGCGACGCTAGGGGCATGAGCCGACCGACCGTTGCTGTTGTCATCGATGTTTTCCGAGCGTTCACGACCGCCGCGGTTGCGTTCGACCGGGGAGCCGAACAGATTTTGTGTGTGAAGGAGCTCGAGGCGGCGCGCTCGATCGCCGCTGCAACGCCCAACAGTTTGTTGCTGGGCGAAGACGGCGGTCTGCGACCCGCGGGCTTTGAGATCGGCAACTCGCCGGCCGCGCTGGTCGACCTCGATCTCTCGGAACGCGCGACGATCCTGCGCACCTCCAACGGAACCCTGGGGCTGGTCGAGTCTGGAGCCGAGCATCTGTTGGCGGCCAGTGCGGTGAACGCCACGGCGACGGCGTTGTTCTTGCAGGCCACCTGGCCAGACGCCGAGGTCGAGTTTGTGGCGACCCGTCCGGGCAACGAAGATCAGGCCGCCGCCGACTTCATGGCGGCTGTGTTGGCTAACGATGGCCAAGCCGACACCGAGCGATTCGCCGACGAGCTTCGCCAACTCGCCGACGCAGCGATCGTCAAGTGGCGATCGAAGCTCGGCGCCGACCACCCCGAGGTCGTCGGCTACGAAGCCGACTTAGCTCTTAGTTGTGTGGTCGACTCGGTGCCGATCGTGCTCGTTGGTCACCGCACCGACCAAGGCGTCGTGCTCGAACGAGGCCCGCTGGCCTAGCTGTCAGTGAGCGGGCGAAGAGGCGATGCCGGTCGAGGTTCGCAAGGTAGTCCGAGCAAAAAGTTCATGTAGGCCGTCACGCCTCGTCGGGCACATTCATCGCTCCATGCGTGGGTATGTTCAACGTCGAGACCCTGGCCGCCGTACTCGGTAGGCCAGTCGATGCCGGCGAAGCCGTTAGCGAAACAGTGTCGTTGCCATCGGCGCGCCTGTTCGAACATGGCGGGCGGCATGATTGCGCCGAACGACGGGCACGCGTCGCCGCTGGCGATTGCGGCGTCGATGAACTCGAGCGCGAGTATGTGCCCTGGTGGGACACCGACGTGGGCCAACCCTTCTGGCTCAGCCACCCACCCAACAGCGAGTAGCCCACCCCGGTGGGCTCACTTGCGCGCCCTGGTTTCTGGTTGGCCGACGGCGATGTCAGAGGGCGTTCCTAGGGTGCGGGGATGAACCAACTGTGGTCGACCCATTGTGGCGTATGCGGGGTGGCGGGGGAGTCGCCGTGTGTTCGGTGTCGGCGAGGGCTCGACGTCGCCGTCGATGTGCCGTGCCCCGAAGGGCTCGACGGTTGCGTATCGGCCTTCATGCTCACCGGGGTTGGGCGAGAACTTGTGGTGTCGGTGAAGTATCACAACCAACGCCAATCACTCGGTTGGTTGGCGGCGGCGGTGGCTCGGCGGGTGCAGGCCGAAGGTGTTGCACTGGGCATGGCAACGTGGGTTCCAACGGCGGCTGGGCGGCGGCGCAAACGAGGCTTCGACCAGTCCGAACGGTTGGCCCGCCGGGTGGGGCGGCGGTTGGACCTGCCGGTGCGTCGGCTCTTGGGTTCGACCGAACCAGCGGGGCTGTTGTTCGCCGGGGCTGGCCAAACTGCCAAGAGTGCGGCCGAGCGGCAGGGGCGGGCCGCGTTCCGGGCAGTAGGCCGGGTCGACTGTCCGGTGCTGGTAATCGACGATGTACTGACCACCGGCGCCACCCTCGCCGAGGCGGCAAAAGCGCTCCGACGAGCTGGTGCCCCCGAGGTCTATGGCGCAACGATCGCCTTCACTCCCGCCCCCGGAAGGTAGTGCTGTGAAGCGTTGAATTGGGCCGGTCCGGGTAGACCTTGGCTCCGCACGCCTACACCGTGCGAAATGGTCGTAAGCTAGGAGGGTTCTATGGGAATCTTCGACAAACTTCTCCGCACCGGCGATGGCCGTAAGTTGCGGGCTCTGCAAGCCCTCGTGCCCGATATCGGCGCGCAAGAGTCCGAACTTCAAGCCCTCTCTGATGATGCGCTCAAAGCAAAGACCACCGAATTTCAGACCCGCCACGAAAACGGCGAAAGTCTCGACGACATGCTGGTCGAGGCCTTTGCGGTAACCCGTGAAGCTGCCTGGCGAGTCCTTGGCCAACGCCACTACGACGTGCAGCTGGTCGGCGGCGCTGCCCTGCACCTCGGTTGGGTCGCCGAAATGAAGACCGGTGAGGGCAAAACCCTTACCTCGCTGCTGCCGGTCTACCTCAACGGCCTCGGCGGCAAAGGCGTTCACGTAGTGACCGTCAACGACTACCTTGCGTCTCGCGACGCCGAGTGGATGGGCGAAGTGCACCGGTGGTTGGGGCTGAGCGTTGGTCTGATTGTGCCGGGTAACCGCGACACGGCCCAAAAACGCGAGCAGTACGCCAGCGACATCACCTACGGAACCAACAACGAACTCGGTTTCGACTACCTGCGCGACAACATGGCCATGTCGGCCGATCGCAAGGTGCAGCGGGGCCAGAACTATTGCATCGTCGACGAGATCGACTCGATCCTGATCGACGAAGCTCGTACGCCGCTCATCATCTCGGGTCGCCTCGCTGAAGCGGCCCAGACCTACTACAAGTTCGCCAGCATCGCCCGGGGCCTCAAGCGCGACGTCGATTACGACGTCGATGAAGAAAAGCGCATCGTCGCCCCGACCGAAGATGGTATCCATGCGGTCGAAGCCGCCATGGGTATCGACAACCTGTACGACGCCGTGTCGTCGAACCTGGTGCATCACCTGCAGCAGTCGCTGCGAGCCAAAGAGCTTTACCGGCGCGACAAGGACTACATCATCAAAGACGGTGAGGTGAAGATCGTCGACGAGTTCACCGGTCGAGTCCTCGATGGTCGGCGCTGGTCCGAGGGTCTGCACCAAGCGGTCGAGGCCAAAGAAGGCGTGGCCATCAAAGAAGAGAACCAAACCCTCGCCACCGTCACCCTGCAGAACTACTTCCGCCTCTACGACAAGCTGGCCGGAATGACCGGTACCGCCGAAACCGAAGCGTCGGAGTTTGCCAGCACCTACGACCTGCAGGTCATCTCGATTCCCACCAACAAGCCGCTGGCCCGTATTGACCAGGGCGACCTGATCTATAAGTCCGAGCAGGCCAAGTTCGACGCCATCGTGGGCGACTTGAGCGAGCGGTACGCCAAGGGCCAGCCCGTGCTGGTCGGTACCGTCTCGGTCGAGAACTCCGAGAAGCTGTCGCGGGTTCTCAACGAAAAGAACATCGACCACCACGTCCTCAACGCCAAGCAGCACACTCAAGAAGCCCAGGTCGTTGCCCAGGCTGGTCGCATTGGTTCGGTCACCGTGGCCACCAACATGGCGGGTCGTGGTGTCGACATCGTGCTCGGCGGCAACGCCGAAGAGTTGGCGATCGCCGAGGTCGAAATCGCCGGACTCGACCCCGAGGAAGGCGAAGGCAAAGAGATGTTCGACATCGAATTCGCCAAGTTCGACGCCGAGTGCAAGAGCGAAGGCGACAAGGTCCGCGAGCTAGGTGGGCTGTACGTGCTCGGTACCGAACGTCACGATTCTCGTCGCATCGATAACCAGCTCCGGGGTCGTAGTGGTCGTCAGGGTGAGCCGGGCGAAAGCCGGTTCTACCTGTCGCTCGAAGACGACCTGATGCGCCTGTTCGCCACCGGCGCGATGGATTGGGTCATGGGCCGTGCGCTGCCCGAAGACGAAGCCATCGAGGCCAAGATGGTGTCCAAAGCCATCGAGCGAGCCCAAACCACGGTCGAACAAAAGAACGCCGAAGTCCGCAAGAACGTTCTGAAGTACGACGAGGTGATGAACGAACAGCGCAAGGTCATCTACCGGCGCCGCGACCAGATTCTCGCCGGCGCCGATCTGCGGGCTGAAGCGATGGAGTACCTCGCCGAGGCGGTCGACGCGCTGGTGTCGACCCATGCGGTCAGCGACCACGTCGACGACTGGGAGCTCGACACCCTCGCTATCGAGGTAGGCAACTATTGGCCGAGCGAGCAGACCGAAGACACCTTGTCCGAGGCCAGCACCACCGACGGGCTCTACGAGATTCTCGTCACCGAAGCGACCGCTCACTACGAGGCTCGCGAGGAAGAGATCACCCCCGAGATCATGCGCCAGGTCGAACGCCAGGTGATGTTGCAGATCATCGATCAACGCTGGCGCGAACATCTCTATGAGATGGACTACCTGCGCGAAGGTATCCACCTGCGGGCGATGGGCCAGAAGGATCCCGCCGCCGAGTGGCAGCGGGAAGGTTTCGAGATGTTTGGTCACATGATGACCGGCATCGCCCAAGACTTTGTGAAGTACGTGATGCACGTGCAGGTCAACGTGGAGGAAGAGCCCACCGCGGCCGAAGCGGTGGAGCAACAAGCGGTCGATGTCGAAGAGTCGGCGCCCGACAGCCAGGCCGAGACGGCGCAGAACCGAGCCAAGAACCTTGGGTCGGTCGACGGTGCACCAAAGATCGTCGAAGAAGACGACCCGGGCGCCAAGGCAGTGCCGAAGGAGAACACCGAGTTCGAAAAGGCCGGTCGTAACGATCCGTGCCCGTGCGGAACCGGTAAGAAGTTCAAGCACTGCCACGGCAAGAAGTAGCCCGCCAACGTGCAGGATTTCAGCGATGCGCTCGCTGCCCTTGATCGACGAAGAGACGAAGCCCAGGTGTACCTGCGCATCGAAGAACTTCGCCAGATCCAGCCCCAACTCGAAACCGAGATGGGCCGCCCCGACCTTTGGGACGATGTCGACGCGGCCCGCAAGGTTCAGACCGAACTGAGTGCGGTCAACGACGACCTAAAGCAGTTTGGCGATCTATCGACGGCGATCAGCGATGCCCAAACGTTGTACGAGATGGCCCGCGAGGAGAGCGACGAATCGCTCGAACCCGAAATCGTCGAAGCGATTGCCGCCATCGAAGAAACGTTTGTCGAACTCGAGCTCCGATCGTTGTTCTCGGGCGAGTACGACGAGATGGACGCCGTCTGTCAGATCCAGTCAGGCGAGGGCGGCACCGACGCCCAAGACTGGGCCGAGATGCTGATGCGGATGTACACCCGCTGGGCCGAACGCCGGGGCATGACCATCGAGATCGAGTCGGTCTCCGAAGGCACCGAAGCGGGTCTGTCGTCCGTCGAGTTCATCTTGCGGGGCCGCCACGCCTATGGCCTCATGCAGGCCGAACACGGCGTGCACCGACTGGTGCGAATCTCGCCGTTCAACAAAGAGGCCAAGCGCCAGACGGCGTTCGCCTCGATGCAGGTGGTGCCGTTCTTTGACGACATGACCGACGAGGTCGAGATCGACGAGAAAGACCTGCGTATCGATACGTACCGTTCGTCGGGGGCTGGCGGCCAGCATGTCAACGTGACCGACTCGGCGATTCGCATCACCCACCTGCCCACCGGCACGGTGACCCAGTGCCAGAACGAACGAAGCCAGCACCAAAACAAGGACCGAGCGATGGCCATGTTGGCGGCCAAATTGCTCGACCTCGAGCGTCAACAGCGCGACGCCGATCTGGCCGCTATTGCCGGTGAAGCCAAAAACGTTGGGTTCGGAAGCCAGATCCGATCCTATGTGCTGCAGCCGTATCAGATGGTGAAAGACCTCCGCTCGGAGTACGAAGTCGGTACGGTCGATGCGGTTCTCGACGGCGATATCGAGCAGTTCATGGAGGCCTATCTCCGCTGGAACCGCGCCACCAACACCGAAGCCGCAAACTGACCCGCCGATCGACTGGGCTGCCCGTCGCTTTTGGCGTTCCGCTGGTAGCGTTTTGCCCAGTCTCCCCCTTAACCGACTGCGTCCCGCCTAGATGATCAAACTCGAGAACGTCACCAAGAATTACAAGAGCGCCGACTCCGCCGCGCTCCGCAACGCCAATATCGATATTGGCAAGGGTGAATTCGTCTTCTTGGTCGGGCCTTCCGGGTCGGGAAAGTCCACCTTTATCCGCCTGCTCAACAAAGAAGAAAACCCCAGTGAGGGTCGCATCTTTGTGGCGGGCAAAGACATTGGTCAGCTCAATAGCTGGAAGGTCCCGTACCTGCGCCGCAACATCGGCTGCATCTTTCAGGACTTCAAGCTGCTCGAGAAGAAGACGGTTGCCGAGAACGTAGCGTTCGCCCTAGAGGTAATCGGTCGCCCAAAGTCGGTCATCACCAAGCAGGTTCCGGCGATCCTCGAACTGGTTGGCCTCGCCGACAAGGTCGACAGTTTCCCGAACCAACTCAGCGGCGGTGAACAGCAGCGGGTGTCGATCGCCCGGGCGTTCGTGAACCGGCCGCTCATCTTGTTGGCTGACGAACCCACCGGAAACCTCGACCCCGCCACCTCGGTCGGCATTATGCGGCTTCTCGACCGCATCAACCGGACCGGCACCACCGTGGTCATGGCCACGCACGACCGCGGCATCGTCGACACCATGCGTCGTCGAGTCATCGAACTCGACCAAGGCACGATCGTTCGCGATCAGGCCCAGGGCGTCTACGAGTAGAGCTGGAACGAAACCATGGCCCTCAAAGTCTCCTACATGTTGCGCGAAACAGGAATCAACCTGGCGCGTCGCCTCACCCTTACTATCGCTGCGATCCTCACCATCTCGATCTCGCTCGGGTTGTTCGGTTCGTCGTTGCTCGCCCGCGACAGTGTGGCCAACGCGACCTCGCGGTGGGAAGGCGGCATCGAGTTCGTTGTGTGGATGAACCCGACCGTCGACGCCGATCAAGATGCAGCGATCCGCCGGGTACTCGACGAGAGTGCCGCGATCGAAAGCTGGACCTTCGTCAACCAAGAAGAGGCCTACCAGGAATTCCTCGAACTGTTCGACGAGTCGCCCGAACTTCGTGACTCGGTTGTGCCCGAAGATCTCCCGCCGTCGTTCCGGGTTGTTCCCACCACCAAAGACGCCGATGTGGTCGAGGAGATTGGGTCGCAGTTTGAGACGCTGCCGGGGGTCCGTGACGTGGTGTTCGCGGGCGAGGTGATCCGCAGCATCCAGGAACAAGCCAACAAGATCTCAAACTTCTTGTTATGGGTTTCGATCGCGCTCCTGATCGCTTCAGCTCTGCTCATCTTGAACACGATCGTTGTTGCGATATCGGCGCGTCGCCAGGAGATTGAGGTGATGAAGCTCGTGGGCGCGAGCAACTGGTTTATTCGGTTGCCGTTCATGCTCGAGGGACTCATCCATGGCCTGGTCGGCGCCGGCATTGCGGTTGGGCTGATGTACAGCCTCAAACGATTCGTGATCGACGGGTTTACCAAGTCGCAGGGCCTGAGGCTGCTCGAAGGCCTCAAGGTAACCAACGACGAGCTGATTTACCGGGGCCTCTGGGTGCTTGGTATTGGCATCGCGGTGGGTATTTTGGGCTCGGCCTTTGCCGTGTCGACCAAGCTCGACGTCTAGTTCGTCCTGCTAGCTCGAACATTTCGCTGCCGGTAGGCCGAACTGTTCATTTCGACGCGCCGGTGGCCGATTGGTACCCGTGGCTTTCCCACGCGTTCCGCGCTTGCTCCGGTTTTTGTCGTCTCGCCTGGTTTTGACGACAGTTTTGGCGATCTCGATGCTGGCATCGATGCTGTCGGCAACCCCGGTGAGCGCCCAAGATCAGCCTGCGCCGGAGACCCTCGAAGAGGCGCCCCCAGCAACCGATGCGCCAAAGAAGAAGGACAAGAAGAAAAAGCAGAAAGATGCTGGTGCAGGCGATCAACCTGAGACGCCAACCGAGGCCCCGGCCGACCCAGATCCAGCACCGGAGAACCCCGGCACCGAGAACCCGAATCCGAACCAGCCCCCAGCCCAGCCAAGCGTCGACGTCGAAGAGCTCATCCGACTCCAAGAGTTGTACGACGAAGCAATCGGCGAGGAGGCCGACGCACTTGCCCGATGGGAACTGGCGACCGCCAAGCTCTCCAAGATCGAGTCCCGTATCTCTCGGGTGAGGGGCATGTTGTCGTGGACCAAGCTCGAAATCGAGCTCGGGCTCGAACGGGTCGACGAAGCGAACGCGGCACGAGAGCGAGCAGAAGTCGAACTCGCTCGGGTGCAACAAGAACTCGAAGACGAGACCCAGCGACTCAAGCGCCATGCCATCGAAGCGTTCATCGGTGGCGCATCGAACAACGAAGACATCCTCAATACCATGCTGAACGCCGAGTCGGTCGACTCGGTCGAGAGTGTTCGCGAGTACGCATCGGTCGCCCTCGAAGATCAAGACAAAACCGTGCGATCGGTCGAGCGGCTCGAAGTTCGAGTCGACGTACTGGTGGCCCTCAAGGGCGATCTTGAGGCCGAGGCCGAGGCCGAGCTCAAACAGATCGAGGCCTATGAGGCCGAGATCTCCGAACGGATCGCCACCCTCGACAGTCTTCAAATTGAAGCGAGCGCCGAAAGCGCCGAGATCGCCGCTGAAGTCGCCGCAATTCAGACCCGAAAGGCCGACTACTCCCAACGGCTCAACGCCATCCAGATTGACTCGGACTCGGCGGCGCTCACCTTGCAGCGAGCCCAGGCTGCTCAGGCACCTGGCCCGCCGCCGATTCTGCACCCCCCGGTTCTGGGCATCACCCGCCCGCGGTCTGACTTCGGCCCTCGACTCCACCCGATCTTTGGCAGCGTTCGTATGCATAACGGCAACGACTTTGGCGGCGGCTTCGGCGACCCGATCTTTGCGTCGGCGGCGGGCGTGGTCGTGATGGCCGAACTGCGCGGCGGCTACGGCAACGTCGTGGTCATCGACCACGGTGATCAGTGGGGAACGCTGTACGCCCACCAAAGCTCGTTCGAAGTAGTTGTTGGCCAACAGGTCGCCCGGGGCGACATCATTGGTCGGGTCGGCTCAACCGGTTACTCGACCGGGCCTCATCTGCACTTTGAGCTTCGCAACCTCGGCGCCCCTCGCGACGCCTGGGACTTCATCGCCTTCGCCGAACCAAACCCGGTTCCGTGCGACGTCCTTGTCCGCTCCGGTCACCCGAACGACATCGCCGCCGCCCAAGACCGTGACGACTGCGCCGACTACTTCGAAGACTCCAGCGACGAAGACGACGACGCGGCCGGTGCCGGCGATGGTGCCACCGATAACGAGTAACGATTCGTTACCTTGATGCGTATGCGATCTATTCGGCTCGGCACCCTGGTTCTCCTCATCGCCCTCACGGCTACCGCCTGCTCGTCGGCGGCGTCGCCGCAACTGGTTGACCCGCCCGAGGAAACCACCGTTCCGGCCACCAGCACCGTCGACGAACCGGCCGAAACCCAGCCGGAACCAGCGATCGACCCCAACCAAGAGTTCCCCGATGTCATCGATGTCGAGGCCGAGCGGGTCGGCAGCGGTCCGATGGACTTCGACGTGACGATTAGCTCGCCCTACGACACGCCCGAACGGTACGCCGACGCCTGGCGAGTGGTCGACGGG